>NZ_DAGX01000007.1 GCF_002498315.1 Methanofollis sp. UBA420
ACGACGATCTCGTCGTGCTGGGTCGCGCCCTCGATGACGCAGCCGATCGTGACGACGGCGTCGACCTTCCCCTCGGAGAGGAGTTTCTTGATCGCCAGGGGCATGTCATAGGCGCCGGGCACATAGAAGCACTCGGTGACCTCTGCGCCGAGGAACTTCGCGTGCTCCCGCCCCTCGATCTCCATCATATAGGTGATGTCGCGGTTGAACTCCGCAACCACAAAGCCAAGCTTGATTGCCATTGTCTTCTCCTCGATCGATCCTGTCTGTGTTCTCTTTTTATTCTGCCGGTTCACTGCCTCGCAGGGCCGACGTCCTCGAAGCCCTGCCTCTGGCCTGTGCCGGCCTGCCTGGTGAGGACCTGCGGCCTGAGGACGAGGTTCACGGCATTGACGGCGTGCTCCCTTGTCCGCTGTTCGGCAAGCCAGGCAAGTTCACTCTCTGTTCCGGCCTCGTCCTCGTGGACGAAGACCTCGATGATGTGGTGGTTTGTCATGAGCTGGGCGAGCATGAGGCCCTGGGAGGCCTCATGGGCGCACATCCTGTCCTTTTCCTTGCCGCCAGGCATGCCGAGGGCGATGACGATGTCGCATCCCCGCTCCTCGATGAGTTTCTTGCAGGCGACCGGGAGGTCCTTGAACCCCGGGACGGTGTAGCGCTCGATACCGACGCTCGCGTGTTTGCGGAGCTCGTCGATGGCGATCGCGCCCATGTCGACGCGTGCGAAGGTGGTGTCAGCGACGCCGACCTTCATGCGTCGAGCACCTCTGCCGCGGCCTCGACACCGTCGCCCACGCCGGCAACTCCTGCCTTGCGAAGTGCGTACTGGACGGTGGCGAGGGTGGCGAGGATCTCGGGGGCGCTGACCGCACCCATCGAGCCGATCCTGAAGATCTTGCCCTTGAGGTGGTCCTGGCCGCCGGCGATCTCGATGCCCATCTTCTTGACGGTGCCGCGGAGGGCGCTGTCTGTGACGCCCTCGGGCATCTTCGCCGCCGTGACTGTGTTCGAGTATGCGGAGACGGCGTCGAGGGTCGGGAACATTTCAAGGCCCCAGGCGGCGACCGCGGCGCGGACCGAGGCCGACATCCTGTGGTGCCGGGCGACGCGGGCCTGCATGCCTTCTTCCTTGATGATGGCGAGGGCCTCGGCAAGGGCGAGGAACAGGGGCACGGCCGGGGTGTATGGGGTTTCCATCGGGCTCTTCTGGCCGTTCTTCCGGTAGGCCGCGAGGTCGAGGTAGAAGGGCCTCTTCTCGGCGATCCTCTCCCAGGCGCGGTCAGAGACCGCGACGGCCGCAAGGCCTGCCGGTGCGGCGAGGCACTTCTGCGAACCGACGATCGCAACGTCCACATTCCACTCGTCCATGCGGACGTCGTCGCCGCCGACGGAGGTGACGCCGTCCATCACGAAGAGGGCGTCGTGCTTGCGGGCGAGTTTCCCGACGTCCTTCGCCGGGTTGAGGATGCCGGCGGAGGTCTCGTTGTGGACCATCGTCACGACCTCGGCGCCGTTCTCCAGGGCCTCGGCAAGGGCGTCCAGGTTGACGGGCGTGCCCCACTCTGAGTTGATGGCGGTCGCTTCGCCGCAACGCTGCCCGATCTTCCAGAGGCGCTCGCCGAATTTGCCGTTGACGAGGGAGGCAATCTTTTTGCCCTGCCCGAAGTTGGCGATCGCCGCCTCCATGCCGGCGGTGCCGGAACCGCTGATGATGTACACCTCGTTTTTGGTCCCGAAGCAGTCCTTGAGGACGTCAACGCTCTCGGCGTAGGCGGCGCCGAACTCGGGGCCGCGGTGGTTGATTGCCTGCCGCATCATTGCCTGCCGAACCCGTTCCGGCACCGGTACCGGGCCTGGCAGCATCAGGAGTCTTTCGTTTTCCATAAGAGATCAGTATATACTGGTGCACGCTAGGGGGAAATGTAGGTTACCCCCGCGGCCGTGCAGGACAAAGGATAACCACCTTTCGGGCTATACTATCCTGAGGAAAATAGAGAGATATCATGCCTGATGTTGCCGTTATTACAGGGTCGGCCTCGGACAGCGCCATCGCCGAGAAGGCCGCAAAAGTGCTCGACGAGTACGGGATCACATACGACCTCCAGGTGATCTCGGCCCACCGCGACCCGGACCGCCTGGAGGGGTACGTGAAGGCCTCGGACGCGAAGGTTTTCATCTGCATCGCCGGGATGTCGGCGGCCCTGCCGGGTGTCGTCGCCTCGAAGACGAAGAAGCCGGTGATCGGCGTCCCGGTCTCAGGAAAACTCCTCGGCGGCCTCGATGCGCTCCTCTCGGTCGTGCAGATGCCGAAGGGCGTGCCTGTCGCCTGCGTCGCGGTCGATGGCGGGGAGAACGCCGCCCACCTGGCGGCGAGGATCCTCGGGGTGGCCTGATCAGGACGATGACTGTCCAGCCGACCCTTCGGACCGCGCATCTCTTTCTTGCGCCGTTCAGGTTCTCAGACGCCCCGGAGATCGCACGCCTTGCCGACGACCCCGCGATCGCAGATACGGCGGTGCGGATGCCCTACCCGTACCCGCAGGGAATGGCCACGGCCTGGATCGCGGCGAGCATCGCGGGGTGGACGAACGGCCGGTGCGCTGTCTGGAAGATTGTGCGGGCCGGCGACGGCGTCCTCATCGGGTCGGTCGGCCTGACCATCGACCCCGCGAACAGGAACGCCGAACTCGGCTACTGGATCAGGACCGACGCGTGGGGGCGGGGTTATGCGACCGAGGTGGCGGTGGCGGCCGTCGCCTTCGCTTTCGGGCCCCTCGGCCTCCACCGGGTCCATGCCTCCTGCCTGCGGCGGAACCCGGCCTCCGCGCGGGTGCTCGAAAAGGCCGGGCTGCGCCTTGAGGGATGCCGGCGGGGGCACCTCTTTCACAGAGGGCGTTTCGAGGACGTGCTCAAGTACGGGGTGGTGGAAGGGGATCTTCGCCCCTCCCGTGATGAAGAGGGAAAAGAGCCGCGGGTGCCCGGGAACCCCGGACCCCGGAGATATCTGGAGACGGCGGACCTCTGATCCGCCGTGCAGGGAAAATGGGCTCTGAAGAATCGCTCATGAAACGGAGTTTCAGGCGGTTCTTTGAAAACATCGCTGGCTCTGTACAACAGGAATTTCCTGGAACTGAAAAAAAGTTTTAGTCCTTCGGCTGGAGGAGGTTGACGATCTTTTTTGCGACGCCGTCGGCCTTCTTCACCGCCCGGGCGTCTGTCATGATCTCGCCCGGGAGATAGGCCTTCCCGCAGACATGGCCGAGGTACGAGAACTGGTGGGTGTTCAGGAATCCCTCGATCGTCTCCAGGGAACGCTCGCAGCCGCGGTCGGCGCAGACCGTCACCGCCACGGCATTCCTGCCCGCGAGTTTTCGGTCATGGTACAGGGAGTAGGTCCGGTCGATGAGGTTCTTCATCTGGCCGTTGACGTCATAGTAGTAGGTCGGCGACCCGATGACGACCACCTCGGCCTCGAGCATCCGCTGGGCGATGTCGCCCCACCCGTCCCCCTCGATGACGCACCACTTCGTCTCCTTGCACCTCTCGCACCCGGTGCAGGGGTGGACGATGCGTCCGGCGAGGGAGACGAATTCGGTCTCGATCCCTGACATCTGCACCTTCGCAAGGATGTACCTGACCAGCTGGGCGGTGTTGCCGTCCTTTCTCATGCTCCCTGATACGCCGAGGACCTTCATACACTGAGATGGACTTCACCCATATTGCTCTTTCTGATCTGCGGGACGAGGCCCGCCCTCCTGAACGCCTCCGCGATCTCTGCAAAAGGATCTTCAGGCCGGAAAAAGAGGTGCGAGGGACAGGAGCAGTCCGTGCATCCGAAACCCGGCACGGCCTCCCCGCCGATCGCGGCGGCGATCCGGCACTCCATATCCTCCTCCGTCGCCCCGAGGACCGCACCCCTGAGAGCGATGTCGGGAGAGAGGAGGAGGCGGTCGATGTGCCAGTGCGGCCGCCCCTCCCACGTCGCCGCACGCCTGACATGCCGGCCGACCCGCGCCTCGAGTCCGCCGGGGCCGAGGGCCGAACCGACATAGATGTGATACCCGGCCCTGAAGCGGACGGCCCCGAGACGGCCGACCTCTATCTCGCAGGCCCTCGTCCGGAGGACAAGGCAGTAGACGCCCTTCATCACCGCATGCCCTTCAGGGCGAGGGCCGACGCCCTGACATGCCTGCTGCCGCCGCTCTTCAACGGTTCGCCGTGGCCGGGGTACAGGCCCTCGACGTCGAGGTTGGAGAGGCGCTCTACCGAGGCGGCGAGGGCGCGGCCGTCCCCGCCCGGAAAGTCGCACCGCCCGAATGACCCGCCCGGGAAGACGGTGTCGCCGCAGAAGAGAGCACGCTCCTCCTCGCTGTACAGGGAGATCCCGCCGGGCGTGTGGCCGGGCGTGTGGATGACAAGAAGGCCGCCGACCCTGTCCCCGTCCGCGAGGATGCGGTCGGGGACGACCATCGGGGGTTGCTCGCAGAACATCGGCGCAAGACTCCGGGTATCATCGGTGAGGCCGGGGACGTCGAGGGCATGGACGCAGACCTCGGCCCCGGTCATCGCCGCGATCTCCTTCAGGTGGGCGATATGGTCGTAGTGCGTGTGGGTGATGACGATCGTCCTGACCCTGTCCGCATGGGGGGCGACGGCCATCGGGTAGACCCCGGCGTCGATGAGGATATCGCCGAAGAGGTAACTGTTCGCGAAGAACCCCTCTCCCGGCAACCACGTGACTGGCATGCAGAATAATAAGGATCGGTGACAGATGTGTGTTATGCAAACCCTGATCAAGGAGTCCCTCAAAGGCGTCCCGCCCGAGATCGAGGCGATCGCGAGGGACGAGGGGCTTTCACCACGGCAGGCCGCCCGTGCTGTGACGAGGGGACGGATCACCGTCGCAGCCAACCCCCGTCGCCCGCACCGCCTCGTCGCCATCGGGGAAGGGTGCCGGATCAAGGTGAATGTCAATGTGGGCACCTCGATGCAGAGGTGCGACCCTGACCTTGAGATCAGGAAGGCCGAGGCGGCACTCGCAAACGGCGCCGACGCCCTCATGGACCTCTCGACCGGCGGCGACCTTCCGGCGATGAGAAAGCGGATCCTCGCCCTCGACGCTCCTGTCGGCACGGTCCCGATCTACGAGGCGGTCAGGCGTGCCGGATCGGCCGCGGACGTCACCTCGGACATCCTCTTCAATGTCATCAGGGACCACTGCAAGCAGGGCGTGGACTTCCTCACCCTCCACTGCGGGGTGAACCAGGACGCCCTTGCCGCCCTGAAGGCCGACCCCAGGATCATGGGCGTGGTCTCGCGGGGCGGCGCCTTCCATGTTGCAATGATGGCGGCCACCGGCGAGGAAAACCCTCTCTATAAGGAATACGGCTACCTCCTTGATATCCTGGAGGAGAACGACGTCGTCATCTCCCTGGGCGACGGCATGCGGCCAGGCTGCCTGTACGATGCGGAGAGGCTTGCGAAGGCGACGGAGTACGTCACCCTCGCCCGCCTCGCAAAGCAGGCACTTTCCCGCGGGGTCCAGCGCTTCATCGAGGGACCGGGCCACATGCCCATCGACCAGATCGGCTACAACGTGCAGATGATGAAGGAACTCACCGACGGGGCGCCCCTGTACCTCCTCGGCCCCCTGGTGACCGACATCGGCACGGGCTACGACCACGTTGTCGGGGCGATCGGCGGGGCGGTGGCGGCGATGCACGGCCTCGACTTCCTCTGCATGGTCTCGCCCGCGGAGCACCTCGCCCTCCCTGACCTCGACGACATCGTCGAGGGGACGCGGGTCGCAAAGATCGCTGCGCATGTCGGCGACATCGTGCGCCTCGGCGAGGGTGCCCATGCCAAGGCCGACCTGAAGATGGCCCAGGCTCGCAGGCGCCTCAACTGGGACGACCAGTTCAAGGCGGCGATGTACGGCGACCACGCCCGGAAGATGCACGAGAGGGACGGCGACCTCGACACCTGTTCGATGTGCGGCGACCTCTGCGCGATCAAGATGGTGCGAGATCTGCTCGACGAGACCCCGAAGGAATAGGGCCTTTCGAGATCCCATCTCTTTTTTTGCGGTTCGCCCTCTCTCTTCCGGTCTCTCTGTTTTTCCGTGGTTAATCCTGTGAAGGGAAACTTTTTCCCACGCGGTTCATATCCTCGAAGGTGCCACCGCATGTATGGACAGCATACCTCTCACCATCGGTGGGAAGAAGGCCGAGGGCTTTGTGATCCCCCTCGGCCCGGCAAACCTCGTCTTCGTGAAGATGGAGAAGGGCCTCGTGGGTTGTGGCGCCGTCGACGTGCAGGCCCTGGAGAAGTTCGGCTACGCGGCGGCGAAGGTGCGGCCGGCATCGGGGCCGTCGATCCGGACTGTCGACGACATCCTTGCCGGGACGATCGCCGCGGCAAACGGTCCGGCCCGGGCCCTCGGGATCGCGGAGGGCATGAGCGGGCGGGAGGCCCTGGAGCGCCTTTGAGAGGTCTCCAGACCTGCCAGTTGGAATATGTATTTAAACCCAGAAATTGCCTCGTTTTTTCCGGGAAAACGGGCTGTATCCACAGTTATTTTAAAATAAAATGATGCAAAGGATGAAAACCCTGAACTGCATGAAACGCAATGTTTATTTCATGGTTCCTCAATGTATCTCCCGTGACCGGCACGGAGAGCCCCTCCCCCAACCTGCCGCGGACGCTGATCTGCACCCTCCTCATTCTTCTGGTCCTGATCACGCCGGGTGCCGCCGGTGATGTCGACGATACCCGGACTGTGATGCTCCTCCTCTCCTACAACCAGGGATTTACCTGGACTGACGACGTCGTCGCCGGTGTCGTCTCTGTCCTCCCGCCCGATGCCCGGACAGATCTGCGTATCGAGTACATGGACACGAAGCACGCCGCCGGCGAGGCGTACTATGATGACTTCGCTGCCATCTACCGGGAAAAATATCGGGACAGCCCTCCTGACGTCATCATCGCCTCTGAGGAGGATGCCTACCAGTTCCTCAGGGAGTACAAAGACACCCTCTTCCCGGAGACGCCTGTCGTCGTTACCGGCCTGAACTGGCGGCCCGACCGTCCGGCCCCCGAGAGCCCTGACTTCACCGGCGTGATGGAGGACTACGAGATCCCGCGGACGATCGACCTCGCCCTCTCTCTCCACCCCGAGACGGAGACCCTCGTCATCGTCAACGACAACATCTCGACCGCAGGGAAGGAGAACGCACTTCTTCTCCGGGAGATCATCCCCGCCTACGAGGACCAGGTGAACGTGACCGTCCTCGAAGACCTCCCCTTCACCGACGTTGAGGCGGCCCTACAGATCCTTCCCCCGGAAAGCGTCGTCCTTCTGCTCACCTACAACACCGACGCCACCGGTCGTGGCTACACCTATGACGAGGTCGCGGCGAGGGTGCGGGCGGCGACAGACGTCCCCATCTACGGCGTCTGGGACTTCTATCTCGGGAAAGGGATCGTCGGCGGCTACATGACCCGGGGCTTTATGCAGGGAGCGACGGCCGCGGAGATGGCGTCGACTATCCTTGACGGGAAACCGGTCGAAGATATCCCGCCAGTGGTGGCGCGGCCGGAGTCGGCAATGTTCGACTATAATGAACTCCAGAGGTTCGGCATCCCCGACTCGGCCCTGCCGGCAGGGAGCACGGTGATCAACCGCCCGCCCGGCACGGTCGAGGTGGAGAGAGAGACCGTCTGGACCGCCGCCGCCGCCGGTCTCCTCCTCATCCTTCTCCTCGTCACTCTCACGGCTATGAACCGCCGGTTGAGGACGACGGAGGAGCGGTTGCGAAAGAGTGAAGAGCGCCTTTCCGCAGCTCTTGAGGCGACAAACGACGGCCTGTGGGACTGGCACATCCCAACCGGCACCACCTATTTCAGTCCGGGGTGGTACCGCATGCTCGGGTACGAGCCCGACGCGTTCGTGCCGTCCTTCTCCGCATGGGAGAGGCTTATCCATCCCGAAGAGCGGGAAAAGGCGGTCGCCGCGCTTCTCGCCGCCAGCCGAGGTGAGAATGAGATCTTCAAGGCCGAGTTCAGGCTGAAGACAAAAGACGGCGGGTGGAAATGGATCCTCGGCCGCGGCCGGGTCGTCGAATGGAAGGACGGCACGCCCTTCAGGATGACCGGCCTGAACACCGACGTCACCGCCCGCAGGATGGCCGACGACGAACTCGCCCTCCACAGACGGCACCTTGCCGACCTCGTGGCGGCGCGGACTGCTGACCTGGACCGCGCCGTCGGGCAACTGAAGGCGGAGATCGAGGAACGCAAGACTGTCGAGGCAAACCTTGCCACCGAGAAGGAACGGCTTGCCGTCACCCTGCGCTCGATCGCCGACGGCGTCATCGCCACCGGCACCGACGGCAGGATCGTCCTGATGAACCGCGCCGCGGAGGTCCTCACTGGCTGGCCGCAGGAAGAGGCCGAAGGGAAGGACCTCGCCGCGGTCTTGCGGGTGCTCGATCCGGAGATCAGGCAGGCGATTGCCGGCCCGGTTCATGGCACCGGGGGCGACGCTGTTCTCCTCAGAAAGGACGGGGAGGAAAGACTCATCTCGAGCTCGACCGCCCCGATCCGTGACCCTGAGCAGCGGGTCACCGGCTCCGTGATCGTCGTCCGCGATGTCACTACCGAGAGGCGTGCCGAGGAGGAGCTGGTCCGGGCCCAGAAACTCGAGTCTGTCGGTCTCCTTGCCGGCGGGATCGCTCATGACTTCAACAACTTTCTGATGGCGATCCTGGCGAACATCCAGTTCGCCGAAGACGGCCTCGCCGCGGATGACGAACGGTGCACATACCTCAAAGACGCGGAGGCTGCCCTCTTCAGGGCGCGTGACCTGACGGCGCAACTCCTCACCTTCGCCCGCGGCGGTGCGCCCGTGCGCGAGGCCCGTCACCTCACCGCGATGATCACGGAGACCACGGCCTTCACCCTGCGGGGATCGGCGGTGCGGCCTGTCTTCGAGATAGAAGACGGTCTCTGGCCAGTGGACGTGGATATCGGGCAGATCTCCCAGGTGATCGGGAACCTCGTCCTGAATGCCACGCAGGCGATGCCGGATGGGGGCACGGTTACGATTCGGGCGAAAAACACGGAGATAACCGCCGCCCGCCCCTCTCTCGGCCCCGGCAGATATGTCAGGATCGAGGTGGCCGACACCGGGGAGGGGATCGACCCTGCACACCTGGGAAAGATCTTCGACCCCTATTTCACGACGAAGGTACATGGTCGGGGCCTCGGCCTCCCGAGTTCTCTCTCTATCGTCCGCAGGCACGAGGGCACCATCGACGTCTCTTCGACGCCCGGCGAGGGGACGACATTCACGGTCTACCTCCCGGCGAGCGAGAGTGCGCCGCGCGAGGAGAGAAAGGAGACGCCCCGGGCGCGTGAAAACGGCGGGCCCCGGAGGAGGGTGCTGATCATGGATGACGAGGAGGGGATCAGGGAGGTGATGGCCTTGATGCTCGGGAAAAAGGGCTTTGCCGTCGAGACCGCGGCCGACGGCGCCGCGGCGGTCGAGCGCTACGAAGAGGCGCGGACACGGGGGGAACCCTTCGACGCCGTCGTTCTGGACCTGACCGTTCCCGGCGGCATGGGAGGGAAGGAGACAGTCGAGCGCCTGCTCGCTATCGATCCTGCCGTAAAGGCGATCGCGTCGAGCGGGTACTCGGACGACCCGGTGATGGCGTCGTACTCAGAATACGGTTTTGCCGCGGCACTCCCGAAACCCTTCAGGGTGGACGACCTCGTCGCCGCTCTGGATAGCCTCTTCAGCAACCGCGAGTGAGAGGTCCGGCATGCTCTCGTTTTCGGTGGCGTAGAGTTCCTGTTCTGGTGCGGGACACCAACCCCCCGCCTTCCCCGGACTGCCCGCCGGGGGACTACTCAAAAATCTTCGATTTTCTCATGCTCGCATCGTTCACATCTCGAAGGTCTTCGATCCCATGCAGATCGGAGATCTGCCGGAACAGGAAAATCTTCGATTTTCCGTGCACGTAAAACCAGAGATTTTACTTCTCAGAGAATCTTTGATTCTCTGTGTTCTCAAGTTCGCCCCGTTGCCACCGGACCCCCGGTACAGGCACACAGACAGGATTTTTCCAGAACCGAATGAGCGTCAGGTCCTCGACGCTTTCAGGGGTTCTGCCCGGTCGTGAGGGGGGAGGCCTCCTCCCCGAATCCCATCTGTTTTAAGGCCAGCGCCTTCTTCTCGACGAGGTGCCAGGAGGCATAGGCCAGGGGAAAGGTCAGCAGGACCGAGAGGCCCGAAAAAAGCCAGAGAGGCATTGACGTCCCGAGATAGAGGACGATCATCTGCTGGATCGGATAGGCATAGATATAGACGCCATAACTGAAGTCGCCGCGATTCCCGAACCTGTTCAGGGCCGGAACACCCAGATGGGCGACGGCGAGGACGATGTACGGCACGGCGACGAGGGCGAGAAAGAGGGCAAAGGGGGTCGGCGATGCAGCGACAAGGGCGACGGCAAGCACGCCGGCGGTCGCGGGGTCGTAACGGCGGCCCCTGTGGTGGACAGCGAGGTAAGCACCGATGAGGAAGTAGAGGGTGAACCGCACCTTCGCAAGGCCGGGATCCCCGGACACCACCATCCAGATCGCAAAGTCGATGGCTATCAGGGCAAGAAGGACATCTTTTCGCCGCAGGAGGCCGGCGACACCGAGGAGTGCGACGAGGATGTACATCATGAACTCCACCGGGATCGTCCAGAGAGATGCGTTTACGAAGGTGACAGGGTTTGACTGGAAGAGCCCGAGGGCCGATCCGTTCCAGACCGAATCGAAAGACGCGAGAGTGAAGGGTGAGAAGAGTGTCATGAAATAGTCCACGAGGGGAAGGGTCGTGGCGAGCGGACCGACGAGAAGAAACGTGAAGATCAGGGCCGGTACCAGTGCGGGAAAGACCCGGAGTGACCTTTTCCAGAAGAACCGCTTCACGTCGGGTTGTGTCATCCAGCTCTGCGGGATGAGATACCCGCTGATCACGAAAAGACCGGCAAGCGCCGCCTGCCCCACCAGCACCGCCGGGGAGTTGCCCGGTATCGCCCCATATCCAATCTGGAGGGCATAGGCGTGGGAGATGATGATGACCAGGGCCGCGGAGAGACGGAGAAAGTCAAAGTTGTTTGCATGGCGGCGGGAGGTCTCCACACCAGCGGTGTGGCACCACGGTATATAGTCCTGCCCATCAGGAAACTGGCGCCGGCGCGAATGCGGTGGGGGGCATTCCCGACCTCCGGTCCCCGGCCTGGAAGAAGGGAACCTTTATGTGCTTCTGCTCTTACTGAAGCTTTACATGATCAAGGTCGCAATCAACGGATTCGGCACTATCGGCAAGAGAGTCGCCGATGCGGTCGCCGCTCAGCCCGATATGGAGGTCGTGGGAGTCTCCAAGACCAGGCCCAGCGCCGAGGCATACATCGCGAACCAGCGCGGCTACCCTCTGTACATCGCGGAGATCAACAAGCGCAAGGCCTTCGAGGACGCCGACATCGAGGTCGCAGGCGACGTCACCGAGATGATCAAGCACGCGGACATCGTCGTGGACGCCACGCCGGGCGGCGTCGGCGTGAAGAACAAGAAACTCTACGAACTCTACGGCGTCAAGGCGATCTGGCAGGGTGGCGAGGACCACGAGATCGCGGGCTTCTCCTTCTGCTCCAGCTGCAACTATGCCGAGGCGAAGAACCGCCAGTTCGTGCGTGTCGTCTCCTGCAACACCACCGGTCTCTGCCGGATCATCCAGGCCATGGACGAAAAGTTCGGGGTAGAGAGAGTGCGGGCGACGATGGTCCGCCGCGGTTCAGACCCCGGCGAAGTGAAGAAAGGGCCGGTCGACGCGATCGTCCTCAACCCCGTCGAGATCCCGAGCCACCACGGCCCCGACGTCCAGACCGTCCTCCCGCAGATCGACATCACCACGATGGCAATGATCGTGCCGACCACCTTCATGCACATGCACGCCGTCCAGATGGACCTCGGGAGCGATGCGACCCGCGAGGAAGTCATCGAGATCATCGAGAAACACCCGCGGCTGGGCCTTGTGCGCAAGGGCACCGGGATCACGAGCACCGCGGAGCTGAAGGAGTTCGCGCAGGACATGGGCAGGAGGCGCGCCGACCTCTACGAGAACTGCATCTTCGCAGAGTCCATTGGATTCGTCGGCCGTGAACTCTTCCTCTTCCAGGCGATCCACCAGGAGGCCGACGTCGTCGTCGAGAACGTCGACGCCATCCGCGCCATGATGAACGGGGCCGACGATGCCGCCACCTCCATCGCGATGACCAACCGGGCACTTGGCTTCACTGCCATTTGAAGAAGGATTAATCCCCCGGACATCCCATATTCTTTTATGGATCCATACTCTCTTGCCACGCGTAACACCGTGGAGATCGTCACCGACGAGGAGCTGCGGGCCCTCCTCCAGAAGCCCGTTCGGCGTGTCTACGCCGGCTACGAGCCCTCGGGCGAGATCCACCTCGGCCACCTGGTGACCATCAACAAGCTGATGGACCTTCAGAAGGCCGGGTTCGAGGTGACCGTCCTCCTCGCCGACCTCCATGCCTTCCTCAACCACAAGGGCACGCTCGACGAGGTCAGGGAGACCGCCGAGTACAACCGCCGGTGCTTCGAGGCCCTCGGCCTGAAAGACGCAAAGTTCGTCATGGGCACCGACCTTCAGCTCAACTCCGAATACGAACTCCTTGTCCTCCAGCTCTCGCAGGAGGTCACGGTCAACCGGGCGCACCGTTCGATGGACGAGGTCGGCCGCGGCATGGACCACCCGGCCGTCTCCCAGATGGTCTACCCGATCATGCAGATGGCCGACATCGCGCTCCTCGGCGTCGACGCCGCGGTCGGCGGGATCGACCAGAGGAAGATTCACATGCTTGCCCGGGAGTACCTGCCGGGCATGGGCTACGCCTCGCCGGTCTGCATCCATACCCCGATCATCAACGGCCTGGACGGCAAGAAGATGTCCTCGTCTGCCGGAAACCTCATCTCGGTCGCGGACAGCGAGGACGAGATCAGGGCAAAGATGAAGAAGGCCTTCTGCCCGCCGGGTATCGAGGAGAACCCGGTGCTTCAGGTGCTCCAGCACCACATCTTCCCCCGCTTCGAGACGGTCGTGATGCACAGACCGGCGAAGTTCGGCGGCGACCTTGAGTTCTCCTCGTACGCCGGGGTGGAGGCCGCCTATGGCGCGGGCCAGGTTCACCCCCTCGACCTGAAGATGATGACCGCCGACTACCTCGTCGAGGTGCTCGCCGGCGTGCACGACGCTGTGGTGTAACACTATGGGTGGGGACAGGGAAGGAAAGGAGTTCGACCGGAAGCTCGAAGAGATGGGCATCCGGATCAAGGACGCGGACTCCAGGAAGGTGAGGGGCGAGGTCTTCGACGAGGACACCCTCCTTGCCCTGTACCGCCTTGTCCACAAGAAGAAGATCTCGGCGATCGGCGGATCCATCTCCACCGGTAAGGAGGCGAACGTCTTCCTTGGCGAGAGGGAGGGGAAAACGGTCGCCATCAAGATCTACCGGATGAGGACGGCGAACTTCAAGGCGATGGCCGAATACATCGTCGGCGACCCCCGCTTTGCCGGAATGCGGAAGACGCGCAAGGACATTGTCTTCACCTGGACAAAGAAGGAGTTCGCAAACCTCAAAAGAGCCCGTGAGGCCGGCGTCCCGGTGCCGGAGCCGTACGCCTTCGACAGGAACATCCTGATCATGGAGTTCATCGGGGAAGGCGATACGGCGGCCCCCCAGATCAGGAACGTGGAACTTGAAGACCCGGAAGGGGTGTACAGGGCGGTCATCGGGGAGATAAAGACGCTCTTCCAGGAGGCCAGGCTCGTCCACGGCGACCTGAGTGAATTCAATATACTCTGGCGGGAAAAACCCTATATTATCGATATGGGCCAGGCGGTCACCCGCGAGCACCCGAATGCCGGAACCTTTCTGATCCGGGATATCAGGAATATCAACCGGTTTTTCTCCTCTTTCTGCTCTGTGGAGGACGAGGACGCGCTGGTGCGCGAGGTGACGGGCGGAACATTCCGGCCCCTGGCAGATAAGGAGCGGTGAATCAGATGACAGTACAGGAAATCAGGATTGGTGCAAACAGGATCGGCGCCCTCATTGGAAAGGACGGCGCCGTCAAGAAGGCGCTGGAGGAGAAGACAGGGGCCGCGATCCAGATCGACAGCGACGAGGGCGAGGTGCGGATCGAGGGGGAGGACGCGGCAGGCGTGCTCAGGGCGACCGATGTCGTCACCGCGATCGCGCGGGGCTTCTCGCCTGAGCGAGCGTTCAGGCTCCTCGATGACGAGGACCTCACTATCGACGTCATCGACCTCTCTGTGGTGGAACCCTCCCCGCGCCAGCAGGAGCGGCTCCGCGGCAGGATCATCGGCAAAGCCGGGAAGGCGCGGGAGCAGATCGAGGACATGGCCTATGTCGTGATCTCGGTGCAGGGCAAGACCGTCACCCTGATCGGGACGCCCGAACACCTCAAGAATGCCCGTACAGCCCTCGAGATGCTCATCAACGGCGTGCCCCACGAGACCGTCTACTCCTTCCTGGAGAAGAAGCGGCGCGAGGAGAAGGAAAATATCCTGGACTACTACTACTGATCCCCGCGCGCCCGGCGTTATTTCCGGTGGAGAGATATATACATCCAACAACTATATTTTCTACAATCTGTGGACATGGTCTTGAATTTCGAGTGGAAACAAAGGGGTCCATATGAAGGTTGCTGACCTGCCTCTTCCCGACGCCCTCAGGTCGCAGTACAGTGCACGCGGGATCGAGGCGCTCTACCCTCCCCAGGAGGCCTGTGTCAGGGCCGGGATCTTCGAGGGGAAAAACCTTCTGTGCGCCATCCCGACGGCGAGCGGCAAGACCATCGTTGCCGAGATGGTGATGCACCGCCATATCGCCGACGGCGGCACGTGCCTGTACATCGTCCCCCTCAAGGCCCTCGCCACCGAGAAGTACGAGGACTTCTCTGGCAAGGGCGTGAAGGTCGGGGTGGCGACTGGCGACCTCGACCGGAAAGACGCCTATCTTGGCAAAAACGATATTATCGTCGCCACCTCGGAGAAGGTGGACTCCCTCCTCAGGAATGCCGCACCCTGGCTCTCCAGGATCACCCTCCTTGTCGTGGACGAGTGCCATCTCATCGCCTCCCCTGACCGGGGTGCGACCCTTGAGATGGTGATCGCGAAACTCAGGCACAGGAACCCGGCGATGCAGGTGATCGCCCTCTCGGCGACTGTGGGCAACCCCGGCGCCCTTGCCGGTTGGCTCGACGCCGAACTCGTGACAAGCGAGTGGCGGCCTGTCGACCTGCGGGAAGGGGTCTTCTACAATGGCATGATCCACTTCGAGGACCATGAAAGAGAGGTGCCGTCAAAGTCGAAGAACGACGACCTGAACCTCTGCCTGGACACGGTCGCGGAGGGCGGGCAGTGCCTTGTCTTCGTCTCGTCGAGGCGGAATGCGGAAGCCTTTGCCAAGAGGGCGGCCGGCGGGCTGAAACTCTCCGAGCCTGCCCTCGACGACGCGGCCGACGCGATCGAACGCGAGGCGGCGACCGACCTCGGCAAGACCCTCGCCCTCTGCGTCAGGAAGGGCGCGGCCTTCCACCACGCCGGTCTCTCGTCGGCGGAGAGGAAGATCGTCGAGGACACCTTCAGGAAAGGGGCGATCCGGGTGATCTCGTCGACGCCCACCCTTGCCGCCGGCCTCAATCTCCCGGCACGGCGGGTGGTGATCCGCGACTACCTCCGTTTCGGCGACGGTGGCATGGCGCCGATCCCGGTGGGTGAGTACAAGCAGATGGCCGGGCGTGCCGGCCGCCCGCACCTCGACCCGTACGGCGAGGCGGTCCTCATCGCAAAGAGTGAGGATGGCTGTCAGGACCTCTTCGAGGCGTACATCGACGCCCCGCCCGAGGAAGTCTCCTCCCAGTGCAACTCGGAGAATGCCCTGCGCACCCATGTCCTCTCCCTTATCGCCACTCGCTTCGTGCAGAGCCGCGGCGAGGTGCTCTCCTTCATGGGGGAGACCTACTATGCCTACGAGCACCAGGGTCTGCGGTCCACCATCCATGAGACCATTGATCGTGTGATCGACTGGCTCGTCGACGCCGAGATGGTGACGGAGTTCGGGGATCGCCTCGAAGCGACAGAGTACGGCGACCTGGTCTCCCGCCTCTACATCGACCCGAGGAGTGCGGAGAAGGTCGTCGCCGCCCTCAGAGGGGCCCCGACCTATACCGACATCGGTCTTCTCGAACTCATCTGCGAGACGCCCGACATGCTCACGCTCTTTTTGCGTAAGGACGACGCCGAGATCCTCCCTCTCTTCCTCCAGGACCACGAGGCCGAACTCTGGACTGGCGTGCCGTACGGCTCAGATGAGATGGAGGCGTTCTACGCCTCGGTGAAGACCGCGATGCTCCTCTCCGAGTGGTCTGACGAGGTGACAGAGGCGATGATCTCCGAGCACTTCAATGTGGGACCCGGCGACATCCACAACAAGGTGGAGACCGCGGTCTGGCTCATCCACGCCGCCTCGCGCCTTGCATACCTCTTCAACCGCCCTCTCGCAAAACCGATTACCGAACTCGGAACACGGGTGAAGTACGGCATCAAGAAGGAACTTCTGCCCCTCATCGCCCTGCGCGGCATCGGTCGGGTGCTCTCCCGGCGCCTCTTCGACCTGGGCATGACGACGCCACAAGAGATGAGGGCGGCCGGGATCGGGAAGATCGCTCCCATCCTCGGTGAGAAGACGGCGACGAAGGTCCTCGCCCAGATCGAGGGGAAGGAGGCCGGAGACGATGCCCCGGCCGTCGAAGAGGAGATCGAGGTGAAAAGAGAGCGGCGGCAGACCACGCTCTCTGCATTTCGAGGGACATGATGGAGAGTAACTGCGATATCAGGGAGGCGGTCATCGAGATCCCCACGCTTCCCGCATTTCTGGAGACGATCAAAGGGATCTCGGAGTCGACAGGGACGCACATCATCTGCTTCGACGCCGACGAACTCGCCGGCAGGGTCCATGCCGTGAAGGCGGTGCGCCACGCCCTCCGCGCCTGGCAGGAAGGCCGTGCGATCGCAAACACCCTGGAGATGGAGGCCCTCCTCTATGCGGCAGGGACACGTCAGTGCCGGGTGGCGACAGGCATCGGCCTCCACGCGGGGACGAACCGCTGCTATGTCTGCCTCTGCCCACCCTCCGAGGCGGCGGCGGCCGCGCTCGGCAAATTTCTCTCCTGGACGGAGGATAACTGGGAGGAGATCGACGAAGAGAAGCAGCGCCGCCTGATGGAGCGCTACGGCATCACGCCCGAGGAGATCGATGCGGCCGGCGGGCGCATCCGCCCCCTCGTCATGGAGAGGGTCGCCCTCCTTGAAGTGAACCGCTGAAAAATCTGTCTTGAAAAGAGATCTGAAGCAGGGCGCTTCGGTCCTGCTGTTTTTTCTTTTTGTCCTCAGTCCTTTGCCATGATCGCCCCGATCACGATGAACCCGAGGCCGATGACGGCGACGACCAGTTCGACGATGCCGATGAGGAAGGCGATCACCTCGGGTGCAAGTTGCGTCATACCATAGACGCCCGCACCGGCGAGGATAAGCCCTACAACGAGCAATGCAACACCTGTTTTGTCCATGGAATCACTTCCCAGTGAATGATTGTTCTATCCGGCATATGAGGGTTTTCCCTCGCCATCGATCCCCTGTGGAAGGTTTTTGTCTGCAGGAGACGATCCCTTCCGTATGGATGCCGGGGCGATTGACTGGAATGCGGTATGGGCCGAAGAGGTGCGGCAGAACCATTCTGTAGTCGGCTTCAGGACCGGCTCTGCCCTCTGGGGTGAGAAGAGGCGGGCCGTCCTCTATGATACCCATGTTTCAGGCCGGAGAGTGGAGGGCACCCTCTCGGCCCTTCCCCTCGTGCGGGCGGCGCGGGTTCTCGACATCGGTGCCGGTCCGGGCACCCTTGCCCTCCCCCTTGCCCGCCGTGTGCGGACGGTCACCGCGGTGGAACCGGCCTCCGGGATGGCCGACGTGCTTGAGGACCATATGGACGAGGAGGGGATCGGAAACATCGGCGTCGTCAGGAAGCGCTGGGAGGACGTCGACCCGCCCACAGACCTGCGGCTGCCGTACGACATCGTCGTCGCGTCCTTCTCCCTCGGCATGGAAGACCTGCGGGCCGCCCTCCAGAAGATGGACGACGTCGCCGCCGGGTCGGTGCACCTCTTCTGGTTCGCCGACCTCCCTGCCTGGGAACGCCGCTATCTCCAGGTCTGGCCGTCTCTCCACGGTGCCGTCTACCGGCCTGTCCCGAAGGCCGACATCGTCTGCAACCTCCTCTGGCAGATGGGTATCTACCCTGACCTGCATGTCGGACTGATGCACAGGGAGGTGCGTTTCGTCGATCTCGACGAGGCGCTGGTGACCTGTGCGCCGAAGTTCGGGGTGAGCGGGAGAAAGCAGGAGGAGATCCTTCGCCGCGCCCTTGCCGATTGGCTCGTCCCTGAAGGCGGGGCATATGTGCTGCGGGAGACGTCGCGGTACGCGCATATCTCATGGAAAAAAGAGGGAGATTAAGTTCTCCGCAGCAGGAGGACGGCGAGTGCGGCTGCAGTCAAGAAGGGGATGAAAGAGACAGGCGACTGTTGTGCCGTCGTCGGTGGGACAGTTGTCGTCGTCGTTTCGGGTGTCGTCGGCATGGCCGTGGTCGCCGTCGTCTCCGGAGGCGTGGCTGCGGCCGTCGTGACGGCAGTCGTCACCGTCGTCTGTACCGGGATCTCCTCCGCCACGGCCGCAACAGCCCAGCCCTGTACGACGGTGATCGCAAAGAAGGAGAACCCTGTGCAATATGCCCGGTACTTCGCTACTCCTCCTTCGGTACCGAGATATTCGGTCCTGAGTGTCTGCCATGCCCCATCATGGTACCGCTGGAGAGCGATGTCTGTGGTGTTGATCCCCTGCCCCTCGATCCAGGCCTCGTCAACGGAGAACTCGAAGGTGACGTTGCAGTTTTCCAGGTTTCCGAAACCCGGCCCGACCTCGAGGTACTGGTACGTGGCGTTCCCGGTCTCGCCAGTTTCGTAGGGGGGATAGGGCAGTTCCTGTGCTGTCATCGTGAGCGAACTCATATCCTCTTCGGGTACGATGACGACTCTTGTGATGGCACAGTCCTCGAAGCAGAATTCCGACTCCTCGCCCGTGGTTATGTCGGTGGCAAGGGCTGTTTCCCAGGGCTCAGATCCGCTGTCGCCAGCTGGCGGCGTGACCGGGCTTGCCATCACGGCCTCCTTATTGTGTGCAAGCACGCCGGGCAGGGAGTCGACGCCCGGGAGCGACTTCGGGAAGTTGGTGAAGATGACGCGGTCTGCCTCGATCCCCCTGTCATGGAGGGCTTCCTCGACCCCCTTCGCCATCTCTCCCGACTGCATGTTCTCGATGACGTACTTCACGTTCCTATATTTCTCCGGGTTTGCGGCGATGTCGTCGACGACCTTTGCCGGGGTGAACTGGCCGCCCATGTAGAAGTCGGGGCCGAAGACGGCGACGACGTTGAGGCCGAGCCAGTTCTCCGCCGCCTCCTTCTGCCAGACCATCACGATGACGTCCTGCCCCTCGATCCTGCTCCGCTCACGGTCGGCGATGTCGGCTTCATCGATCGCGTCGCAGTACGCCTGGAAGTTCGTTTCGAACGCGTCGGCGTTCCAGGGCTGTGCTGCCATGAGGATCTCCTTCACTTCCCCTGCAAAGACCTTCGCCTTCTCAGGGGTGTTCCAGTCCTGTGTGCTGATAATGGTCCAGGCCACGTTTCTGCCATAGTTTGTCTGCATGAACTTCTCGACTGCCGGCATGACGACGGGCTTGTCCATCCCCGAGTTGTGGGCGAAGAAGAGATCTGCCGATGCGATGAAGTCTTTCTGCATCTGGATGCGGCTGTCGATGATTTCGCCCTGCATATGCGGACAGATGGTCGGGTCGGCGACTGCGATCACGTTCACGTGGTCCCCGCCTATCGCCTGCACCGGGTCGGCGATGACGCTCGTCGTGGCGATGATATCCATCGGCCTGTCGGTCGGGGTCACGGCCTCCTTGTTGTGGACGAGGACGTCGGGCAGGGAGTCGACGCCTGCGAGCGACTTCGGGAAGTTGGTGAAGATGACGCGGTCTGCCCCGATCCCCCGATCGTGGAGAGCTTCCTCGATCCCCTTCGCCATCTCTCCCGACTGCATGTTCTCGATGACGTACCTCACGTTCCTATATTTCTCCGGGTTTGCGGCGATGTCGTCGACGACCTTTGCCGGGGTGAACTGGCCGCCCATGTAGAAGTCGGGGCCGAAGACGGCGACGACGTTGAGGCCGAGCCAGTTCTCCGCCGCCTCCCTCTGCCAGACCATCACGATGACATCCTGCCCCTCGGTCCTGCTCTTCTCCTCTTCGGTAAGGTCGGCGGCGTCGATCGCATCGCAGTACGCGTCATAGTTTGCTTCATATGCAGTGGCATTTGCCCCGTCTGCAGCAACGAGTTTGTCCTTTATCTCTCCTGCGAAGACCTTCGCCTTCTCGGGGGTGTTCCAGTCCTGTGCACTGATAACAGTCCAGTTCACTTTTCTGCCGTAGTTTGTCTGCATGAACTTCTCGACTGCCGGCATGACGACGGGCTTGTCCATCCCTGAGTTGTGGGCGAAGAAGAGGTCTGCCGATGCGATGAAGTCCTTCTGCATCTGGATGCGGCTGTCGATGATTTCGCCCTGCATATGTGGACAGATGGTCGGATCGGCGACCGCAATCACATTCACATGGTCCCCGCCGATCGCCTCTACCGGGTCGGCGATGACGCTCGTCGTGGCGACGATATCCATCGCCGCCACGGCTGGCACCCCGAGGACACATATTATGAATAGCGCTGTTAGTATCCTTTCGATGCTACTTTTTATCGGCATATGTTTAACAATGTGCGAATTATCTTATATATTTTGCTAAAATAGAAAAAGAGGTTCAGTCACCCTTCGGAACCCGGCGCTTCGGGGATATGAGCACTGCCAGGAGGAAAAGGGCGCTGAAGGCGACGGCAACGAGGGGGCCGACCGGGAGGGAGTGCTGGAGCCCGACCCATGCTCCGGTGACGCTGACCGTTGCAGCGACAAGAGGGGCGACAAGGAAGAGGCCCCTGACCGTGGAGCAGAACTGGTAGGCGATCGCCGCCGGGGTGACGAGCCAGACATAGAGGAGGAGGCCGCCGATGATGTTGAGGGAGAGGGAGACCGAGATGGCGATCATGAAGAGGAGTGCATAAAAGATGGGGCGCACCCTGATCCCGGCCGCTTCGGCAATCTTTTTGTTGAAGATGACCGCCGTGATCTCCTTGAAAAAGATCAGGACAAAGAGGACGGCGACGATGGAGATGAGGGCGAGGGCATAGATCTCCTCGCGGTACAGGGAGACGACGTTCCCGAAGAGAAGCGCGCTCGTGTTGACGCCTGTCCCGAGGTACTGCATGTACGAGACGAAGAAGATGGCGACGGCCATCATCATCCCGAAGAGTATCCCGAGGATCGTGTCTGTGGGCATCCTCGCCTTCTCCGAGAGGGGGCCCAAGATGACGGCGATCGTGAGACTTGCGAGGACTGCCGCAACGGTCCCGTCGATGCCGAAGAAGATCCCGGCGGCCGCACCGGCAAAGGCGGCATGTGTCATCGTAAAACCGATGGAGGAGATGTTCATCTGCGTGATGATCACGCCGAGGACGCTGCATGCTATCGAGGCGAAGAGCATCGCCTCGACGGCATGGCAGACTATGTTGTTCGGGATGAGGAACTCAAGCATGCGGGCCTCCCGAGAGGGTGCGGACGTGATCTTCGACTTCTTCTGCCGGGCAGGGCCTGTTGAAGATGAGTTGTCCGTCATTCATCACAAGCACCCGCACCTCCCTGTCGGGGAGTGCGTCGAAGGCATGGGAGACCATCATGACGGTGCAGCCTTCGTCTGCAATGCCGGCAAGCACCCCGCAGATAAAGTCGCGGGTGCCCAGGTCGAGATTGGAGAAGGGTTCGTCGAGGAGGAGGATATCGGGTTTTTTGACGAGGCTCTGGGCGATGAGCACTTTCTGCTGCTGCCCGCCGGAGAGTTTGCCGATCGGCCTCTCCGCGAGGTCGTCGATACCGAGGAGGTCCATCACGTCCCTCGCGATCCTTCTGTCCGCCTCGCCCGGCCGCCGGCCATAGCCGAGCAGGCCGTAGCGCCCCATCATCACGACGTCCCTGACGATGAAGGGAGCGAGGGGGTCGAAGGCGAAGTTCTGGATGACGTAGCCGACCCGCCTGCGGACCTCATAGCCGCGGGACGCGACGTCGAGACCGCAGACCGTCGCCTGGCCGCGGGTGATCGGGAGCATCCCGTTGACCGTCTCAAGGAGGGTTGTCTTTCCGGCGCCGTTCGGTCCGCCGACAACGACAAACTCTCCCGGGGCGACGGTGAAGGTGAGGCCCCTGATCACCGGTCGGTCAGACCCTTCGTAGGCTGTGAAGACCCCTGCAAGGTCGATGGTGCCGCCAGGCATCGTCAGTGCTCGCCGGCGGTGAAGAGTTCGGCGTCGTCGAGGTAGTACATCTCTTCGGCAAAGGCTTCGATCAGGGCTTCGTAGTCGTCCCCGTCAGCTTTCGGGAGGTCGAAGGGCCGGGGGACGATCCTGACCGTCCTGCCGTCGGTCTCGAACTCGACGGCGACCTGATCGCTCTCGATGATCTTGATGTTCCGTTTGCCGAGGGTGCATCCGCTGCCGAGCTGGACGCCGTCGGCGAGGCAGGACTCCGGGGGCGTGCCGGCGCAGTAGACCCGCGCCTGAAGTTCGAAGGGGTTGTTGCAGACGTTTTCGCGCGCGTATTTCCCGATCCTGTATCCGATAACGATATATGGGCCGAGATGGCCGTGGAATGCGGCGAGGTCTGTGACGGTGAAGTTCTTTTCGAGATTGAGGTACTGGCAGCCGTTATGTCTGTGCATGAGAGATCATCGGCATTCGTGCTATAAATTCATTCAGGTTTGCTACCGGGTGAGAAAAGTGATCTAGAGGGTGTTATCCAGTCCCTGCACGGAGGGCGGCATAGGCCCGTTCCACCGCCTCGCGGACCCTGCCTCCGGGTATATCCTCCCCCGCGGACCCGACGAGGAGGGCGCCGTCAGGACCCGCCACGACGATCGCGACCGGTTCGGCGGCGATGTACGCCCCTCCATCCCACGAGCAGAGCATGCTCCGCACGATCGGCACGACAGCGCGTCCCCCGGCCGTGCGCACCTCGCCGATAGTAACATCTACCTTCATTTCTCCTCTCCCCTCTCAAGGATGATCCGGCGCACTGGCGGTGCAAGGGCGAAATCGGCCGCAGCGCCAAGAAGGGCGATAGGCCGGTCGATCCTGAGCCTCACCTCGCCCCGGCCCGCCGGATCCCCGCCGGAAAAGAGCGGTTCCATATCGACATCGACGAGTGTCGGCCCCAGGATGCCACGAACAGCCTGCACCATCCCGAAGGCCTTCCCTGTCGCAATGGGGCCGCCGAAATCGGCCCTGATCCAGAGGGCAAGGCGTTCCAGACTGGTGTGGGCGGTGACCCTGCCGAGAAGACAGGTGATATGCGGGAAAAGTGTACGGAAAGTCTCCAGGGTGAAGGGAAGGGAAGGAAGCCCTTCCTTTTCTTCCTCTTCTCTCTCCTCCCCTTTTTCTCCTCCCTCTTCAGACTCGGCCTCAGGGATCGTCAGAGAGAAGAGTGTGATGCTGCCAACCAGGAGATCGGTATGCCAGGCTGTTTCTTTCTTCACGCTCACGCCGAATGCCGCCCACCTGAGGGAGAGGGAGACTGTCCCTCCCCCGCCCTCATAGGCCCCCGCCGCCCCCACCCGCAGGGGGAGGAGGAGGACGGAGAGGAGGATGACACCGATGCCGGCATAGTACACAAGGAATATGAGGATGTCGCCGGCGGCCATGCTCGACCTGTCTACTCGGTTCCCTGTTCGGCTTTCTTCTCCTTCTCCTCACCCTTTTCCGGTTTGCCGACCTTGGCGGTGACACGCTCGACCATCGAGGGGACGACTTCCCCGACACTCTCGATGATCTCGGCGATCGGCCCCTTCTTCTTGAGAGAATAGATCTGCACTCCTTCAGGGCCCTTCACGTCCTTGTGGACGACAAGGAGTGCGACCGGCTCGACACCGGCACCTGCCCCGCCGCCTTCGCCTCCGCCGCCTTCGCCGCCCGGACCATTGCCTCTCGCTGCAGCGGCACCGAAGCCGAAGCCGAAGCCGGCGATCGCAAAGACAACCTTGTCGCCGAGGTCGAGCGGATCGCCGATGATAGCCTTTGCCGATACGAAGTTGCGGAGTTCTTCCGCCGTTACCTTGATCATTTCGTCGCCTGTCATGTTCGTCCCACTCTGAGAGGGAAGACCTCCACTTAAAGGTATGGGGGAGGTGCCCGACAGGCCCGTCACAACAGACGGGTCGTCTCGGTCGGCCGCGGCACCTTGACGACGAGCACCCTGAAGGGCCGGTCGCCCTCGTTGATCCAGCGGTGAGGTACCCGTGCAGGACTCTCGATCAGGGTGTCAGGTCTGCACTCCTGCCTCTCGTCCCCGATCTCGACGACCCCTGTCCCTTCGAGGACATAGAACGCGACGTCCACGGGCGTGATGTGCTTTTTCAGGCTCTCCCCCGGCTGCAGGGTGATGTGGACCATGGTGGCGTGTTCGGTGTCGTAGACTTTCCGTGCGTCCACGCCGTGCGGGTTCTTCTCGACCGGGGTCTCCATGACCGTTCGTGCAATCAAGGTCTTCACCTACGGGATACTCCGTCTTCACCAATGAATACCTTTGGGTCGCTCCCTCCGCCGCGACCATCTGGCGGACGAAGAGGTGCTCGCCCCGGCATGACGACGACAGGTTTATTCCCTCTCCTTGAGATGGGGGGGTGGCGGCGGCAGACGCGGCCGCCTCCGGAGGGGACGCAATTGGATGAAAAGAGGATCTCGTACCACCCGTCGGTGAGGACGGTCTATAAAAAACTCCATGATATGGGGCTCTCCAATGTCTGGGACCGCTACGAGGCCCAGGGTATCGGGGGCGACCCCGACAGCAGGTGCCGCTTCTGCATGGGGGGTGTCCGCTGTGATTTCTGCTCGAACGGGCCGTGCAGGGCCGATGCGTCTGCGGACAAACGCGGTGTCTGCGGGATCTCCGCGGACGGCATGGCGATGCGGATGATGCTCCTGCGGAATGTGATGGGGGCCTCCACCTACCACTACCACTGCGAGCAGACGGTGAGGACCCTGCGGGAGACTGCCCTTGGCAGGACACCGTTCAGGGTGAAAGACCCGGAAAAACTGAAGGCGTTTGCGGCGAGACTCGGCCTTGACACCGCGGTGCCGACCGACAGACTGGCCCTCGCCCTCTGTACTTTTGTTCAGGACGACTTCCACCGCAGGTCTGACGAACCAAGCCGGATCGTTGAACTCCTTGCGCCGGCCGACCGGGTCAGGGTCTGGAAGGATATCGGCATCTTTCCTGGCGGGGTCTATGGCGAGATGATGGTCGCGACGAGTTCCTCCCTCACGAACGTGGACGGCGACTATGTGAGCCTCGCGAAGAAGGCGATGCGCCTCTCTGTGGCGATGGCCTACCAGAGCCAGCTCGTCCTTGAGTCTCTGCAGGACGCCCTCTTCGGGACGCCGGCGCCCCACTGGATGCGGGTGGACCTCGGCGTTCTGGATCCCGACTATGTGAACATCCTGCCGAACGGCCACGAACCCTTCCTGGGCTTCGCCCTCGTGGACCTCGCCCGCGAACCGGCATGGCAGGAACGAGCGCACGAGGCCGGGGCAAAGGGTATCAGGGTGATCGCGAATATCGAAACCGGGCAGGAGATGGTCCAGCGCCTGGAGATGGACGACGTCTTCTGGGGCTATACGGGGAACTGGATCATGCAGGAGGCGGTGCTGGCCACAGGGGCGGTGGACGTCTTTGTGGCTGACATGAACTGTTCCCTGCCCCTCGATCCCGTCTATGCGGAGAGGTTCGGTTTCAGGATCGTTCCGGTTTCCGAACTCGTCGCCTTCGAGGGTGTCACCGATCGTGTGAACTATGACCCGGCACAGGCGCGGGCACAGGCGGCGTCCCTCCTCCAGATGGGGATCGAGAATTTCCGGCAGAGGCACAGGAAGGTCGAACCTGTCCGCGGCCTCCCTGTCGGCCAGGCGGTCGTCGGTTTCTCGCCAGAGAGCATCGTCGCGGCTCTTGGCGGGAGCCTCGTGCCCCTCCTGGACGCGATCAAGGACGGCTCGATCCGGGGCGTGGCGGGCCTCGTCTCCTGCACGACCCTCAGGGACTCGGGGCAGGACGTCCACTCGGTCGCGGTGGCCGAGGAGTTGATCAGGCGGGATATTCTGGTGCTCTCGATGGGCTGCGGGAACGCGGCGATGCAGGTCGCCGGCCTCTGCACCCCCGACGCTGCTGCAAAGGCCGGCCCGGGCCTCAAGAAGGTCTGCAAAGCCCTCGGCGTGCCGCCCGTCCTCTCCTTCGGGACCTGTACGGACACCGGACGGCTCGCGGACCTCGTCGCCGCCGTCGGGGCGGCACTCGGCGGCGTCCCGGTCGCCGACCTGCCGGTCGCGGCGGTCGCACCCGAGTACATGGAGCAGAAGGCGACGATCGACGCGATATTCGCGCTGGCCTTCGGCCTGTACACCTATGTGAACCCGGTGCCGACGGTGACCGGCGCCCCGCGCCTGGTGCACCTCCTCACCGCGGACCTGCAGGGGATCACCGGCGGCGTCCTCAGGCTCGAACCTGACGCTGCGGCGGCTGCGGATGGTATCCTCGGCCATATCGAGGAGAAGAGGAAGGGGCTCGGGCTGTGACAGGGAAAGACACCAGGCCTGTTTCCTGCAGCGCCGCCGACCCTGCCCTCATCTCTGAGGTGAGAGTGGGGAACAGGCGGTTCATCGTCTTCGGCCTGGAGGGGATGCTGGATGGCGTGGCGGCCCTCGGGATCGCGGACGAACCGGCCCTCCGCGCCGAACTCCTGCGACAGGCAGGGGAGCGAGGACAGATTCCCTGGGGCCTGGAGGACGCTGCAGCCGACGCCCTTCTCCTCCTGTACCACCGGAGGCACGGCGCCACGCGGGTGTCAGAGGAGACGGACGGTCCCTGCCATGGCCGGAGAGACGAGTAGATCGTTCTCCCCCTTCTGCGGGACAGAAAAAGGATGGTATATCCTGAAAAACGTGCCCCAGAGGGTGTATGCGGAACCCTGTTCGGCCCCGTGCCTCGCCTTTCTGTCCTGCATCTTCAGCCGTTTCGACTGCAGGACCGGGCCTTCACGGCATCGTGCCCTGAAGATAAGCCGGCACCAGTGGCGGCTTTTCTGGAGCCCCCGGCCATGTTGCCGTACATGCCAGCGGCTGGCCGTTCTGGTTCTTATCTTCCGGTGGCATCTGTTCGGCCCCTTGGTGCGGTGTCTCTGTCGCCCGTCCGACTTTCAGCCGTTTCAGCCGGTGGACTCGCCGCACCGCGGCAGGCCGTCCCGTCCCCCCTGAGGCACACCACCATGCTGAATATAATATATATTATTTTTGATATTTCTGGTTCAGGGAGGAGGAGATGCACCGCACACTCATCTGGCACGAGGTAGGGATAGAAAGGAATCTCAGGGCCCTGCGTGACGGTATCGCCGCCAGGCGTGCCCGTCTCCCCCCCGAAAACGCCCGCGAGTTCAGGATGATGGGGCACTGGCTCTCCTCGATTGAGCGAATACTGGGGAAGATCGCTGCGATCCGGGAGAGCGTCAGGGCCGGTATCGAGGCCGACCTCGGGTATCAGATCGCCAGCGAGGAGATGCTCCTCCTCGCTTTTTTCCAGCCAAGCACGCGCAATCTCGTCTCTGAGATCCTCGTACACTTCGGCGACGATGGCTGCATCCTCTCCGGAAAGGAACTCGCGGAGATGGCCCGCCTCCCCGAGGCCGCGGAGGCGCTCGCCTGGATCGGCGACGCCGCCCTGAAGATCGGGGTGCTCCCCGAGATATGGAGCCCCAGGGTCGTGGATGCAGGGACTCTCTCAGAGAGGCGGAAGGCGTACGAGAGCAACGCGAACATGGCCCGCCTCTGCGATCGGTGGGGGCTGTACGAGCACCGCATCCACCTCGACCCGCCTGTGCCGAAGGGGGATGTCGGGCATGTGAAGGGAACCCTTGTCGAGGCGGTCCTCGGCATCGTCTTCCTCCAGTGCGGACTGAAGGGGGTTGCCCGGGCCGCCCGCCTGCTCAGGCCCTGATGCCGGGGATCACGTTATATATCCCTGCCCCCTGATGGGGGATCGAAGGGGCATGAAAGTCATCGGTATTGTGGGAAGCCCCCGCAAAGGGGGCAACACCGACATCCTGGTCAAGCAGGCGCTCACCGGCGCTCATGCGGCCGGGGCGGAGACCGCCGTCATCTACCTGAACGACATGGTCTTCCAGGACTGCCAGGGCTGCGGCTACTGCAAGGGGACGAATGTCTGCCGGCTGAAGGACGATATGTATCCTGTCTACGAGGACCTGATCTCGGCCGACGGGCTTGTGATCGGGAGCCCGGTCTATTTCGGGCAGATGACAGGCAACACCAAGAGTTTCATCGACCGCTGGTATGCTCTCGTGAACCCGGACTTCACCTCGCGCCTTCCGCCGGGGAAGAAGGTCGTCCTCATCTTCCCGCAGGGCGACGCCAACCCGTCGATGTTCGAGGGGATGGCGACGCACTTCGAGATCACGATGACCTTCTTCGGCCTCGAGGTGACCGAGATCATCATCGCCCCTGGCCTTCTCGCGGCCGGCGAGGCGCAGGAGAGCGAAGAGTTGATGAGACGGGCGTTTGGGGCAGGAAAGAATCTTGCGGAGTGATCGGGAAGGGTCGGTCCCGGAATATTCCCCAAACCTTCAACCCTTTTCCGCCTGCATGGTGGTACATGGACATCGAGTTTTCCCGGTACGAGAGGGACGAGGAGAGGCGGAGGACAGAGATCGATTTTACGGCGCGGTTTGCCGGCCCCATCCCGTCGCGGGCCGAGATCGTCGACGCGCTCGCCCTTGTCTCCGGCGCCGCCCCGGCCTCTGTCGTGCTCGACCGCCTCAGCCCGCGGGCAAAGAAGGGCGAGGTGCGGGGGAAGGCCCGCGTGTACGACGATGCTGCGGCACGGTCCGCGGCCGAACGGTGATCCTCAAGCAAAGGCCCGCCAGAGGTACGACGCCCCGAAGAGGATGAGGAAGAGGCCGCATGCGCCGAGGACGAGGCGGTATTGCCCGACGCTCATGACCCTCCTCCCTCCCGCAGTGGCCGCGGCGACGAGGCCGAACCACCCGAAGTCCGCGGCCCAGTGGCCGATCATGAAGGCGCCGGCGACGGCCAGACCCCCGGCCAGGCCGTCAAGGAGGAGGCCGGCCCCGATGGTGAGCCACCAGATCCAGAAATAGGGGTTTGCGGCGCTCGTTACGGCCCCGGCGACATATGGGTTCCCGGCCGCCGTTCCGGCCGGTGAGGCCTCCAGCACCGCGGTCCTGCTCTCCCTGACGGTCATCGCGCCGAAGACGACGAGGGCCGCCCCGCCGAGAAGGGCGACCGCGGGGCCGACAGACCCGGCTGCAACACCGAGGCCTGCGACGACGGCGAGGAAGACCGCCGTCTCCAGGGCGGCGTGCCCGGCCGCGACCTTCGGCCCTGCCGCCCACCCCTCCGCGAGCGCCCCCCTGATCGTCGCCACCAGGGTCGGTCCCGGCGCAAGGGCGCCTGAAAGACCGATGACGAGGCCGAGGATCAGGGCCCCTGCAATGCCGTCCATCTCCATCATCATGAATCGTCCTGCTCTATAAAATCGGGCCATGCCCGGCGTCTCCAATCTTGGATGTAATGTTTTGTTCCACAATGTATATCTATGTTCATTGTGTACTTCCATTCATGCAGACGAAGATCCTCCTGGACGAGGACGCCATCCCGAAGGCCTGGTACAACATTCAGGCCGACCTGCCGACGCCTCTCGCCCCGCCTCTTCACCCGGGCACGGGAAAACCGGTGGTGCCTGATGACCTGGCGGCCATCTTTCCCCGCGAACTGATCAGGCAGGAGATGGCGACCGAGCGCTCCGTCCCCATCCCCGACGAGGTGCGGGACATCCTCAGGCTCTGGAGGCCGAGCCCCCTGTACAGGGCGCGGCGCCTCGAAAAGTACCTGAAGACGCCGGCGAGGATCTATTACAAGTGGGAGGGTGTCAGCCCGCCGGGCAGCCACAAGCCGAACACGGCAGTGCCGCAGGCCTATTACAATATGAAGGAAGGTGTCGAGCGTATCGCCACAGAGACCGGCGCCGGGCAGTGGGGTTCCTCCCTCGCCTTTGCGACCGCCCTCTTCGGCATGGCCTGCACCGTGTACATGGTCAGGTCGTCCTACGCCCAGAAACCGTACAGGAAGAGCATGATGCAGGTCTACGGGGCCGAGTGCATCCCGTCGCCGAGCGAGAGGACGGACGCGGGCAGGAAGGTCCTTGCCGATCACCCGGACACGCCGGGGAGCCTGGGCATCGCGATCTCCGAGGCGGTGGAGGATGCGGTGCATCATAAAAATACAAACTACGCCCTCGGTTCGGTCCTGAACCATGTCTGTCTCCACCAGACAGTCATCGGCCTTGAGGCGCGGGAGCAGCTGGCGATGGAGGACGCCTATCCCGACATGGTCATCGGCTCCGTCGGCGGCGGTTCGAACTTCGCCGGCCTCGCCTTCCCCTTTGTCGGGGACAAACTCCGCGGGAAGCACCCGGAGACCGACGTCGTCGGCGTCGAACCCGCGGCATGCCCGACCCTCACGAAGGGGCTCTTCGCCTACGACTACGGCGACATCGCGGGCCTCACTCCCCTCCTGAAGATGTTCACCCTGGGCCACGACTTCGTGCCGCCGGCGATCCACGCGGGCGGGCTGCGGTACCACGGCGTCTCGCCCCTGGTCGCCCACCTCGCCGACGCCGGGGCGGTGCGGGCCGTCTCCTGTCACCAGAACGAGGTCTTCGATGCGGCCCTCACCTTCGCGAGGACAGAGGGGATCATCGTCGCCCCCGAGGCGGCCCATGCCGTGAAGGCGGCGATCGACGCCGCCCTCGCGTGCCGGAAGACCGGCGAAGAGAAGGTGATCCTCTTCAACAACTCGGGCCACGGCAACTTCGACTTCGCAAGCTATGATGCCTATCTTGCGGGCGGCCTCCCTGACTACGAATACCCGGCCGAGCTGATCCGCGAATCGCTCGCGCACCTGCCGAAGGTGGGGTGATGCCGGTGGAATGGATAGTGCCGTAATCGGTGAAACAGAGATATTCAAGCCGGGTTATCAGGAGTTTCTTGCCGCTGCAGAGGGGCGGTCCCGGCCCCTTATCATTCCCCTCTGCCAGGAACTTCCCCTTCCCCCTGTGACGCCTCCGGGAGTCTATGTCGGGCTCTGCGACGGCGCCGGTTTCCTCCTCGAGTCGATGGAGGGAAGTGACCGGGGTGCACGCTACTCGGTGATCGGGGTCGGCCCGGCCCTCAGGATCTCCCTGGGGGAGACGGTCGAGATCACCGGCACGCGGCCCTTTGTCCGGGTCGCTGCCTCTCCTGATGGGGCCGACCCGGTCGAGATGGTCAGGTCTATCCTCGGGCGGTTTGCCGTCGCCGATGTCGGCGCCCCGAGATATTTCGGGGGTTTTGTCGGCTACTTCGCGTACGACCTCGTCCACCGTCTCCATCCGAAGGTCGGGCCCGGTCGTCGGGACGGTCCCGACGCCCCCCTGGCCAGGCTTCTCCTTGCACAGGACTGTATCGTCTTCGACCATCTCGCCGGCAGGATGTACGTCTTCTCAAGCCCCCTGCTGACCGAAGACACAGACCCTCACAGGGCGTACGAGGAGAGCAGGGCAAGGATCAGGGCGCTGGTTACACAGATCCGGGCCCTCGAACCGGAGGAACGGAAACCCCGACCAGAAGCCGCAGGGGTTGACCTCCCCTGCCGCTCGACCGTCTCGAAGGAGGCCTTCGAGGCCGCCGTCCTGAGGATGAAAGAGCACATCGCGGCAGGTGACATCTTCCAGGGCGTCCTGTCCCGGCGGATCGACTGCGACTACCCGGGCGACCCCTTTGCGATCTATGGGGCGCTCAGGGCGATCAACCCGGGCCCGTACATGTACTTCCTGGACTTCGGGGACCAGCAGGTCACCGGAGCAAGTCCCGAGATGCTCGTCCGCGTGGAGAAGGGGGCGGTCACGACCGTCCCGATCGCCGGGACGCGGCCGAGGGGTGCGACCCCTGACGAGGACGACCGCCTCGGAGAGGATCTCCTTGCCGACACGAAGGAACGCGCCGAGCACACGATGCTCGTCGACCTCGCCAGAAACGACCTCGGCAGGGTCTGCACCTATGGCTCGGTCCGCCTGCCCGCGTTCATGGGCGTCGAGAAGTTCTCCCATGTCCAGCATATCGTCTCCACGGTGGAGGGGACTCTCGACGACCGGTACGACTCTTTCGATGCCTTCACATCATGCTTCCCGGCAGGCACGGTCTCGGGCGCCCCGAAGATCAGGGCGATGCAGATCATCGACGACCTGGAGCCCTGCCCCCGCGGCATCTATGCCGGTGCGGTCGGGCATGTCGGTTTCGACGGCGATATGGACCTTGCCATCGCGATCAGGACCGTCGTCGTCGAGGACGGGACGGCGTCGGTCCAGGTCGGCGCCGGCATCGTCGCCGATTCCATCCCCGAAAACGAGTGGGAAGAGACCAGGAACAAGGCTGCGGCCATGCTCCGGGCGATCGCACAGGGGAGGAGTGACCTATGAGAGTGCTCATCATCGACTGCTATGACAGTTTCACCTACAACCTCTACCAGCAGGTCGGAAAGTTCGGCGGCGATCCGATCGTCGTCAGGAACGACACCCCTGCGTCGGTGCTCCGGGAGATCGACTGCGACCGGATCATCCTCTCCCCGGGTCCCGGGACGCCCGAAGAGTCGGGCCTCTGTCTGGATGCCCTCAGGACAATCTGCCGCGAGGTCCCGACTCTCGGGATCTGTCTCGGCCACCAGGCGATCTGCACCGTCTTCGGTGGGCGGGTAGCGAGGGCCGGGCGTCTGATGCACGGCAAGACCTCCCGGATCGTCCACGACGGCACCGGGATCTTCGACGGCGTTCCCGATCCCTTCGACGCCACCCGGTACCACTCGCTGGTGGCCGACCGAAACAGCCTCCCCTGTGACCTCGAGGTCACGGCGACGAGTCTGGACGACGGCTATGTGATGGGTGTCAGGCACCGGGACTATCCCGTAGACGGCATCCAGTTCCACCCGGAGAGCGTCCTCTCTCGCGAGGGGGACCGGATCATCAGGAATTTCCTTGCCGGAAAGGGGGTGCGGGCATGATCAGGGAGGCGATCGTCCGGGTGGCCGGGGGCCGCGACCTCTCCGGCGGAGAGGCGGGAGAGGTCATGCGCGAGATCCTCTGCGGCGTCGCCACCCCGGCACAGGTCGGTGGTTTTCTTGCCGCAATGAGGATGAAAGGCGAGTCTGTAGATGAAATCTCCGCGTTTGCACAGGCGATGCGCGAGGCCTCCCTCAGGATCATGCCGCGGGTCGATGGCGTTCTCGTCGATACGTGCGGCACGGGCGGGGACGGCAGCGGCACCTTCAATATCAGCACCGCGGCGGCCTTCGTCGTCGCCGGCGCCGGCGTGCCTGTCGTGAAGCACGGCAACCGGGGCGCAACAAGCAGGTGCGGATCGGCCGACGTCCTCGCCGCCCTCGGTGTGGGCCTCGACCTCGGACCTGAACGCGCCCGTGAGGTCGTCGAGGAGGTCGGGATTGTCTTCCTCTATGCACCGGCGTACCACCCGGCCCTCGGCCGGGTGGCCGGGCCGAGATCAGAACTCGGTATCAGGACGGTCTTCAACCTCCTCGGCCCTCTTGCAAATCCGGCCGGTGCGGAGGCGCAACTCGTCGGCGTCTACAGCCCGGCGCTCGTGGAGACGGTCGCCGCGGTATTGAAGAGCCTCGGCGTCGGGCGGGCAATGGCGGTCCACGGGAGCGGCATCGACGAGATCAGCACCGTGGGGCCGACCCGTGTCGCCGAACTCCGCGAGGGGGCGGTCCTGACCTATGACCTCGCCTGCGAGGACTTCGGGATCCCGCCGGCCTCTCTCTCCGACCTTGCCGGCGGGGACGCGGCCGAGAACGCGGCGATCCTCGGGGGCGTGCTCGACGGCGAGCACGGCCCTGCCCGCGACATCGTCCTCCTCAACGCTGCCGCCGCGATCTATCTCGGGGGAAGGGCCGGATGCCTCGGGGACGGCCTTCGCCGTGCGAAAGATTCGATCGATTCAGGAGAGGCGCGGCAGAAGCTCGATGCCCTTGTCGGGGCGACAGGAGGTGCCTGATGATCCTGGACGAGATCCTCGCCCGCACCCGCGAACGGGTGGCCGGGCTTGAAGCGACCGGGCACATCCCCGACCGCCGGGCCTCAGGGCGGTTCAGCCTGACGAAGGCGATCCGCACCTCGGAACGGAGGAACGCTGTCATCGCGGAGGTGAAGTACGCCTCGCCCTCGCGCGGCACCCTCCTCTGCGGCGTCCCCCCCGAGGCACTGGCCCGCGCATTGGTCGCCGGCGGGTGCGCCGGGCTCTCTGTGCTGACCGAGCCCTTCTTCTTCGGGGGGAGCACCGGCAACCTCGGGCGGGTGCGGGAGGTCGCACCTGTCCCTGTCTTGAGGAAGGACTTCATCGTCGACGAACTCCAGCTCAGGGAGACGGCGGCGCTCGGTGCCGACGCCGTCCTCCTCATCGCCGGTGTGCTCGGCCGCGACCTCGGACGGTTCGTGGACCTCTCCCTCTCCCTCGGTCTCGAACCCCTGGTGGAGGTGAGGACCAGGGAGGAGGCCGGACTCGCCTGCGCCGCCGGTGCGTCCCTGATAGGGATCAACAACCGGAACCTCTCCACGATGGCCATCGACCTGCACACCACACAGAGACTCGCTCCCCTCGTCACCGGCGAGGGGCGTCTTGTCGTCTCCGAGAGTGGCGTCGTCTGGCCCTGCGACGTCCGGGCCCTGCGGCCGTACTGCGATGCGTTTCTCGTCGGTTCGGCCCTCATGTCCTCGGCGAATCCGGGAAAGAGACTGGAGAGGCTGGTATGCGCGTGAAGATCTGCGGGATCACGCGGGCCGCCGACGCCCTTGCCGCCGAAAAGGCCGGTGCCGACGCGATCGGCGTCGTCCTCTTCTCCGACTCGCCGCGGTCGGTCGCCCCTGAAAAGGCGGCCGAGATCTTCGCCGCCCTCGGCCCCTCCACGGCCAGGATCTGCGTCTCGCGGACAGACGACCCGGCAGAACTCGCCGAGATCCTCGCCCTCGGCCCGACTGCGGTGCAACTCTACTGCGACCTGCCGGTGCCGCGGGGCGTGCGGGTGATCAGGGCGTCCGCCGACGGGAGACTCCCTGCCGGCAGGTACGACGCCGTCCTCCTCGACCGGAGCGAGGGTACAGGAAGGCGGTACGATCAGGATGAGGCCCGGTCGCTTGTCCTGCGGTCGCCTGTCCCTGTCCTCCTCTCCGGCGGCCTGACACCGGACAACGTCGGCGAGGCGGCGAGGGCCGTGCGGCCGTACGGGGTGGACGTCTCGTCGGGCGTCGAAGACAGCCCGGGCATTAAGAACACACGAAAGATGACGGAATTTATCATGGCATGCAGGAGCATATCCCCATGAAGAAGGGATATTTCGGTGAATTCGGCGGCCAGTTCGTCCCGGAGACCCTGATGGGTGAACTCGGGGCGCTTGAGGCCGCCTATGGACGAGCGAAGAACGAATCCGCCTTTCAGGCCGAACTGGAGGGGTACCTCTCGACCTTTGCCGGGAGAGAGACTCCCCTCACGTACTGCCGGAACCTCTCCCGCGACCTCGGCTGCCGGATCTACCTGAAGAGGGAGGACCTCCTCCACGGCGGCGCACACAAGATCAACAACACCCTCGGGCAGGCCCTGCTGGCGCGGCACATGGGCAAGACCAGGATCATCGCGGAGACCGGCGCCGGCCAGCACGGCGTGGCGACGGCGATCGCGGGCGCGGCCCTGGGCATCCCTGTCGAGGTCTACATGGGGGAGGTGGACATGGCCAGGCAGCGGCTGAACGTCTTCAGGATGGAACTCCTCGGGGCGACGGTCCACCCTGTGCGGACAGGCAGCCGCACCCTGAAGGACGCGGTCAGCGAGGCCCTGCGCGACTGGATCGCCCGTCCCGCGGAGACCTACTATCTCCTCGGCTCCGCGGTGGGCCCGCATCCCTATCCGACGATGGTCAGGGACTTCCAGTGCGTCATCGGGAGGGAGATGAGGGAACAGGTCCTGAAAGCCGAGGGGCGTCTGCCGACGGCGGTGGTCGCCTGTGTCGGCGGGGGCTCGAACGCCATCGGCACCTTCCATCCTTTCCTCGGCGACGAGGTGCGCCTTGTCGGAGTGGAGGCCGGGGGCGAGGGCCTCTCGACCGGGAAGCACGGGGCCACCCTCTGCGCCGGGACGAAGGGTGTGCTCCAGGGCGCCCTCTCGTACCTCCTCCAGGACAGGGACGGGCAGATCCTGGAGACTCATTCGGTTTCGGCAGGCCTCGACTACCCGGGCGTCGGGCCCGAGCACGGCATGCTGAAGGACGCCGGGCAGGCCGAGTACGTTGCGGTCACCGACGAGGAGGCCCTTGCCGCTTTCTCCCTCCTCTCGCGGCGGGAAGGGATCATCCCGGCCCTGGAGTCGGCCCATGCGGTCGCCCACGCGGTGAAGATGGCCCGGGAGATGGACGGGGACGACATCGTCGTCGTCACCCTCTCCGGGCGGGGGGACAAGGACGTGGCAGAGGTCGCGGTGAGGATGGGGGTGGCGATATGAGCCGGATCGGGCCCCTCTTCTCCGGCCTCAGGCGACCGGCCTGCATCGCCTACCTGACGGGCGGCGACCCCGACCCCGCGACCTCTCTTGCGGCGTTGCGGTCGGTCGTCGATGCCGGGGCGGACATCGTCGAGATCGGCGTTCCCTTCACCGACCCCATCGCCGATGGCCCGACGATCCGGCGAGCGAACGCTCGGGCCCTTGCGGCCGGGACGACGCCGGCCCGGATCTTCGATCTGGTGCGGGCCGTGAGGGAGGCGACAGAGGTTCCAATCGTCCTGATGACGGCGTACAACATCGTCTATGTCCGCGGTATCGATCGTTTCTACGGGGAGGCGGCCGCGGCCGGGGCCGACGGGGTGATCATACCAGACATGCCGCCCGAGGAGTCGGGGGAGGCCGTCGCCGCGGCATGGCGGCACGGCCTCGACCAGATCTTTCTCGTGGCCCCGAACACCCCTGACGAGCGGCTGGACCGCATCATCGACCATGCCGGGGGTTTCCTCTATCTCATCTCTGTGCAGGGCGTCACCGGCGCGAGGGCGGGCCTCCCGCCCGGCATGGAGGAGAGGATCGCCGCGTTGCGGTCACGCACCTCCCTCCCGATCGCCGTGGGCTTCGGGATCGCCGGCCCCGCCCAGGTCAGGGCGCTCGCGGCCGCGGGGGCTGACGGCGTGATCGCCGGCAGCGCGATCGTGGAGATCGTCGAGCGACATCCGGGGGACAGTGATGTGATGTGCGCCGAACTGAAGAGTTTCGTCGCCGGACTGTGTGGGGCCGTCAGGGAAGGGGCTTGACCCTCTCTCTGTTTTTGGGAAAGGCGGCACCCGCGCCATTTATCTCATTTTTTTGGGCGGCACCGCAGAAATGCCGCGGTCTCCTCCGCGACCTCCCACAGGCCCGAGGCACGGATCTTTTTCAGGGTCGTCGTGCGCGGCTGGTGGCCGTCGTCGATCACGAGCACCCCGTCGGGTTTTATGATCCTCTGGAGTTCTCCGAGGAAGGCGGACGGATCTTCGATCATGTGGAACATATCGAGGGCATAGACGAGGTCTGCGGTCCCGGCAGGGAGGCCCGAGTCGTAGCCGCGTGCGAGGACAGGAACGACATTGGCAAGATTTTCCTCCCTGACCCGCCTTTTCACCGCCTCGATCGCCAGGTCATGGATGTCGACGGCATAGAGGCGGCCTGTCCTGCCGACCCGCCCGGACGCCCCCGCGATATACCTGCCCGGGCCGCAGCCATAGTCCACCACGACCATCCCCTCCCTGATCCCGATCCGGTCGAGGAGGCGATCGGGGGGCCAGACCAGGTCCTGGATCCTGAAGAGGGCAGACATGATGCGGAAACCGATGTCAGACATCCTCTCCCGGTTTCTCCCCTCTCCATTTGGCGCCTTCATGCTCGACCCTTCCCTCCCTCTCATACATCTTTTTCCCTCTCCGGCGGCATACTCTGCATCTCCATGACGACGATCGGCCTTGTGATCAACCCCCTCGCCGGTCTCGGCGGCACGGTCGGCCTGAAGGGGACGGACGGGACGGCGGACGAGGCGCGGCGGCGGGGTGCGCTGCCGCGGGCGCATGAGCGTGCCGTCGAGGCCCTCCTCTCTCTCCGCGGCCTCCCCCTCCGCTTCCTCACCTCTGCCGGTGCGATGGGGGCCGACGCCCTGGACGCCGCGGGCATCAGGGAGTACGAGGTCGTCCATACCGCCGGGGGCCGGGAGACGACGGCCGACGACACCCGCACCGCGGTCAGGGCCTGCATCGACGCCGGGGCCGACCTCCTCCTCTTCTGCGGCGGCGACGGCACCGCGCGGGACGTCGCGGCGGCCGCGGGGGAGACCCCCATCCTCGGCATCCCCGCGGGCGTGAAGATGTACTCGGGCGTCTTTGCGGTCCGTCCCGCCGCGGTGGGCGAGGTCCTTGCCGGAGATTATGCCCTCCGCGAGGCCGAGGTGATGGACATCGACGAGGAGGCGTACAGGCAGGGCGACCTGCGGGCCCGCCTCTACGCGACGGCCAGGATCCCCTTCCTCCCCGGCCGGGTGCAGTGCGGGAAGGAGGCCTCTTTCGGGGACGAGGCCGCCGCCCTCGACGGCATCGCCCGCTTCATGGCCGACCTGATCCGGGCGGGAGGGTGCGTGGTCCTCGGGGCCGGGGGCACCACGGCCGCGATCGCACGGGCAGCAGGGACCGAGGCGACCCTCCTCGGCGTTGACGTGGTCGTGGACGGGAAGGTCGCCGTCCTCGACGCCGACGAGGCGACCATCCTCGCGCAGATCGAGAGTGCCGGCCGGTGCAGGATCATCGTCAGCCCGATCGGGGCGCAGGGGGCGGTCATCGGCCGGGGCACCGGGCCGATCACCCCCGCGGTGCTCAGTGCCGCGGGGCCGGAGAACCTTATCGTCGTCGCCACGCCCGGCAAACTCGCCGCAACACCGGCCCTCTTCGTCGACACCGGCGATCCCGCCCTCGACGCCGCCTTCGGCGAGAGGATCTCCGTCATCTGCGGCTACCACATCGCCAGGCTGATGCCCCTCCTCAGGCCGGCGGCATACGATCGAAACCTCTGAGGTGGTTTTCAAAGAACCGCCTGAAACTTCGTTTTATGAGCGATTCTACAAAGCGAAAACCACAGGTTTTTTTCCGCAGAATCTCCACTATTTATCGTGAAATTGCCGGGCATGGTGTACAGGCCGGACGACCGTCCGCCATGGTCGGTCACGCTGGTGCTCGCCGTCCAGCACCTCTTCCTCTTCGTGATCAGCCTCCAGGTCATCGCTGCCCTGGCCGGAGCCGCCGGCATCGGCGACGACGACCTCCTCGTCCTCATCGGCGGCATCGCGATCGCCTCCGGTGCGGCGACGGTCGTGAATGCCGTCGGGTACCGGGGCTTCGGCGTCCAATACCTTGCGCCGTACACCCTTTCGGCCGCATACCTCGGGCCGATGGTCCTCGCCGTCAAGACCGGCGGCCTCTCCCTCCTCCTCGGCATGACGACGGTGACCGGCCTCGCCCAGGCCGGATTCTCACGCTACATCTCCCGCCTCAGGAAGTACTTCCCTGTCGAGATCGCCGGCATGATCCTCCTCATGCTCGGCATCATGCTCATCAGCCACATCATGCCCGCGTTCATGGGGAAGTACGGCTCAGGTCCGGGCACCGACATCGCCTCGGCCGTCACAAGCATCCTCCTCCTCGGCTTCCTCGTCGTGGTCTACGTCTATGGCCGCGGGGCGGTCAGGACCGCCGGGATCATGCTCGGCATCTGCGCGGGCTGGCTCATCGCCGTCGCCACCGGCGCCTTCGGCCCTGCCGAGATCGCCGGGATCGCCGCCGCCCCTCTCTTCGCCCTCCCCGACCCCCTGAAGATCGGCTGGTCCTTCGACGCCGCCCTCCTCGTACCTTTCCTTGTCGCCGGTTTCTGCACCGTCTTCAACGACCTCGGCACCTTCACCCTCTGCCAGGTGAGCACCAACCAGGCATGGCAGAGGCCGGACTTCGGGAACATCGAGAAGGGCGTCCTCGTCACCGGCCTTGCCACCGCCTTTTCCGGCCTGATCGGCGGCGCCGGCGTCGGTGCGTCGCCCGCGGCCGTCGGGGTCTCTATCGCGAACGGCGCCTTCTCCCGGATCATCGGTATCGCTGCCGGCATCCTCCTCATCCTCGCCGGGTGTTCACCCCTGCTTATCAGGGCTCTGACCTCCGTGCCCGCATCCGTTCTTGCCGCCGTCTCCCTCTTTGCAGTCTCCTTCATCATCGTCTCGGGTCTTGCGATCATCTCCTCCCGCATGCTCGACTCCCGGCGGTCCCTGGTCATCGGCGTCCCCCTGGCGATCGGCGTCGGGATCGACCTGGTCTCGGAGAAGATCGCGGGCATGAGCGACCTCTTCTCCCCGGCCTTCGGCACATCCCTCACCGTCGCCGCCCTCCTTGCGATCCTCCTCAATGCCCTGTATCAGGTGGGTGTGAAGGACACCGTCGAGTTCTTCCACGACCCTGCGGCGGGATCGCCTGCCGACGTGAATGCGGCGATGATGGGGCCGGCCAGGGCCTGGGGGGCACGCAAGGAGGTCTTTTCCCGGGCGGTAAAGGCAGTGCAGGCCTGTATCAGGGACATCGAGGCCCAGGGAGTGACCGAGGCGCCGGTGCGGGTGATCATGCGTTTCGACGAGTTCAACCTGGAGGTCTTCGTCTCGTACCTGACGCGGCGGTCAGGTGAGGGCGGGCGATTGACGACCGGTGCCGGAGGCATGGCCGATGCGAGCGACCTTTCGTGCAGGTGCACGCTCCACCTGCACTTCGACCACTAGGAGACAGGAGATGAAGATGACAGCACAGGGAGGGGACCATGAGCAGGCGACCTGAAGACCTCGTGTACAGCGTTGACGAACGCCCGCCCGCGTCTGTGGCGGTGCCCTTCACCCTCCAGTTCGTCGTCCAGCACGTCGCCCTCTCCCTGATGATCCCGATCATCATCGTCGCGGCCGTCGGGGGTCCGCCCGCAATGACGGCGGCCCTCCTCTCCTCCCTTCTCATTGCCGAAGGGGTAGGCACCGCCCTCCAGGCCCTCCGCGGGCGCGGCATCGGCTGCGGCTACCTGATGCCGAATGCCTGCGACGAGTCCTTCCTGGTGGCGACCCTCCATGCCGCCCAGGCAGGCGGCCTCGCCCTCGCGTTCGGCATGACCGCCGTCGCCGGCCTTCTCCAGATGGGCCTCTCCCGCGTCGTCAGGGAACTGCGCGTCCTCTTCCCGCCCGAGGTGATGGGCATGGTCATCACCGTCCTCGGCTTCTCCCTCATCCCCTTCGGCATCCAGAGTTTTCTCGGCATGACAGGCGGGATAGGCGCCGCCGGGGTCGTCCCCGCCGGTGTCGGCGTGGCCGTCCTCACCCTTGCGGTCCTCGTCGTCTCGCCCAGGTTCGGCGAGAAGTATGAGGCGAACGCGATCATCACCGCCCTTGCCGTCGGCCTTGGCGCGAGTTATCTCCTCGGCCTGTACCCGGCCGACGCTCTCGAGCAGGTGGTGGCGGCCCCCCTCCTCCAGGCCCCTGACCTCTCGTACTTCTTCTGGTCTTTCGACCTCCGTCTGCTCCCGATATTTTTCATCGCCGTGATCGCGACGACGATCCAGACGATCACCAACGTGACGATCGGGCAGCGGGTGAATGACGCCGCCTGGGTCAGGCCCGACATGGAGAATATCAGGGACGGCGTCTTCACGATGGGGCTCACGAACGTCTTTGCCGGTGTGATCGGTTCCCCGGGCGTCTCCACCGCGTCGTCCGAACTCGGCATCTCGGTCGCCTCCCGGATCACGAGCAGGTACATTGGTTTCCTCTTCGGCGGGGCGCTCGTCGTCTGCGCCTTCGTCCCGAAGGCGACGACCGCCTTCTCCCTGGTGCCGATCTATGTCATCGGTGCGGTCGTCGTCTACATCTGCGCCTTCCTGATCATGGTGGGGATCACGACGATGCTCTCCAGGATGATGGACACGCGGAAGGTGCTGGTCATCGGCCTCTCCCTGGTCTTCGGCCTCTCTGTCCAGTTTGTCCCGTACGTCTTCGAGGACGTCCCCCCCATCTTCGAACCCGTCTTCGCCTCTTCGATCACCCTGGCGACCATCACCGCCATCGTGCTCAACCTCGCCCTCAGGCTCGGCATCAGGCAGGAGGAGAGCATCGTGATCGAACCGGGTGCAGCCGCGTCCAGGGAGATCGAGGCCTTCCTCCGGCGCAAAGGGGAGGAGTGGGGCGCCCGCGAGGAGGTGATCGTCCGCGCCGCCGCCGCGGCCACCGAGGTCGCGGAGGGCACGATGGGGTCCCTCACCGACGGCCCTGTCGAGGTCTCGGCCTCCTTCGACGAATTGAACCTCGACCTTGCGGTCGGCTATACCGGGCAGGCGCTGGCCTTCCCTGCCTCCCGCCCCACGGAGGAGGAGATGCTCGAAGACGACCTCGGTTTTGCCGCATTCGCCTGGTACATGGCAGGGCAGTACGCCGACAGGGCCTGGAGCGCAGAGGAGGGAGGGCGGTGCCGGGCCTTCCTCCACTTCGACCATTGAGGGGCCGCCTCACCCGGCCCCCCTCCGGACACCTGTCCACAGGGGGGGCCTGCCCTCTCCAATGGGCCACCCCTGCCCGGTCTCCACTCCCTTGATGCACAGTTTTGTTGTCGTAGTGTCTCTTTTTTTGTACTTTTTTGCACATGTGTCAGGATTGTTTGTGCCCTATGGATAGCATTATCTGATCTCCTGCATGACGCCCTGCATGGACCCGCAGGTCACCGAGATCACCGTCCTCCCCGGAAGGGACAAGAACGGCGAGACCGAGCACTTCGACCGGATCGTCATCAGACCGGGCGAGACCCTCGCCATCGTCGGCCCGACCGGGTCAGGAAAGAGCGCCTTCATCAACGACATCGAGGTCTTTGCCCGGAACGACACGGTCACCGGACGGACTGTCCTGGTCAATGGGGCGGCGCCGCCCGACGACTATGTCCGTGACCCGGCGAAAAAACCGGTCGCGCTCATCACCCAGAACACGAAATGCCTCGCCGATCTTCAGGTCAGGGAGTTTCTGGAGATGCATGTCAGGTCGCGGAGGATCGGGCGCGACGGCATCATCACTGAGACGATCGCCCTTGCAAACGAGTTCACCGGCGAGAAGATCGTGCCCGGGGCGCGGATGACCTCCCTCTCGGGCGGGCAGACCAGATCCCTGATGGTGGCGGACGCGATCCTCGTCGGGAGCACGCCCGTGATCATCCTGGACGAGGTCGAGAATGCCGGGATCTTCAAGGACCGGGTGATCGAGGTCCTCCGCACCTACCGGAAGGCCGTGGTCTTCGTCACCCACGACCCCCTCGTCGCCCTGATGTGTGACCGCCGGATCGTGATGCGGAACGGCACGGTCGTCAGGGTCATCGAGCGGACAGGCCGCGAAGACGAGGCCCTCTCCGCGGTGAAGAAGATGGACGGCATCCTCTGCCGTCTCAGGGAACGGATCCGCGCCGGCGAGGCGATCACGGGTGGCCTGCCTGCGGCCTTCCTCTCCGAAGACGTGCACGCGGCCCTCACCTCCGACTCGGTGCACGCCCTATGAAACTCCTCGTCATCGCAGGACCGCCGTCGGCGGGCAAGACCGCGGTCGTCCGCCAGGTCCTCAGGAGCCTCGGGCCCGGGGAGAAGGCGGCCTACCTCAAGATCGACGTGGTCAGGGCCTTCGAGGACGAGGAACTCGCGGCCGAGTTCGGCATCCCGGCACGGAAGGTCTACTCGGGCGACCTCTGCCCGGACCATGCCGGCATCATGGTGATGGCCGACGCCCTGCGCTGGGCAGAGGCCGAGAAGGCCTCCCTCCTCATCGTGGAGTCCGCTGGGCTCTGCCTCCGCTGCTCGCCGTACGTCACCCAGGCCCTCGGCGTCGTCGTCCTCAGCGCCGTCTCGGGCATCCACGCCCCCCTGAAGATGGGGCCGATGATCGGCCTCGCGGACGTGGCCGTCGTCACCAGGATCGACCTGGTCTCCCAGGCCGAGAAGGAGGTCTTCAGGGAGGGGATCAGGGAGGTGGCGCCAGAGATCGAGATCGTCGAGACGAACGCGGTGCAGGGGACGGGCATGCGTTATCTCCTCCAGAGGATCGCAGAGGCCGACGAGGTGACGGACCCCGCCACCATCGAACTCCGCGGCGTGCCGCCCCTCGGTGTCTGCACAGTCTGTGTCGGCAAGAAGGAGATCGGCTGGCAGCACCACTTCGGGGTCGTCCGGAGACTCGGGGACGCCGGCACCCTCTTCCGGGGTGAGTAGATGGGCTGGCAGCCTCCCGGAAAGAACTGCGGCCTCTGCGGGGCACGGACCTGCGCCGCGTTCATGGAGATGGTCGCCGCAGGGGAGCGTTCCGTCTCCGACTGCCCCTTCTCGGAGGGCGAGGCCTGCGTCGCCGCCCCCGACGCGGTCTATACGGGGCGTGACATCGTCGGCAATGCCTACGACTTCGTCATCGACCCCCTGCCCGGCGAACCCACGGCCCGGAAGATCGTCCTCCCCTTCAGGCCAGACCTCGTGGAGAGATGGGGGATCAGGGAGGGCGAGATCGTCGTCGGCCGCCCGATGGGCGCGGGGTGCCCTGTCCAGCACGTGATCAGGGTGATCGAGGCCGACCCCGTCACAGGCCTCATCACCGGCCATGTCGTCGGTCCGGAGTTCTCCCGCGGCCGGGAGTACCATGACGTGCGGGCCTACCACATGATCGGCTTCGAGGGCCTCGCCCGGCCTGTCGCCCACCCGCCGGTCTTCGGGAAACGCCAGCGTTTCCTCCCGGGCTTCTGCATGATGGCCCTCGCCCACACCGGGGTTACCAATATGATAGTGGAGCGCCCAGAGGGGCTGCACGTACGGGTGGAGGACGTCATCATATGAAGACCATCGCAGGAATCGAGGAACGGATCAGGGACGGCAGCGCCGTCGTCCTGACCGCGGCCGAACTGAAGAGGCGGATACGGGAAGGGGAGAGGCTGACCCCCGAAGACGTCGACGTCGTCACCTGCGGGACCTGCGGCGTGATGTCAGGGACGGCGGCCGTCCTCTCCGTGCCGGTGGCCCAACCGGGCACCTTTTTCCGGGCCGACACCGTCAGCCTGAACGGTGTCCCGGCCTTCCCCGGTCCCTGCCCGAACGAGCGCCTCGGCCTCGTGGACATGGTCGTCTACGGCACCTCCCACAGCGGGCAGAGGTACGGCGGCGGCCACCTCATCGCCGACCTTGCGGCAGGGAAGGACGTCGATGTCCTGGTCGCCGCGGGGGGCAGGGAGATCTCGCGCACGGTCACGATCGAGGACTGCACCGTCGCCCGCCTCCTCACGACCAGGAGCGCCTTCAAGAACTACACCGCCTACGTGAACCGCGAACCCTCCGAGGTCAGGACGATCTTCTCGGCCGCGGGCATGCGGGGGCCGTGTGCCGAGGCCTCGGTCAGCGGCTGCGGGGAGATCAACCCGATCGAGAACGACCCATCCCTCAGGTTCATCAGGGCCGGGACGCGGGTGCTCGTGAACGGGGCGCCCGGTTTCGTGATGGGCGAGGGGACGCGGAGCACGCCGGAAAAGCCGAACATCATGGCCTTCGCCGATATCAGTGAGATGAACCCCCGTTACTGCGGCGGTTTCGTCACCTCGGCAGGGCCGGAGTGCATCACGAGCATCGCCGCCGCGATCCCCGTCCTGGACGACGCGGGCCTCTCCGCCCTCTCCGTCCTGGACGAGGCGATCGCCCTGCCTGTGGCCGACATCAGCGACCGCCGGCCCTTTGCCGCGGCGACCTACGGGAACGTCTGGCAGGGCACCGATCGGCGGGTCACGTACGACCCGACTTCCTGCCTCTTCTGCGAGCCCTGCGTGGCCGGCGGCCTCTGCCCGACCGGGGCCTTTGCGACAGGGAAAGGGATAGACACGGCGCTCTGCGTCTCCTGCGGGGCGTGTGCGGCCTCGTGCCGGGGCGGCGCCGTCTCCGGGGCCCTCGGGACCATCACCGTCGGCGGCAGGCGGGTGCCTATCACCCTCCGCCAGTCCGACCGGAACCGTGCCGAGGCCCTCTGCGAGGACCTACGCCAGAGGATCCTTGGCCGGGGGTTCCCGGTGAGGTGACAATGATGCGACCGTACACACTTCTTTGCCCCGACTGTGGGGAAACTGTCGAGGACCACTACACACTCTCCTGCCCCTCGGGTTGCAGGGCCCTCATCCGCACCGTATACCGGAAAAAAACCCTCGACCTCAGGGACGAACCCGGCGTCTTCAGGTTCGCCGACTGGCTCCCGGTCGAGGGGACGATCAAGGCCGCCGCGGGCCCGGTCACCTTCCGCTCCACCGCTCTTGCCCGAGATCTTGGCCTCAGGGATCTCTGGATCGGTTTTTCCGGTTACTGGCCCGAGAAGGGGGGGAGGGTCCTCACCTGCTCCTTCAAGGAACTCGAAGCCCTCCCGACGCTGGTGCGGGTGCGGGAGACGGCCCGCGGCCGGACTCTCGTCGTCGCCTCCGCGGGGAACACCGGCCGCGCCTTCTGCCAGACCGCGGCCCTGACCGGGATGCCGGTCGTCGTCGTGGTGCCGGAGACGGCCGCCTCCCGCCTCTGGACGACGGTGGAGACCGATAGGGTCTGCCTGGTCACGGTGGACGGCGACTATGCCGACGCCATCGCGGTGGCGAACGGCCTCTGCTCGGTCCAGGGGTTGATCCCTGAGGGCGGGGCAAAGAACGTCGCCCGGAGGGACGGCATGGGCACGGTGATGCTCGACGCCGCGGTCACCCTCGGCCGGGTCCCCGACCACTATGTCCAGGCTGTCGGGAGTGGGACCGGGGGTATCGCCGCCTGGGAGGCGTCGATGCGGCTTATCGGCGACGGCAGGTTCGGGGACCGTCTGCCGCGTCTGCACCTCGCCCAGAACGCCCCCTTTGTCCCGATGGTCAGGGCGTGGCTGGCCGGCCGGCGCGAGATCCTGCCTGAAGAGGACATGCCCGACGCACGGGCGTCAATCGCGGCGGTTTATTCTGATGTGCTGACCAATAGAGGTCCGCCTTATGGTGTCGGCGGGGGCGTCTTCGACGCCCTCACCGCGACAGGAGGATCGATGTATTCGGTGGAGAACAGGGATGCGGAGGATGCAGGGCGGCACTTTGCCGATGCCGAGGGGATCGACCTCGACCCGGCGGCCGCGGTGGCGGTGGCCGCCCTCAGGCAGGCGGTGGAGTCGGGGGAGATCGGGCGCACCGACACTGTCCTCCTCAATATCACCGGCGGCGGGTACCGGCGTGTCGCAGAGGAGCATGAGCGCTACAGGATCGAACCCGCGTTCAGGGTCGCTCCCGACGTGGACGCGGCTGTCCTCGGGGCGAGGGTTCTCGGACAGGTGAGAAACCGTGCATGAAGAGATCATCGCCGACCTCCTTGCCGAAAAGGGGATCGACCTTGTCGCCTCCCTCCCCTGCGACCGCGCCGGCGACCTCTGCTTCCTCCTCACAGAGCGTTTCCAGACTGTCGGGCTGATGCGGGAGGAGGACGGCGTCGGCGTCTCTGCCGGGGCGGTGCTTGCCGGGAAGAGGCCCGTGGTCGTGATCCAGAGTTCGGGCCTCGGGAACATGCTCAACGCGATCCTCTCCCTCACCGTCACCTTCGGTCTGCCCCTCCCGATACTCGCGAGCTGGCGGGGGGTGTACAGGGAGAAGATCCCGGCCCAGATCCCCTTCAACACCCGCCTCCCCGCGATCCTCGAGGCTTCGGGCATCCCGTACACCGTCGTCCAGGACGCCGGGGAGATCGGGAAGATCGGCGAGGTGATCGACGACGCCTTCCTCCACTCCCGCCCGCACGTCGCTCTCATCTCGCCGAAGGTCTGGGAGGGAGGGAAGTGCGAGGTCTGCCGCGACCTGCCGCCGCGCCCCTGCCGCCCCTGCATCCTCGGGGAGCGTCCTCTCCCCGCGCCGGTGACGGAGAGGTTCGGGGCGATCCGGGCGATCGTCCCCCACCTCGGAGACGCCGCCGTCGTCTGCAACATCGGTGTGCCGAGCAAGGAGCTCTATGCCGCGGGCGACCGCCCGCTCACCTTCTACATGCTCGGTTCCTACACGCAGGCCTCGGCTATCGGCCTCGGCCTCGCCCTCTCGACAGAGAGGCGGGTCGTCGTCATCGACGGCGACGGCAGCCTCCTCGGCAGTTCGATCCTCCCGGTCATCGCGGCGAGCGCCCCGAAAAACCTCGCCGTCGTCTGCCTGGACAACGGCGCCTTTGGCTCCACGGGCAACCAGCCCACCTGCGCCTGCACCGGCGCCGACCTCGAAGTCGCGGCGATCGCCGCCGGATTCCCCCGGACCTGCACCGTCGCCGACGAGGGGGCAATCGCGTCGGCCCTCGACGACCCCTCGCCCGGCCCCGCCTTCGTCAGGGTGCTGATCAGGCCGGGCAACGCGGACGTCCCCAATATCCCCCTCTCCCCCGCGGAGATCAGGGACAGGTTTATGGCCGCGGTGAAGGGGCGGTGAGGATCCGGTTCTCTCTTTTTTGGATCTGGAGGATTTTCTGTGGGAGAGGCAGGAGATCGGTGACCTGTCCGGGGGGCTGCCGCTCGAAAACCTTCGGTTTTCTCAACTCCCTACGGTCGTCCCCCCGGTCCCCCCGCGTTAGGATAGGCAGGGATATGGCAATCTCTCCCCTCAGATCTCCTGTTCTGTCTTCCCGAGGTCAATCTTAATTTCGGGGGACGAGCGTCCGCGAGTTCAAAAAAAGAGTATCTCCCCTCTCACTCGGTGATCATCGTGCCGACGCCGGCATCGGTGAAGAGTTCGAGGAGGATGGTGTGGGGCTTGTTGCCGTTCACCACATGGGCGAAAGAAACGCCCCCTTTCACCGCCCTGACGCAGGAGTCGATCTTCGGGATCATGCCGCCCGCGATCGTGCCGTCCGTCATCAGATCCTCTGTCTCGATCGCCCTGAGATGGCGGTAGACCTGGGTTCTCTCCCTGTCCATCACGCCGTCGACGTCGGTGAGGTTGATGAGCTTGAAAGCGTTGAGAGCGATGGCGATCTCGCCGGCCGCCGTGTCCGCGTTGATGTTGAGGCTCCGGCCGGCCCTGTCGATCGCGATCGGGGCGATGACCGTGATATAGCCGTTCGCGAGGAGGGTGGTGATCAGCTCCGGGTTGATCTTCTCGATCTCGCCCACGTATCCGAGGTCGACCTCCTGCTCCTCCTCGCCCACCTTCACCTTCTGGTTGGCGATCTTCTTCGCGATGATGACATTGCCGTCGTTCCCCGAGATGCCGACCCCCTGTGCGCCGCACCGCGCCAGGACCGAGACGATGCCGTCGTTTATCTTGCCGACCAGCACCATCTGGGCGATCTCCAGGGTCTCGGCGTCGGTGATCCGCAGGCCGCCGACGAACTGCGGCTCCTTGCCGAGGGCCTTCATCTTCTCGGTGATCTCCGGGCCGCCGCCATGGACGACGACGACCCGCATCCCCACATAGTGGAGGAGGACGATGTCCCTGATCGCGTTTTCGAGCATCTCCTGATCGACCATCGCATGGCCGCCGAGCTTGATCACGATCGTCTTGCCGTGGAAGTGCTGGATATAGGGCAGCGCCTCCATCAGGACCTCTTCGCGCCTCATGTGGTGTACTTCCCGTTGATCTCGACGTATTTCTCGGTGAGGTCGCAGCCCCATGCGGCGGCCGCACCCGCGCCCGCGGCAAGGTCCAGGGAGAAGACGACCCTCTTCCCGTGCATCGCCGCCTTTGCCCTGACCAGGTCGGAGACGATCACCCCATCCTTGACGAGGGGCGTCTCCTCCGCGCCCTCGCCGATGGTGAGGGAGATGGCGTCGGGGTCGAAGATGACACCCGCCCTGCCGGCCGCGGCGACGACGCGGCCCCAGTTCGGGTCCTCGCCGTAGACCGCGGTCTTGACGAGGGGGGAGGCGACGACGGTCCGCGCCACCTGTTCGGCCGCCGCCTCGTCGGGTGCGCCAGTGACCCGCACTTCGAGCATCTTCGTCGCCCCTTCGCCGTCCGCGGCGATCTGCTTCGCAAGAGAGATGCAGCAGGCCTCCAGGGCCGCATCGAAGGCCTTCCTGTCCACCGGACCGGCGAGACCGGTTGCGGTCACGAAGGCGCAGTCGTTCGTGCTCTCGTCCCCGTCCACGACGACGCGGTTGAAACTCCGGCGCACCGCGGAGCGGATTGACTCCTGCAGTTCCGCCGCCCCGATCGCCGCGTCCGTGTAGATGAAGGCGAGCATCGTCCCCATGTTCGGGGCGATCATCCCGCTTCCCTTGCAGATGCCCGCGACGGTGAAGCCGTCTCCCCGGACGAGGGCGTGCTTCTCGATCAGGTCCGTCGTCATGATCGCCCGCGCCGCCGCCACTTCGGCCTCTGCCGACGAGACGAGGTGCGGGGCGACCTCGCGGCACTGTCTGTCTATCCGTTCGAGGTCGAGATAACGCCCGATCACACCGGTGCTCGCCACGCCGACCCTGTCCTCCGGGAGGCCGAGGGCCGCGGCCGCGGTCCCGGCCATCTTCACGGCGTCCTCATACCCCCTCTTTCCAGTGTAGGCATTCGCACATCCTGAATTGACGACGATCGCGTCGAGTTTCCCGGCCGCGATCCTCTCTCGCATCAACTGGACCGGGGCCGCACACACCCGGTTGGAGGTGAAAGTCGCCGCCGCGGTGCCGATCGCCCGGATCACCGCAAGCCCGTACTTCCCTTCCTTGATCCCCCAGGCTTCGACGCCCTGAACCGCACAGATACTCTTCATGCTTCTTATTCCTCCTTGATCTCATATGAGGCGCCAAGCCCCTGCACGATGTCGCGCCGGGCGACAATCCCGACCAGCCTCTTCTTCTCCACGACAGGCAGGCGGGAGATGCCCTCCTTCAGCATCACGGCCGCTGCCTTCTCGATATCGTCTTCAGGGGCGATGGCGATCGCGGGCATCGACATCACCTGGCGGACTGGCGTTTTCCCGACGTCCGAGAGGGCCGCCTTCGTCTTTTCCATATTGATCATTTCCCTGATCGGCACCTCGATGAACTCGAAGGGCGACGGGAGCCAGAGGTCTTCGGAGACGCCGCCGGTCTTCAGGAGGGAGAGGATGTCGGCCTCCGTGACCATCCCGACCAGTTCGTTCCCGTCCAGCACAGGCAGGCCGCTGATGTCGTGCCTCCGCAGGAGGGAGGCCGCATGCCTGACCGTGTCTCCGACCTGGATCGTCACCGGGTCGGGCGTCATGATCTCGCGTACTTTCATTCTTTTTCCTCCGTCAGGGCAGGCACGCCGGAGCCTTCAGGCCGTCGTCCTCGGCGTAGCCGCACATGATGTTCATGTTCTGGATCGCCTGACCTGCCGCGCCCTTGACCAGATTGTCGATAGCGGAGACGACGACGACGCGTTCGCCCTCGCTCTCCATCCCGATGTCGCAGAAGTTGCTGCCGCGCACGGCCGGCAGGGTCGGCTTCTGGAGGCGGACGAAGTGTTCGCCCGCGTAGAAATTCCTGTACAGGGCCTCCACCTTGTCCTGGGCCATCGGTTCGTCCAGGATGATATGCGCCGTCGTCAGGATCCCCCTGTTCACCGGCACCAGGTGCGGGGTGAAGAAGCAGTGGGCAGGCGATCCGAGACGGGAAAGTTCCTGCTTCATCTCGGCAAGGTGGCGGTGGCTCGTCCACTTGTACGCGTTCACGCCGTCGGCCACATTCGGGTAGTGGGTCGTCGCCGAGGGGTTGTCGCCGGCGCCCGAGACCCCGGTCTTCGAGTCGTAGATGACGTATTTTGCGTACTTCGCCAGGGGTGCCGCCGCAAGGGTCGCACCCGTCGGGAAGCACCCCGGGTTCGAGACGAACTTTGCCCCTTTCACCTCGTCTCTGTGGAGCTCCGGGATACCGTACGGCGCCTTGAAATAGGCGGTGTGAGTGACCCCGTAGACCCTCTCGTAGACGTCCTTCGGCAGCCTGTAGTCCGCCGAGAGGTCGACTGTCCTGATCCCACGCTCAAGGAGTGTTCCCGCGAAGTTCATCGCCGCGGTGTGCGGCACGGCAAGAAAGACAAAATCGGCATCAATATCCCCGGCCTTCGGGTTGGTGAAGGGGAGATCGGTGTAGCCCCGCAGGTGCGGGTGCTGGTCCGCGACCGGTCGCCCTTCCAGCGCCCTCGAGGTGGCGACCGTCACCCGGGCAGAAGAATGGCTCTGGAGAAGGCGGATCAGTTCTCCGCCGGCGTAGCCTGACGCCCCAACGATAGCGACATCCATACAGGAGATTATACCGGAGAAAAAACTTAATGGTTTGGAATTGTCGGGCCGCGCCCCTCCGGGGATGGGGAGGAAACGCCGTTACGGACGGATCATGTGTGTGCCGTGGCGTCGAAGAGCGCCCTCGCAAGTCCGTCGATCAGATCTCTGTTCTCCAGGCCGGCAAGGAGGTCGGCGGGCAGTGCGGCGGCCCCGTACCTCGCCCCCGCGTACGCCCCGCAGATGAAGGCGATGGTGTCGGTGTTGCCGCCGACATTGGCGGCGACATAGAGGAGGTTTTCCGGGGCGTCGTACCGGCCCATCAGGAAGAATGCGATCGGGACAGTCTGGTAGACGGAGACGTCGTTGCCGATGGCGGGCAATGCCGCTTCAAGGCTGATCCCCTCCTCCTGGAGGGCGACTGCCCGTCTGATGCGGATGCCGAGTTCGGTGTCCTCGGCCGCCGCCGTCTTCAGGGCGAGGGAGACGGGGTCGCGGGCGCCGTACACGGTGGCGGAGAGGAGGCAGGCGACGGTGACCGCACCCGCCAGGGCGGCAGGGTGGGTGTGGGTGACGGAACAGGCCTTCGCGAGGCGGCCTGAACGCTCGACCTGGTCGCCGTACCGCAGGGCGAAGGGGACGGCAAGGGGGATGCACCCGGCCGTGTCCGAGTTGACGCCTGTCATTCCCGGCCCCTGCGTGACCAGGTGCTCGCAGGCGGCCATCACCGACCCGTCAGGGAAGCGGAGGTCGCTCTCTGAGCAGAGGCGGGCGAGGTCGCGGGCGTACCTCTCCTCAGAGTACTCTCCCGAGGCAAGGAGGGAGGCGACGAGGAGCATGATCTGGGTGTCGTCGGTGTACTGGCCCGGCTCAAGGCGGGCATTCGGGTGCCACCGCCACGCCTTTCTGTACCCCCTGTACAGGTGCGAGAGGTTCATCGGCGAACTCTCGCCAGGCATGCCGAGGGCGTCCCCGACGGCCGCCCCGAGCATGCAGCCCCTGAATCGATCGAGCATCAAATTCGTTATTGGTGAAGAGGATACGATAAGCCCTTCGTCTTTATTCGATGGATGGGCTTTTTTCTGAAACTTTTTTCATTTTTTATGAAAATTTCTGCACATATTTTCGTGCGGCCACGCCCGTGCCCCCCACAAGAGGAATATACCGCCCGGTCGATACCGGAGCGGTGGCCTGATCGCGCATGGCCGATATCCCGGACAGTGGCCCTCTCTGGCATGCCCTGTCAGAGTCTGAGGCGCTCCTGAAAGCAGGGTCGTCACCGGAAGGTCTCTCCCGCGGGGAAGCGGCCAGACGTCTCGCCCTGTACGGGAAAAACGCCCTCCCTGAAAGGGCACCCCCCTCCTTTCTCACCGTCTTCCTCCGCCAGTTCAAAAGCCCCCTCATTTTCATTCTCATTCTCGCCGGGACCGTCTCCTTCCTGATCGGCGACCGTACGGATGCACTCTTCATCTTTGCGGTCATCCTGATCAATGCCGCCCTCGGTGTGGTCCAGGAGTGGAAGGCCGAACAGAGTGCGGCGGCCCTCCGTGTCCTCCTCAGGATCACAGGGCGGGTGCGGCGGGAGGGGAGAGAGAGCGGCGTCCCTGCCGAGGAGATCGTGCCCGGCGACATCGTCCTCCTCGAACCGGGCAGCCGCGTCCCTGCCGACCTCAGGGTCCTCAGGGAGAACGTCCTCTCTGTCGACGAGTCCCTGCTCACCGGCGAGTCGGTGCCTGCCGGCAAGGTCGCGGATCCCCTGCTCCCTGACGCCCCCCTGATGGGGCGGGCGAACATGGCCTATGCCGGGTCCACGGTCGTATCCGGGCGGGGGAGCGGGGTCGTCGTCGCCACAGGCAGGCAGACCGAGGTCGGGAAGATCGCAACGACTCTCTCCGCGATGGAGATGACGAAACCCCCCCTCCTCATCAGGATGGAGCAGTTCTCCCGCTGGGTCGGGGTGCTCGTCGTCGGTGCGAGTGCCGTCCTCGGCGTGGCCGCTCTCCTCCGGGGCATCGAACCGGTCGAGGTCTTTTTCCTGGCCGTCGCCCTCGCGGTCTCCGCGATCCCTGAGGGACTGCCTGTGGCGATCACCGTCGCCCTCTCCCTTGGCGTCAGCAGGATTGCGACGCGCAACGTCGTCGTCAGGAACCTGGCGGCGGTCGAGGGCCTGGGGAGTTGCACCTGCATCGCCAGCGACAAGACAGGGACGCTCACGGTCAACGAGCAGACCCTGACGCAGATCGTCCTCCCTGACAGACGACGCTATACGGTCCTCGGCGAGGGCTACCGCGGCGAAGGCCGGGTCGTTGCGGCGGACGGTCCGCCTCCTGCAGAGGCGGACTATCTCAGGCTGCAGGGGATGGTCAGGGCGGCCGTCCTCTGCAGCGAGGCAACTCTCGTGCGGCGGGACGGGGACTGGGAGCACTACGGCGACGCCATCGACGTGGCATTCCTTGCCGCCGCCTACAAACTTGGCCTCTCCCCGGAGACCGTGCGGAGGGAAGAGGCCATCCTGGCCGAGATCCCCTTCGAGCCAGAGCGGAGATATGCGGCCGCGTTCTACCGGGAGGACGGGAGGATCCTTGTCGCCCTGAAGGGTGCGCCCGAGGTGGTGATCCCGCGCTGCCCTGCCCCTCCGCACGGGGCCGCGGAGGAGGCCGCCCTCCTTGCGGCACGGGGCTTCCGGGTCATCGCCGTCGCTTCTGGCGAGATCGTGGGCGGTGTGGACCTCCCCTTCGACGAGGGGGACCTCCCGCCTCTCGTCTTTCTCGGCCTCGCCTGCTTCATCGACCCCCTCAGGCACGACGCGGCGGGGGCGGTGGAGACCTGCAGGCAGGCCGGGATCAGGGTGGTGATGGTAACCGGCGACCACCCGGCGACGGCCTTGGCAATCGCGCGTGACCTCGGGATTGCATCGTCTGAAGACGACCTCGTCACCGGGAAGGATCTGGCAGGGGCCGGCGCCCCGGACAGTCAGGCATTCCGCGATCTTGTTGGAAAGGCGCATGTCTTCTCCCGCGTCGCCCCCCTCCAGAAGTCAGCCATTGTGGAAGGGCTCCAGGGGGGCGGGCACTATGTCGCCGTGACCGGCGACGGCGTGAACGACGCACCGGCCCTCAGGCGGGCGAACATCGGTGTCGCCATGGGCTCGGGGACAGACCTCGCGAAGGACACCGCCTCGATCATCATCACCGACGACTCCTTCTCCTCGATCGTGGCCGGGGTCGAGGGCGGTCGGGCGACCTATGACAATATCAGGAAGGTCACCTATCTCCTCATCTCCACCGGGGCCGCCGAGGTGCTCCTCTTCACCCTTGCTCTCCTTGCCGGCCTGCCTCTCCCCCTCCTTGCCGTGCAACTCCTCTGGCTGAACCTGGTGACAAACGGTATCCAGGACGTCGCCCTCGCCTTCGAGGGCGGCGAGCCCGACGTGATGGGGCGGCGGCCGCGGCTCCCCGGGGAAGGAGTCTTCAACCGTCTGATGGTCGAGGAGACCCTTGTCTCGGGCTCGTACATCGGCATCACCGCGTTCCTCCTCTGGGCCTGGCTGATCGGCGGCGGGTGGGGGGAGGACGCGGCGCGGAACGTTCTCCTCCTCTTCATGGTCCTGATGGAGAACGCCCATGCCTTCAACTGCCGTTCTGAATGCCGGTCTGTCTTTCGCATCCCTATCGGGAGGAATCCGTTCCTTATCGTCGGCGTGATGGCGGCGCAAGGCATCCATATTCTTGCGATGCAGGTTCCGGCGATGCAGGCCGTCCTTGGTGTCGGTGTCGCCCCGGTCTCCCTCCCTCTCTGGCTCACCCTGCTTGCAATCGCCCTCTCTCTGGTCTTTGTTATGGAAGTCTACAAGTACCTCTGCCGGAAACGGTGACGGCCCCGTCGAAACGGCCCGCGCCATCTGATCACAAACCCTATCCCGATTGAGCGCAAATCGTAAAAGTTATCGACGGGTGGCATATCCGCCCTCATGCTGTTGGTGATATCATTCGGAGAGAACCTGAATCTGCGGATGTCGTGAAGCAGAAGACCGCACGCCTCTCGGTCGTTTCGAACACACTCCTGGTGGTGACAAAACTCGCCGTAGGGTGTGCGATCGGATCGGTCGGCATCATCTCCGAGGCGATCCACTCCGGGATCGACCTTGTGGCCGCGGGTATTGCCTTCCTATCCATAAGAAAGGCGTCAGAGCCCGCTGACGCCTGCCACCGTTTCGGCCACGGGAAATACGAGGACTTTTCCGGCCTCATCGAGGCAATCCTCATCTTCGTGGCGGCCGCTCTCATCATCAGGGAGGCGGCAGGCACGCTTATCTCCGGAAACGAGGAGCTTGCGATGGACGCCATCGGATTTGGTATGGCCGTGATGCTCCTCTCGGCCGGCGTGAACTGGTATGTCTCGGCCCGCCTGATGCGGGCGGCGAAGGAGACCGAGTCGATCGCCCTTGAAAGTGACGCCTGGCACCTGCGGACCGACGTGTACACATCCCTTGCGATGCTTGCCGGGCTTGTGGCCATCAGGCTTACCGGCCTTGTCGTCCTCGACGCTGTCTTCGCCCTCGGCGTCGCGGTGATCATCATGAAGGCGGCCTTTGACCTGACGCGGCGGGCCTTCTCCGACCTCACCGACCATGCCCTCCCGCCCGAAGAGGAGGAGCGGATCCGGCAGATCATCTGTGACCATTCTTCGGATGTGGTGGACTTCCACGCTCTCAGGACAAGGCGGGCTGGCTCGGAGCGCTTCATCGACCTCCACCTCGTCGTCTCTCGGGCCGACAGCCTCGAGACGGCCTATGACCTGGTGAAACATATCGAGTCCGACATCGGGCTTGAGTTTCCCCGGGCCAATGTCTCAATCCGGGTCGAGCCCTGCCCGGCAGAGTGTGCGCACTGCCCCTCGATCTGTCACTCCGGCAAAGAGGAACCGGACCGGCGGCATGGCGCATGAAAATAGTTTGAATGGTCTGGATCAGAGATGGCCCTTCAGACCATCTTCGTTCCCCAGACCGTGTGTTCGTACCGTTGCGCCTTCTCCGCCCCCCGAGTACAGAAGAAGGTGTACTTCAGCCCCATATCCCGTGCAACCGGGCATGTCGGGCAGATGCAACTCTTCTCGTCGCTGATGCACATGAAACTCTTCCCTGTAGTGCAGAAGAGGAGTTCCTTTCCGTCCTTTGCACACCGGTTGTACGACGGGCATGTCGGGCAGGTGCATATCGATTTCAACTTCTCAACTGCCGCCTGAACGTCTTCAGGCGCCATATTTTTCATTGCCTGGACTTTCTCCTCAAAGGTGTCCATCGTGTCTCCCCCGCCAGGGGGATACACACCCATTATAAAAAGATATCTCTGAAAAAAAGGAGGGAGTTGCTGCGCGCCTTCAGGCCCCGTGCAGACCGGTGAGGTCTTCAAGGACCTTTGCCACGTCGATCCAGATCACAAGGCCGGTCGCTTCGGTCTCGTCGTTCTTATTCTCCCGTGTCTTGATGATCCCTTTCACATAGGCCTCGCGGCAGAGGCCTGCGTCCATCTTCTCCACGTCGGCCTCAGTGACCTGCATCACGGCGCTGACATCGTCAACGATGATCCCGAGGTTTGAACCGCCGGTCGCTTCCGAAACGAGGACGATGATCTTCCTGTTCTCTGTCTCGGACCTGGTCTGGACGTTGAGGAGGGTGGCAAGGTCGATGATGTTCGTGATCTCGCCCCTCAGGTTGATGACGCCGGCGATGTGGGAGGGCGCCCTGGGCACGGGAGTGATCGGGATCATCTCCACGATCTCCCGTGCCAGGTGGATATCGAGGGCATAATACTCGCCGCCGAGTTCGAATTTCACCACGTCTACTGTTTCTGCCATGTTCTGACCCTCAGAGGGTGAATTTGTCGAGTCTCTTCTTCAGGTTGTCGGCGAGGCCGGCCATCTCCTGGGCACCGCCTCCGACCTCCTGGGCCGAGGCGCTGACCTCCTCGGTGAGGGCGGCCATGTTCTCGATGCCCTTGATGTTCTGCTGGATCTCTGCCCTGTTCCGCTCCATCGCCTCCATCACGCGGTTGGTGGCGCTGGCCTGGTCTTCGGTGGCCTTCGCGATCTCGCCGATGTTCTGGTTCGCCTCTTTCGACGCCTTTGCGATGGTGTTCAACGCCTCGATGGCCTTTTCCACGCTCGAGATCCCGGAATTGATCTCGCTGTAGGCCGACTCCATGTTCTCTGCGGTCTTGTCTGTGGTGGTCTGGATGGTGGAGATGAGGTTCTCGATATCGTTTGTCGCCTTCTTCGACTCGCCTGCAAGGTTTCTCACCTCGCCCGCGACGACGGCGAAGCCGCGGCCGTGCTCGCCCGCCCGTGCCGCCTCGATCGCGGCGTTGAGGGCGAGGAGGTTGGTCTGGTTCGAGATATCGTTGATGAGCTTCACGATCTTGCTGATCTCCTGCATCTGTTCGTTGAGCCGGGTGATCTCCTCGACGCTCTTTCTCGCGATCCCCTCGACGCCCCGCATCTTCCCTGAGGCCTCCTTGCCCAGGATCTCTGCCTGGTCGCCGAGTTCGGACGCTTCGCCGGTCTTCTGGAGGACATCCTGCGAGGTGCTCGCGATCTCCTCCACGGAGGCAGAGAGGTCTGACAACGTCCGTGCGATCTCCTCGATGTTCTCCAGGCTCTTCCGTGACCCTTCCGCGGACTTCTGGCTTGTCGTTGCGACCTGCTCGATCGCCTTCGCGATGTCCTCGGCGCTCCGGCTCGTCTCTTTCGTCCCGTCATCGACCTGCCGTGCGACCGTGGTGATCTCCGTCAGTGTCTCCTTCAGCGACTCCCGTGCCTGGCGGTAGTTCAGTTTAAGTTCCTTGAGTACGTCGTCGTCCCTGATCTTGACGAGAGACGTGAGGTCGCCGGCGGCCATGGTGTCCATCGCCTGCCGCATCTCCTCGGCGCTCTCCGCAAGGAGGCGGGCCTCTTCCTGGGCCCTCTTCTCCTGCTGCTTCATCTCGGTGATATCCTGGACGATCTCGATGTGGCCGATATTCTCGCCTCTCTCATCCTTCAGGTAGGCGATGTCGAGCTGGAAACTTGCGCCGTCCTTCTCGAAGAGGGTCGTGATCTCGTCCTTCCCGCTCTGGCGGAGTTTCACGATGCCACAGTCCTTATTGTTGCAGAGGGGCCCCTTTGTCGCCTGGCAGGAGATGCCGCAGTCTTTCACGCGGTCCCTGTTCCACTGGGACTCGAAGGCTCGGTTCATGAAGGTCCACTTCATGTTCATGTCGGTGACCGAGATCGGGAAGGGTATCCTGTCCAGGATGGACTCATACCATTCTGCCTTCTCTTTTGCGTCGCGGACCAACTGTTCGACCTCCTTCTTCTCCTCCTCTACTTCGGTCCTGTCCATGCAGACCTGGAGGATAGACTGGAGTTTTCCGTCTTCGTCCAGGAAGGGGATGTTATGGAGGTCTATGGTCTTGGTGCCTGTCGGCAGTTCGATGGTTGCCTCAGCGAAGTTGCGGGACTTCGTCCTGATGCACTCCCTGATCCCTTCTCCCCTTGTTATGGTGGCCTTGAAGTCGCTCATTTTAATGGTGACAAGGGTTTCGTGCGGGATGCCGCTCATTTCGACAAAGGCGTCATTGTGGTCGAGGACGTTCAGGGCCGGGTCCATGAAGAGCATCGGGGCCGGGTTCAGGTAGATCGCGTCCTTGAAGTTCTTGAGGTCATGGGCATCATGTACCCTCTTCTTCTCCGTCTCCGCCATCTTTATGAGGCATGCCTTGAGGGGCTCTATCAATGGCTTAATGGCCTTTTCGACATCTTTCTCATCGATGGTGCGGGAGAAATCCCCCTCTGAAGCACATTCCAGTATCTCGATAATTTCCTTGATTTCCGACATTGCGATCCCTTCTGGTCTTTTACGCCCCGCTTACGCGCGATATGCTGAAAATGATTGGGTGCGATCTCTGGAACCGACAGTTCGCCGGTGTGCGCATCAGTTCGGGGTGTCGAGTACGTACTTGCGTGTACTTATATATATTATTTTTTAATTTTGAATATTGGCAATTGTTTAATTTCTTTACTTATCCTCAAAATATATATCTTATTTTGAGTTATGTTCCACTTATGGTTACCATCTCCCGCCGCAGTCTGCCTCAGACCGCGGCGGTAAGGTTCCTGAGAACTTTGGTCATGTCGATCCAGATCACGAGACCCTTCTCTTCGATATCGTCGCCCCCATCGCCGCCGATCTTGATGATCCCCTTTACGAATGCTTCGTGGCAGAGTGCCGCGTCCATCGTCTCCACGTCGTCCTCGGAGACCTGCATCACCGAATGGACGTCGTCGACGATGATCCCGAGGTTGGATCCTCCCGCGACCTCGGGGACGAGGACGATGATCTTCCTGTTCGTCACCTCCACCCTGTCCGGGAGCTGGAGGAGGGTGTTGAGGTTGATGATGTTCGTGATCTCGCCCCTGAGGTTGATGATCCCGGCAATATAGGGGGGCGCGAGGGGCACCGGGGTGATCGGGATCATCTCCACGATCTCCCGTGCCAGGAGGATGTCGAGGGCGTACCTGGTGCCGCTGATCTCGAACTCCACGACGTCGATGGTCTTTACCACGGTCTATCCCCACCTTCAGACTTTGAATCTGTCCATCTGCTTTTCGAGATCGGCCGCCAGTTCATGGAGTTCGTGAGTGGCGCTGTTGATCTCCTGGGTCGAGGCGCTCGTCTCCTCTGCCAGGGCGGCAAGGTCTTCGATCTGTTCGAGGCTCGACCTCGTCAGGTTGTTGCCGTCCTCGACGATCTGGACGACGGCATTGCTCGTGTTCGCCTGGTCCTCGATGGCCTTGGCGATCTCGCCCATGTCATGGGTCACCGAGACCGCGCCCTCGACGATCCTGTTCAGGGCGACGATCGCCTTGTTCACGCTCTCGACACTTGCCGTGATCTCGGTGTTCGCTGAACTGATGTTCGAGGCGGTCTTCTCGCTCTTCGCCTGGATGGATGTGATGAGGTTCTCGATGTCGTTTGTCGCCTTCTTCGACTCGCCGGCGAGGTTTCTCACCTCACCCGCGACGACGGCGAAGCCGCGGCCGTGCTCGCCCGCCCGTGCCGCTTCGATCGCGGCGTTGAGGGCGAGGAGGTTGGTCTGGTTCGAGATGTCGGTGATGAGCTTCACGATCTTGTCGATCTCATGGATCTCCTGGTTGAGCTGGGTGATGTTGATCACGCTCTCGTTGGCGATCTTTTCAACGACCGTGATCTTCGTGTTGGCCTCCTTACCGAGTTTCTCCGCGTCCCTGCCCACCTCGGCGACATTCTGTGCTCTCTCGAGGACTTCCTGCGAGGTGCTGGCGATCTCTTCGTTCGAGGCCGAGAGGTCGCTGAACTTCTGGGTGATCTCCTCCATCTTGGTGAGGGTCTTCTTGCCGAGGTCGGCGCACCGCTGACTGGTGAGGGCCACCTGCTCGGCGGCCTTGGCGATCTGGTCGCCGCCCTTGCTCGCTTCGAGAGTACCGAGCTGGACCTGTTCGGCTGCCTGCTTGACCTGCCTGAACGCGCCGCTGCCATTGACTGATATCTGGTTCAGGGAATCCCTGAAGCGCTTGAATTCTCCGGAAACCTCGATGTCGTCGGAGAACGTCTTCGTGTAGTCGCCGTCGGCGATGGCCGCCGAGACCCGCATCCCCTCGTTCAGGGGTCTGTGAATGGCGTCGAGGAGGCCGTTGACGCCGGAGACTACCTCGGCGAAGGAACCCTGGTGGCGGGAGACGTCGGCCCTGACAGAGAGTTTCCCTTCCTGGCCTGCCCTTGCGAGCATCTCAACATCCCTGACCAGGGCTGCAAGCCCCTCGCCCATCCCGATCAGTGCAGGGAGCATCCTGTCATTCTCTGAACGCTTCCCGACCTTCTTGAGTTCATCGCGATCGGAGAGATCGCCCTGTGCAATGTTGGTGGCGACCTTGAGGACGACGAGGAGGCGCTCGCGGACAGTGTTCACTGCGTCGGCGATGTCGGCATAGACGCCGGTATACTGCCCTTCGACCTTTTTCGTGTAGTCGTTCGCGGCGATCTTCTGGAGGACGGTATCGCACTCCCTGAGGGATTCGAGCCCGTCGACACAGCGGTTGATGCTCTCTTTGAGGTTCTTGAAGTCTCCCTTGTAATCGGCCGTGATCTTCCCGGGGATCTCGCCCCGCCCGATCTGGTCGATCACGGCGATGGTCGGCGGGAGGGGCTCGGTGATCGCGTCGATGATCGCATTGACCCCCTTCGCGATCTGGAGGATTTCGCCCTCGCCGTCGAGTTTTGCCCTGACAGAGAGGTTTCCGTTTCTGATACCGTCGGCCACCCCGAGGAGGTCCTTGATCATCCTGACCTCACCGGTGACATCGGGGAAGTACTCGACCGCCCCGATGATCGCGCCGCTGCCGTCCCTGTACGGGGCGCCGGTGCACTTGATCACCCGTCCGTCCCCGAGGTCGTTGGTGATGGTGTTGACCTGCCCCTCAGTCATCGCAACCCTGCAGGGGCATTCCTTCGAGTTGCAGAGGCCTGTCCTGTAGAGGTCATAGCACGGTTTGCCGATGCATTCCTCCTGTTTTTTCCCGAGGAGGTCTGCAGCCGCCCTGTTGATGTAGAGGACGTTGAAGTCGGTGTCGATGATGTGGGCTGGAAGGGGGATCTGGTCCATGCCCGCGGCCAGATTCTCGTTTTTCCTGATCTCCTTCTCCAGTCTGGTGATCTTTTTCTGACAATCTTCGATGGTGGGTTCTTTCTCTGGCATGATGATCTCCTGTCTGATTTTTGCTCTGGAGGGCGATTCTCGCCATATCCCATCACCGGAGGGTGCCGTGTGTGCGTGGGGTCAGACATCGGGCTCCGGCCGGTCACGGGCCGTCGCGCTCCGGGATAGATGATCATCTACTCAGTATGTTATTTAATGGATTGCATTTTATCCGCACGATTATTTCGTACTCTATGTCTTTTTGTGCTGACATTGATCAGATATCTCTGCCCCGATACCTTTTTTGTGGCTTTTTTGAAAAAAATATAGATTTCTAAATCTTTTGGGGGTTCCTTTTCATTTTAATGCTGCAAAAATGGCGTATTTCTTGAAAAATGTGGGTAAACTCTGGCTGATCCTGTATGCTTCACTTGAGAAGAGACGACAAAAGTTTTCCCGCAAGCCCTTGCCGCAGTCCTATCGCCCTGTTTTCGCACATCTCATGGCAACAGTAGCAGCGGATGCAGGAGGATTCGTCGATCACGGCCCTGCCTTCCTCGATGCTGATCGCCGCGACCGGGCAGGCGCGGGCGCACCTGCCGCAACCGGTGCACCGTTCGGGGTCAGGCACCGGCGTCGGCCTGATCTCCGTCCCCCGCCGCTGGAGGAAGGGGAGTATCTGCCTGTTGAGGAAGGGGACGGCCGGGGCTGACGGGTGGGTGGATGCCTTCCTGAAGTCGGAGACAGTCACTGCTCCGGGGTCGTCGCCGATCACCCCGACCTCCCTGAAGTCCGGGCTAACCCATCCACGCTCCGCGGCACTCCTGATCGTGCCGATGTCGGCAGGGTCCATCCCCATCAACCGGGAGGTGACGATGTCGACCGCCGTCGCATTCGCACCCGCAAGGACGGCGCCGATAGGCCGCGGCGACCCCGACATCGGGCCGTCTCCCTCCATCCCGACGATCGCGTCCATGATATGGAGGGCCGGGTGCACCAGGGTGTTGAGGTCGAGGAGCATCCTCGCAAACTCCTGCGGGTCCCTGAACCTCGCGTGGAAGACCGGTTTTTCAAGGCCGGGGATCACGCCGAAGAGGTTCTTGACGGCCCCGGAGTAGCCGGTGAAGAGGTGGGTCTTCGCCTTCGAGACGACGACGATCGCGTCGGCATCGAGGGCGGCGTCGATGATGGAGAAGCGCTTCATCACCTCCCCCTCGGGGAAGGGGACGGTCTTCGACGAGGTCGCGGTGGAGAGGGAGACCCCCGGTATCGCGGCCGCACCGGTAAAGCCGGATCTTTCATAGGCCCGCTCAAGGTTCCGGCGGGTGTAGCGCGTCCCCGCGCCGGGCGAGTCGGCGATGACGACCGTGCAGCCGTGCTCTGCAAGCAGGCGTGCGACCGCCTTCACGACTGCCGGGTGGGTGGTGACCGCCTGCCTGGACTCCGCGCCCATCAGCAGGTTGGGCTTGAGGAGCACCCGGCACCCCCGCGGGACGAAGGCCCCAACCCCGCCGAGGAGGCCGACCGCCCGTTCCACCGCGGCATAGACCTGTTCTTCGTCGTAGGTCCGGCAGTGGACGAGGGCGACCTCTTTTGCCGGGGGGTCTGCTGGCGTCATCGTACCAACTCATCTCTTTGTGGTCGGAAAAAGGATATGTACCGGGGGTGGGGGGGTTTGGGGGAAGTGCAACATAGGGCTCGGGAGACTTTATCGAGAGGAGAGCGATTCGATGTTCTCTAGTAGGGTCGGGAGGGAGATTGCCATCCCCCGGTCCAATCTTGAGCGGGGGTCTGGGGGCGTAGTCCCCCGGACAAGATGCCGATCCACTGCCTTCCCCATACTGCCCACCGGGGGACTGCCTCAAAGACCTTTGGTCTTCTCGTTGCCCCCGGACCCCCGAAATTAGGATTGGCCCCGGGAAGAGTGAACATGACACTCGGGGGAGGGAGATGGCTATATCCCCGCCTATCCTAATGGCAGTGAGCGCGGGGTTGCAGACCCCTAGGATGAGAAACTAATCGCTCTTACGAGATCCTGTTCTTATTCCTCAGACTTAGAATAGGAGGAGGATGTCACTCCTCCCCCCAGAATAGGTTTTCAGTCCGAGACCCTTCACCGCTCTTCGCGGACCATCGTGATCGCTTTCTTCGGGCAGACATTGGCGCAGACGCCGCAGCCCTTGCAGAAATCGAGGTCGATATTCAGTTCCTCGTCGATCACGCCGTCGGGACAGTGGATCTCGCAGATCCCGCACTGGTTGCACTTCTCCCTGTCCACGACCGGGCGGAAGACCCGCCACGACCCGGTGAGCCCGCAGGCCCCGGCCTTCGGTCTGCTCAGTGCAAGCCGCTCTCTCATATGACCATCTCCTCGTAGGCGGCCTCGGCCACCTGCACGTTCCGCTCGTCGGAGAACATCTCCCTGATCGCCTGCTTTGCCGACTCGAAGGAGACGATGCCGAGTTTTGCCGCCGCCCCCAGGAAGGGGGTGTTCACGATCGGCGTCCCGGCGATCGCCAGGTTCTTTGCCAGGGCGATGCCGGTGAGGTCGACGTGGTGCGCGGCAAATCCCGGGAACTCATGCGGGTGCTCTGAATTGACGAGCACCTTCCCGCCCGCCTTGAGGCCCTGGAGGACGTCCACCGTCTCCATCACCGAGGCGTCGAGGACGACGACCATGTCCGGGTTCCTGATCTGGGAATAGATCTTGATCGGGGCGTCGTCGATCCGCACAAAGGAGACGACAGGTGCGCCCCGGCGCTCTGCCCCGTAGAAGGGGCATGCGGTTGCGTGCTTCCCGTCCCTGAACGCCGCAAGGGCGAGGAGACGGGCCGCGGTCACGCCGCCCTGCCCGCCGCGGGAGTGGATCCTGATCTCGTACATTACTCGCTCACCCCGAACCACATCTCTTCACCGATCTTCCGGTCCCGCACGAAGCCCGCGATATCGTCGTACGTGACCTCCTGGCCGCCGAGGCCGGCGATCACGTTGTAGCACTCGATGCCGGTCTTCGCCTTGATCGAGGCCGCCACCACGCCGCCGAAGCCGAAGGAGTAGTCGCGGTCGATGACCACGACCTCCTTCCCCTTCAGGTCGAGGTCAGGGAAGGGCCTGAACCAGCGCAGCCGCATCGAACCGGCCTTGATGCCCTCCTTCCGGAGGATGTCGACGGCCACCTCGGCCTCCTTGCCGAGGGTGCCCATCGAGACGACGACGACGTCCGCGTCCTCGCACTGATAGTCCTCTGTCGGGCCGTACTTCCGTCCGAACCGGCGGGCGAACTCCTCCTCCGTCTCGCGGATCACGTCCCGTGCGTCCCGCATCGAACGCTCGATGTCCCACCTGAACTTGAAGTAGTCGGCAGGCCCGGTCATGGGGCCGTAGCCCATCGGGTTGTTCACGTCGATCGCGTACGGCAGTCTGATCGGCGGGATGAAGTCGCCGGGCTCGACGGTGTCCAGGGACTGCATGATATGGGAGAGGGAGAAGCCGTCCAGGTTGACCATCACCGGCAGGAGGACGCGCTCGTCCTCGGCGATACGGAAGGCCATCAGGGTGGCGTCGTAGGCTTCCTGGACAGTCCCCACATAGACCTGCAGCCAGCCTGTGTCGCGCTGGGAGAAGGCGTCCGTGTGCTCGGCCCAGGTGTTCCAGCCCGGCCCGAGGGCGCGGTTCACGTTCGCCATCACGATGGGCAGGCGGGCCCCCGCGGCCCAGTGGAGCATCTCGTGCATGTACAGCAGGCCGTGGGAACTCGTCGCCGTAAAGGTCCGCACACCGGTCACCGATGCGCCGATACACGCGGCCATCGCCGAGTGCTCGCTCTCCACCGGGATGTACTCGGTTGCGATCTCCTTGCCGGCGACGTAGTTTGCAATCTGTTCGATGATCTCGGTCTGCGGCGTGATCGGGTAGGCGGCGACGACAGACGGGTGCGCCTGTTTCACTGCCGCGGCGACGGCCTTGTTCCCTGTTGAGATGATCAGCATATTCCTTCCTCCTCTTTCCTGATCCTCTCCAGGTTCTTGTTCAGGGCCTGCTGGAGTTCGGCGATGATCTCGGGGGTCGCCTTCTTGAAACGGCCCTGGCCCTTCAGGTATTCTTCGAGGGGCAGCGGGTTTTTCATCGCGGCCTTCGAGGGCCCGGAGACGGTCAACTTCCCGTACTCGCGCTCCCAGAGCACCCACGACCCGGTCTTCACCGCGAGCTTGCCCATCTCGATCGTCCGGTCGGACTCGTAGCGCCAGCCCGGCGGGCAGGGCGCAAGGATGTGGATGAACTTCGGCCCTTCGATGGAGAGCGCCTTCTTGACCTTCTTGTACAGGTCGAGGGGGTAGGCGCTGCACGCCGTCGCCATATAGGGCGGGTTGTGGGCGGCGACGATACGGTCGAGGTCTTTCTTGAACTCGCCCTTGCCGCCCGGCGTCGTCGTCGTCAGGGCGCCGAGGGGGGTGGCGCCCGAACGCTGCATGCCGGTGTTCCCGTAGGCCTCGTTGTCGTAGCAGATGTACAGGAAGTCGGTGCCGCGCTCGAAGGCGCCGGAAAGCGCCTGGATGCCGATGTCCACCGTCCCGCCGTCGCCTGCATAGGCGATGACGTTCGTCTTCTTCCCCGCGCTCCTGAACGCCTTGCTCATGCCCGAGGCGCAGGCTGCCGCCGCTGCGAAGGCGATGTTGTACACCGGGACATTGAAGGACGTGTTCGGGTACACCCCCTGGATCACCGATGTGCAGCAGGCCGGGATGACAAGGACCGTGTCGGGCCCCGCGGCCTTCAGGACATAGCGAAGACAGAGGGAGGAACTGCACCCTGCACATGCGGCTGTGCAGGTCTTGATGTACTCCTCTTTCGGAATCTCAGAAATAGTGCTCAACTCCTCACCTGTGATAGTTGCTCATTATCGATCATTACATTTGTCGGGGGACTCTTGTAGGTTGCTATTATGGACGTACATAGTTTGGGTGCGCGCTGACTTGGGCTTGTTGGTTCGGATCGCCAGATCTCCCGCCACAATCCATCAGCCATAAATGCTGAAGACACGCACTCTCCCCGGGAAATTATGACCGAAGAACATGTCCACGATGACGCGGCGGACGGCACTGTCCCTCCGGCAGACCTCCCTCAGCCATCACAGTCAGTCCCGGTCGAGCAACCGATGGCGCCCCCATCCCCTCCCCCGGCCCCTGAACCCGTGAAAAAGGGCGGGAAGAAGAAGGTCGTTCTCGGCGTCCTGGGACTTCTGGTGATCCTCGTCGCTGCGGCGGCATTCACCCTGGACGTCGAGATCGGGGATCCGACGCCGGGAGCCACCTACCCGTACATGACGACCTACAATGCCTGGTTCCCTGACGGTGAACCTGTCACGGTCGGGAATGTCAGGATGATGGTCCTCAGCTATGACAATGAACTCATTCTCGACGTCAATGGCAACAGGGAGAAACTCATCGTCGGCGACGAGAAGGAAGTGGCAGAGCACCATGCCAGCATGAAGGTCTTTGGCGTCACCCTCCTCTCCACAGACTTCAAGATGCTCATGAAGTACAGGGGGCTTGTCGAGGGAAAGGAGAACTTCTTCCTCTCTGTCAAGACCTCACGGCAGGTCCCTGAGTTTGTCGTCGGCCTGCTCCTCCCGAAGGAGATCCAGGCTCAGCCCGCGTAGGGCTGCAGTCACCCTTTTTTTCAACCTGAAGTCCTGTTCCCGCTCGGCAAGTGCCCTCTCTGCCTTCGGCGAGGGGAGGAGGGGAGTGAAGGGGAAGGGATACGCGACGTCGGTGAGGATCAGGCCGCCGGGTGGTGCGGCCGGCACACGCGCCGTCCCCTCGCCTGCCAGCAGGGCCCTGATCCCGCCGGCATCCATCTCCCCTCTGCCGACGGCGGCGAGGGCGAAGGCCATGCACCGCACCATGTTCCAGAGAAAACTCTCGGCCGTCACCGTAAAGACGCAGAAGCCGTCTTCATCCGCGACATGGGCCGCCATGACATGGCGGAGAGGATCTCTCTCGCTCTGCCGGGAGAAGAGGGAGAAGTCGTGCTCGCCCACGAAATCCTGCGCCGCGTCGTCCATCGCCGCCGTGTCGCCCGGGTGCTCGACAAAATAGTAGCGGTACGTCCGTGCGGCGGCCTCCTTTCTCGGGCTGAACAGGTCGTGCACCTCTGCCCACCCTGTCGTCCAGATGTCGGCAGGGAGTTCGAACCGCAGGGCCGCCACCGCCCTTTCCGGCTCGGCGGTCGTGAAGGCGCAGACCTGCCCGGCGGCATGGACGCCACGGTCTGTCCTGCCGGCGAAGGCGAATCTTGCATCCCTGGGATCTGAGAAGAGGCCGATCCGTATACACGCCGCGATCACGTCGCCCTCAACGGTGCGGAGGTCGGGCTGGACCTGAGAACCGTAGAAGTCGTCCCCCCAGTAGCCGATCCTGAACGCAAGCCTCATTTCGGGATCCTGGCCTGAATCTTCTTCCAGGAACTCTTCAGGGACTGGGTGGTGTACGAGCGGAGGGGTGTCATCCTCCCGCCTGCAGCGGTCTTTCCGGTGCGGATCGCCTCCAGGATTGCGTCGAGGTTGCGGTCGGCATTGACAAGGGTGTAGCCGTAGCCGACAAAGCGTGACTGGTGGGCGTCACTCCCCCCGACCGCGGGCTTTCCGAGGTCCCGGGAGATCATTGCTGCCTTCCTGTTCGCGGTCCCCATGATGTACCTGCTGTTGAAGACCTCGATGGCGTCGACGAGGGCCGGACCGGCCCTGAGTTTCAGGCCGACGCCGTGGCGCCACATATGGTAGGGGTGGGGGAGGATGAGGACGGCGCCCGCCTCCCTGGCGCGGTGGACGGCCTCAAAAAAGTCCATGCCCTTCGGGAAGGCTTTTGTGACGCCGAGGGCAAGGAGGTGCCCCTGTTTTGTCGAGATCTCTGTCCCGGGTATGACGATCACGGACGTCCGGCACTGGAGGGCGTGGAGGGCCCCCTCCACGGTGTCGTGGTCGGTGATCGCAACCGCGTCGAGCCCGACGGCTTCGGCCTGTCTCAGTATATCCTCGACGCTGCTCTCGCCGTCACGGGAATATCTGGTATGGATGTGCAGATCACATCTCAGCATGGGATCAGATCATTTTAGGTCTCCGCCCTCTTAAGGAATGGTATGCGGATCCTCCTTCCCACGGGCGAGGCGACCGCCGGAGTCGTCCGGAAGGCCGCCGAAGGCTTTGACGCCGACGTCGTCGTCACCGGCGATATAGCCGCGTTCCTGACCCCGGAAAATCTTCGGGACCTCGTCAAAGCAGGAGATTACGATCTCGTCCTCGTCTCCGGGATGTCGACGGCCTCCTTTGCCTCTGTCGAGGAGGAAACCGGCGTGCCTGTCTATCGCGGGCCGCGTCATGCCGCGGACCTCGCCATGGTCCTCCCCCTCCTCGGGAAGGTCGCCCTCTCCCGGGAGGTCCCTGCCGACGAACTCTTTGCCTCGGAGAGACGGGACGCGGCATACCGCTGCCTTTCCGCCCTCGAGGATGCCGCGGAGCCTGAGATCGTCCTGCGGGGAACGAAGATCGGGGGCGGGTCGCGGATGAAGGTCCTTGCCGAGATCATGGACGCCCACCGCCACCCGGCCCTCCGTGCGGCCGTCGAGGACTTCTTTTCCCGGGGTGCCGACATCGTCGACCTTGGCTTTGGCTTCGACGCCGTGCCTGCCGACGTGGAGAGGTGCTTTGCGGTTCTCGACGGGATCGAGGGCTCTCTTGCCGCGGACACGCAGGACCCGGCCCTGATCCGGGCGTCGCTCTGCCGGGCAGACCTGGTCCTCTCCCTCCACGAGGGGAACATCCCCCTCGTCGGGGAGGAGATCGCCGCGGCCGGTGTTGCGGCGGTCGTCGTGCCGGGCGCGGCCGGCCTTGCGGCGAACCTCCGCGCCGCGCAGGACGCCGGCATCTTCGCCCTCATCGCCGACCCCCTCCTCCAGCCCGCGGGCTCAGGACTTGTCGCCTCCCTCTGCGGCTTTTCCGATGGCGACGTCCCCCTCTTCTTCGGCGCCGGCAATGTCACGGAACTCATCGACGCAGACTCCGTCGGGGTGAACGCCCTTCTCGCGGTCTGTGCCCATGAGGTCGGGGCCTCTCTGATCTTCACCTCCGAACACTCGGACAAGACGAAGGGTTCGGTCGCGGAGATGCGCCGGGCGACAGAGATGATGGCGGCGATGGGCGACCACCCGTACCCGAAGGACCTCGGCATCGATCTCCTCGTCCTCAAGGAGAAGAGGCGGCGGCGCGAGCCCCTCCCCGTGGGTGAAGTTCTCGACGTCGCCCCCGCCCCAGACGCCTTCACCCCCGACCCCGCGGGGAACATCAGGATCGCCGTCGACGGCGGCTGGATCCTGGTCGAACACAGGGGGACGGTCTACCGGGGCCGGACGGCCGCCGACCTCGCTGCCGCCCTGCTGGAGGGCGGCTGCGTCACCCGCCTCGACCACGCCGCCTATCTCGGCCGGGAACTGGCGCGGGCCGAGATCGCCGTTCAGTTCGGCAGGAGCTATGTGCAGGACGGTCCCCTCTGATCCTCCGATGCAATCATTGATTGGCCATGCCGCCCAAGTTCCATAGACCTATGAAGATCAGGGGTATCTCCGCCGACCTCCTCGACCTCCTCCTCAGGCTGGGGGCCGAGAACCATCCGAACGAGTTCGCCGCCATCCTCAGGGAAGAGGACGGCGTCATCAGGGAACTCGACCTCGTCCCGGGCACGACGAGCAACGAGGAGAGCGCGAGCGTCTTCCTGGACATGCTACCCCTCGGCACCCACAACGCGGGGAGCGCCCACTCCCACCCGAACGGCGTCCTCTATCCCTCGGACGCCGACCTCTCCTTCTTCCCGAGGACAGGCCGTTGCAACCTGATCATCGGCTGGCCGTACGGCCCCGACGACTGGGCCTGCTTCACCGCGGACGGCCAGCCCTATGACCTTGAGGTGGTGGAATGAAGCGGATCGTCGCCACCGGCACCTTTGACATCCTCCACCCCGGACACCTCTTCTACCTGGAGGAGTCGAAGAAACTCGGCGACGAACTCCACGTGATCGTGGCGCGGGACGTCAATGTCCGCCACAAGCCAAAGCCCATCATGCCTGAGGAGCAGCGCCTCGCGATGGTCGCGGCCCTGAAGCCTGTCGACCATGCCCGCCTCGGCGACCAGACCGATCTGTTCGCTCCTATCAGGGAGATCGACCCCGACGTGATCACTCTCGGCTTCAACCAGTTCTTCAAGGAGGAGGACCTTGAGCGGGCCCTGCGGGAGCACGGCCTGCGGGCCCGCGTGGTGCGGATCGGCCGGTACGAGGGGCCTCTCTCCTCCTCGTCCCAGATCGTCGGGCGCATCCTTGCCGAGCGGGGCCATCCCTGACCCGCCACTCTTTTATCCCCGGCCGCCGACCCCATCTCCGATGGACCTGAAAGGAGATACACTGTTTGCGGAGGACCCGGCACTCGACCGCGCCCTCAGGCTCGGCATCCCTCTCCTGATGTATCCCCTGTACGTCCTGGTTCTCGTCCTTGTCTTCCCCAACCTCGCCCCCGTCTATCTCGCCCTTGTTGCCGCCTATATCGTCCCGCCTGTCGGGGGCGAGGCCCTCATCCCGGTTGCGGCGGCCCTCGGTTACCCCTGGTGGCTCACCGCTGCTTCCTTTGCCTGGGTGGACATCGCCGGCTGCCTCCTCGTCGTCCTGAACGCTGACCTCCTTATGACCCTCCCGTACGTCGGCCCTGCCCTCTCCCGCGCCGCCGGTGTCGCCGGTACTTTCTTTGAACGCCACCCCGCGCTGCGCCGTCTCTCCTCTCCGGGACTCGTCCTCTTTACCGTCCTCCCCTTCGCGGGCTCGGGCGGTGTCGGCGGGGCGTTTGCCGGCCGGATGCTCGGGATGGGCAGGCGTGCGGTAGTCGTCTGCGTCTCGGCGGGATGTGTCATCGGGTCTGCCCTCCTCGCCTTCGGGGCCGGTGCCGCCGCGTCTCTCCTCAGGGAGTATTGTGCCGCCGGTACGGTGGCCGTCGCGCTCGTCCTCGCCGGTGCTTCCGTTCTTGTCCTATGTCGTGTGGCGCTCCTTCATATGGGTGGGCCACCAATCTCTCGTGACAGATGACCGGGATCCTCTCTCTCAGGGATGTCACCTTTCATGCGAATCCGTTGGCCGACAGGGCGATCAAACTCGCCCTTCCCTTCGGGCTCGGCGCCCTCCTCCTCCTTGTGCTCTACCTCACGAGGTCCTATCAGGAGTTCCTGACCCTTGCCGGGCTGCTCTTCGTGTACCTTGTGCCGCCGGCAGGAAAGGAGACGGTGATCCCGGTCGGGATCGGCCTTGGCGAACCCTGGTGGCTCATCGCCGCCTGCACGGTGACGGTGGACCTCTGCTGTTCGCTCTTCGTCGCCCTCAACCTCGACCTCACCCTGAAGATCCCGGTGCTCGGCCCATTCCTCGGGAAATTCATGGCCGGCGGCAGGGCATTTCTCGATGCCCGCCCCTGGCTTGAGCGCCTCTCGACCGCCGGGCTGATCGTCTTCGTGATCGTTCCCTTCCAGGGGTCCGGTGGGATGAACGCCACGGTCCTCGGGCGGATCATGGGCTTCACCGCACAGCGTGCAGTCGGGTGCGTTCTCATCGGGAGCTTTGTCAGCAGTTACGCCATCGCCCTCGGCGCCGACGCCGTCCTCTCCCTCTTCAGGCAGAGCCCGACACTCGGCCTCGGCGCCCTCGGCCTGATCGCCCTGCTGATCGCGGCCCTCTGGATCCTCTGGAAGAGGTACGCCTCCTCTCTCTGAATAGCGAAGGCTGAACCTCCGGGTTCAACATATTCTTATCCAACCCTGACAGAGGCATTCCTGGTGAATATCAGATGATGAGAAAAGCAGCCGTGCTCATTCTCTGTCTCCTCCTCGTTGCCCCGGCCCTTGCGGTTCCCGGGAACGGCAACGGGAACGGTCAGGGGAAAGCAGGAAACAGTGCCCCGGTCCTCCTGGAGGAGGACGCGGGTGACGAGCAGGATCCAGCAGTCAATGCGACACCTGAACCGACGAAGGCGCCGGGGAAAGGCAAACCCCTTACCGTGAAGGTGAGCACCGCTCCCGGGCAGGTGAAGAAGAACGCCACCCTCCACGAACGCCTGAGGGAACGGGTCAACCAGACTGTAGGCGACCTGGAGAACGAGACCGGTGCTCTCCCCCCTGAGAAGCAGAAGGTCTGGAAGAACCAGAACGAGGTCCGCCTCGCCGTCCACACCTTCCTCGCCCTCGGCGAGATGGACGGCGGCATCGGGAAGAATGTCTCGGCGATCGCTCGTACCTTCAATAACTCGATCCAGACCCGCCTCCAGGCCGAGGAGCAGATCCAGGCCAGGCCGGGCTGGATGCGCTTCCTTGCCGGCGGCGACGAGGCCGCGGCCGAAACCCTCTTCCAGAACCTGAACCAGAGCCGCGACCAGATCCGGGAGATGCAGCGCCTGGTGGAGAACTGCACCTGCGACAATGAGACCCGCACCCTTCTCCAGGACCAGTTGCGGGTGATGGAGGAGGAGCAGGAGCGCCTCCGGGCCCTCGCCGGGAACGAGACCGCGGACAGCGGGGTTATCGGCTGGATCTGGAAGTGAGTCTTCTCACTCTTTTTTCTCTGTTTCCGCCCGTGCGGCCATCCGTGCGATCCAGATGGTGGCGAGCACGGCGATGATCGTGACGATGATCGCATAGGTGAACTGTGCCGCGAGGCTCTCCGTCGTCCCGAAGACCTCGACGAAGAGCGTCTGGATCGCACCGTTCCATGCCAGCGCGGCGACCAGTCCGAATGCGGCCGTAATCAGGTCAGATACCTTGTCGAGCACTTCTCCGTAGAAACCCATGGCCGAGCATATGCTGCATCATATATAAATGTACAGATGCAAAAAAGAGAAGCGCTTTATTTCCCCTGAGGCAATACCCGATCCTGAGGTGCACGATGAAGATTTCAGGAATTTCCCTCAGGAACTTCAAGAGCTTTCAGGCCGCATCGGCGGCTTTCGGCCCTTTCTCCGTGATCATCGGCCCGAATGCCGCCGGCAAGTCGAACTTTGTCGACGCCTTCACCTTTCTCTCCGACTGCGCACGCGAGGGCTTTGCCAATGCCGTCTCCCTCCAGGGGGGCGGGGAGTATATCAGGAACCTCCGCGCTCCTCCCGGCGAGACGACCGGGATCTCGGTCTCCCTCGACGCCGCCGCCGACCCGGCGCGGGTCCGCTTTTTCCGGGACGGCGGCCGGGTGATCGAGGCCGCGGCCCTGCGGGGCAGCTATGAGATCACCCTCGCCTGCGCCGGGGGCGGCTGCACGGTGGCCGAGGAGCGGATCACGGCGTCGTGCGTCTATACGGTCGTGGACGGCGACGGCCGGCCCTCGTCCCCGGGAGAGGGGGAGATCACCCTGGTCAGGTCGGCCGACGGTGCGGTCGGCTGCACTGTCACGCCGGCCGGACTCGCACCTGAACCCGAATGCACTCCCCTGATGCCTGCGAAGCTTGCCCCAGACGAGTCGATCCTGGAGAGCCCTGCGATCTACCCGACCTTCTCGCCCCTGGTCTCCCGTGTCGGAGGTTTCTTCCGCGATATCGGCCACTACGACCTCGACCCTCGCCTGGCAAAGAGGGCCGCCGAGATCCCGGGCCGTGCCGAACTCGAAAGGGACGGGCGCAACCTCGCCCTGGTGCTCAGGGCGATCCTCGCGGACCCGGAGAAGAAACGCCGCGCCTGGTCGTTCGTCCGCGACCTCCTCCCCTTCATCGAGGAGATCAGGGTCGACGCTATCGCCGAGCGCTCTCTCATCGCCACGGTGAAGGAGGAGTACACCGCCGGCGCCGCAGTCCCCTCTTTCCTCCTTTCGGACGGGACGATCAACCTCACCGCCCTTGTCGTCATCCTCTATTTCGAGGAGAAACCGGTGGTCATCATCGAAGAACCGGAGAGGAACATCCACCCCCACCTGATCGCGAAACTCGTCACCATGATGCAGGACGTCGCCTGTCACCTGGGGCGGCAGGTGTTCGTCACCACCCACCACCCCGAGGTGGTGAAGTACGGCGGCAGGGAGAACATCCTCCTCCTCAGGAGGGACAGGGAAGGCTACTCGTCCATCTCCCGCCCATCCGAACGCGCCGAGCTCGAGGTCTTCCTGGAGAGCATGGGGATCGACGAACTCTATGTCCAGAACCTCCTCTGAGGCGGGCCGATGGCGGAAAAACCCCTCTATTTTTTTCTCGAAGGGCCGGACGACGAACGCTTCTTCGACCGCGTCGTCGCCCCCCTCTTTGCGGCACAGGGCTACGAGACGAAGGTCTGGAAGTACGCCTGCGAGAAGAGGCTGCGGACGATGAACCTCGTCAGGGCGCTGAGAAAGGCCGGTTTTCCCTATGTCTTTGTCAGGGACATCGACAGCACCCCCTATGCCGGCCGCCGGGTGCAGGAGACGCTGGACTCTTTCGGCCACGCGATGGAGGCCGAGATGATCGTCATCGTCATCGCCGAGATCGAGAGCTGGTACCTCGCCGGCGTGGGGAAGGAGGAGGAGGCCGCGCTCGGCCTCCCGCCCCTCCCCCACAGGACCGAGCGGATCACGAAGGAGGCCTTCAACGCCCTCATCCCCCGGGGTGTCTCCCGCATTGCGTTCATGCAGGCGGTCCTTGACGGTTTCGATGTCGGGCTTGCGAAGCGGCGGAACCGGTCCTTCCGGTATTTTATGAACTGGTTCGTCGAGGGCGAGCGAGTACCGTGAGAAATGGGAGCATTTTTCCGCTGAAGGAAGAAAGGATCATCTGCTGGACGACGCCATGACGATGGGAATGCAATATTTCAAGCCGGCCGAGATCGCCGACCTCGCCGGCCTCCCCGAGGCCGAGGTGCGGGAGTACCTGGCCGCCCACCCCGACCTCTTTCACTCCCGGAGCATCGGCCCGGCGCGCCTGTACACCGCGGCGGCCGTCGAGACGGTGAAAAAACTTGCCCGGGCGGCGAAGGAGGGAAAGAGCCCGGAAGAGGCGGTCGAACCTGTCGACGACGAGGGGCCGGAGCCCGCGCCCTCGCCGGTGGTGCAGGCCTATGCCGAGGCCCGCGACCTCAAGGACGTGGTGGCGCGGCAGGACGCCGAGATCGCCGCCCTCCGTTCGGGACTGGACAGCCAGAGGCAGGCCCTTGAGGCCAGGATCGCAGCTCTTGAAGAGGCGCTCGCGGCCGAGAAGAGGACGACCTCCCTCATCTCAGAATGGGTCGAGTATTTCGATTATGAGGTGGCGCTCCTCAAGCGCCCCCTTCTTGAAAGAATCCTGGGAAAAAAGATTTAATTTTCCCGCCGCAGCAGGAGGAAAGCCCCGCAGATGCAGAGGGACCCGAGCACCGCGAAGGGTGAGAGCGGGGACTGCGTGGGGGTTACCGGCGTGAGGGTGGTGTCGATCTCGACAGTCTCCCCTTTTGCCGGGTACTGGCTGATCCCGACGGACTGCGGCGCGTAGCCCTCGGCGCTGACGGTGACAGTCTTGTACGGCGTGCCTGTCACGTAGACCCTGACAAGGAGTTCGCCGTTTTTGATCTCGCCCTTGGCCTCGCCGTCAAAGGCGACCTTTGCCCCTTCGACATTGGACTTCACGAGGAATGCGCCCATGTCGCCGCCGATCGGAGCCTGCTGGAGGGTCGCCGTGATAGTGACGGTCTCGCTCTTGGCCGGGTACTCGGTGACCGGTGCGGTGTATGTCTCGTAGCCGTCGGCCTCGACGCTGATGGTCTTGTACGGCGTGCCTGTCACATAGACGCGGACGACGAGTTCGCCGTTTGCGATCTCGCCCTTGAGGTCGTTGTCGAAGAAGACCTTTGCCCCCTCGACATTGGACTTCACGAGGAATGCGCCCATGTCGCCGCCGATCGGTGCCTGCTGGAGGTTGGCGTTGATGTCGACGGTCTCGCCCTTGGCCGGGTACTCGACGATCGAGGTGGTGTAGGTCTCATAGCCGTCTGCCTCGATGCTGATGGTCTTGTACGGCGTGCCTGTCACGTAGACCGGCACCAGAAGGCGGCCGCTCGTGATCTCGCCCTTGAGGTCGTTGTCGAAGTAGACCTTTGCGCCGTCGACGTTGCAGTGGACGGCATAATAGCCCTGGTCGCCGCCGATCGTCTCTGCCGCGGCACTGGCGACGGCAGGGACGGTGCAGACGAGGAGGGCGATGCCCAGAATCAGGATCTGCGTTCTGTCCATGTCTATGCAAAAGCATTGACTCTTAAGAATCCTTTCGATCTGATGCGTGCGCATGCAATTGAGAGGATATATATCCCTGTGTGTGCGAGGCAGGATACATGGAGACGATGGAGGTGGTTGAGCGGCAGCCTCTATGGTGTGCTTTTCCACCCTTCGGTCACCCCCATTGCTGTTCTCCGCCTGCGGCAGGGTGTGAGTCTGTGGACAGGTTCATGGCAGAGGCGATCAGGGAGATCGGGATCTCGCTCGCCGGGAGTGAGGTCATGGGGAGAGGGTACACCGGGCGTCTGCAAGAGGACGCCCCTCTCCTCCCTGCCTCCACCGGGATGTCCGGTCCCTTCGTCGATGGGCACCCTGACCCCTGGCACCGGGATATCGGAGGGCTCTAGATGGGTCTCGACGCCGCGGCAGCGCTGGCTATGGCCTGGTCGGCCGCGCTGTACGATGGCGGGCCTGTGCGAGAGTTCCTCGACGCCCTTGACCTCTCGCCCGCCTATGGCCTCCTGAAGGAGTGCGAGGAGGTCTGTCCGTGGTATGGCGAGGTCGTCCTGAACGGGCGGCACATGATCGCCTGCCTTCTTGGACAGGCTCTGGATAGGGCAGGCGAACCCTGCAGGGTCGTGGTCCCGGCGGCAGGGATGAACCCCCTGGCCTTCGAGGTGCTGGAGCGCTACCCCGACCAGGTCTCCTCGGTCGTGGAGGTTGGTCGTGCCGGGATGGAGGAGAAACGCGCCCTCTACGCGAGGGTCGCCCCTGACCTCGCTGCCCGGGTCTCCTGCGTTCAGGCCGATATCGCCTCTGTGCTTTCTCTTCCCTTTGCTGTCGGGGAACCGACGGTCCTTGTCCTTGAAGGGGCGAGTTATTATCCTGACCGGGCCACCCTCGCCGGCATCCTCGGTTCATTCTGCTCAGGGACCGGGAAGAACCACGTGATCGCGGAGTACTTCGCTCCCTGCCAGATGGTCTCCCTGCGCAGGCGGGCGGTCCCGCGGGCCGTTCTCTCCTGCCTCAAGGAGAGGTCGGGCCTGCCCGCCATCTCCCTGTACACGCCGGGAATGATCGGGTCGGTGATCCGGGACGCAGGTGGGCAGGTCGAGGCACACTATTCGATGGCCGCGATGGAGCGCCTCCGTTGCGGCGAGAACCGTTTTTTCCGGTCTGACGAGGACGGCTGGATCTGGTGTACGGCCGGTCGCCTGTAATGTCGCCTAATATATCTGGAAAGGGGCACGAAAGGTACAGGGGCTCTGGAGATGCAGGTGAGTGTCGTTGCTGTTGGAAAGGCGAAAGAGCGGTATATCGAAGAGGGGATTGCAGAATATGAGAAACGCCTCCGCCCCTATGCGAACTGCGAGATCGTCGAGGTGAAGGACGAGCGGGTGCCGAAGAACGCCTCGCCGGCAGAGGAGGCGAAGGTGAAGGAAGAGGAAGGAGAGCGGATCCTTGCGGCGGTCCGCGGGGGCGCCCTCCTCGTCGCCCTTGACGGTGCCGGCGAGATGTGGTCGAGCGAGGACCTTGCGGCTCGCCTGCGTACCTGGGAGATCTCCGGAACGCGGGAGGTGTGTTTTGTGATCGGCGGGCCTCTCGGTCTTTCGCAGGCGGTGCTGAACCGTGCCGATCTCCGCCTCTCCCTCTCGCGGATGACCTTCCTCCACACCATGGTCAGGGTGATCCTCCTCGAACAGATCTACCGGGCCTTCAGGATCGTGCGAGGCGAACCGTACCACAAGTGATCCTCCTCGCGGTTCCTCTCTCCCCGGTGGGCCGGGGGGCATATGCCCCATTATATACTTCTTTTTTCATCTCGCTGCCCTTAAAACCTGACCGTCGCTCTCAATTTGACACTTTGCTCTGATTTCTCTTTTCCTTGGAGATGGCAAGATCAAAAAATTTATACCTACAGGTCAGAAAAATGTACTTCGGGGACAGTCGGAGACCGGCTACCCTACGTGAGGAATCAGCATGAGCCAGGATATACCAGAGGAAGACTTCAGTGAACTGAGCGATTACATCAGGCAGATGGTGAACCGCGCACAGGACGAATACGAGAACAAGCCCGTCGCATTCGGGATTTATATGCTGATAAGGGACGGGCACTGCCATGTCCTCCCGCCCACGTGGTCCCCGATGAAGGCGCTGACCGGCAGTGAAGGGGCCGGGGCGAACGAACCTGTGGTGGAGGTCCACCAGGTCGGCGGGGAGACTGTCGTGACCGCAGCGCTTCCCGGCGTGACTGCCGACGGCGTCAGGGTCTGGCAGGAGGACGCCTCCCTCCATATCGCCGCGGAGGACGGCGAACGGCGGTACTACACCACGGTCGCCCTCCCCTCCCCGGCCCTCGCGGTGGCGCGGATGTCCTTCAAGCATGGTGTCCTCGAAGTGGTGGTCGGCCCGTCGGGCATGGCCGAGATCGGGGATTGTATAGAATAATTCTTTTTTACGTCCGGAGCGAGGGGGCATGCCCGGCTCCTCCCCCTGAACTCCTGGCCCGGGCCTTTTCCAATCTGTTCCAGGCGTTGTTCTGAACGCACTCCTGACGTGACCTGTCCCTTGCGTGGCGATGAAATCGTTTTTTGAGAGATTTCATTCTCTTTAATTTCTTGTTTTTCTCATTCGATGATATTCTGAAAAAAATATTCCGGAATTATTATATAGTTAGTGATTCTATTGTCGCACAAGAATATATTCTCGCGGGCAGGGTGGTTGTGGTGTCAGGCGGCACAATTGGGCGGCAGCAATGCTGGAATAGGCGGTTTGGGGATGCGGGAAAGGGGAGGTGTGCGGTCTGCGGGAAAACGATCTACCGGAATGCCCTGCCTGACTCCAAGTGGGCCTGGGAGCCCGGGCAGAGCAGGGCGCCCTCCTTCCCCGGCGGTGACGGTCCCCGGCGGAACGGTGTGCCTCTCTGCACGGCCTGCAGCCGTCGGGTGCCCCGGAGAGGGCCCGACGACTATGCGGCGCTGGGCATGATCCTGCTGCTATGATGTGTCTCGCCGATGGAAAGTCCCTGCCTTCTATGGCGTTTAAATATTTTTATTCCCTCGCAAATCTGTTTAAATGAGGATTATGTTTTTATCCGGCCAGAACCAACGTTAGGAAATTATGAAAGACTCTGAGATCTTGATGAATCCCAACGATCTGGTTCGTTTTCTCAAGAAGGATCCGGCGGAGTTTACCAAGGAAGACATCATCCACTTCTGCGAGGAAAATGCGATCGAGATGGTGAACTTCCGGTACGCCGCGGAGGACGGCCAGCTCAAGACCCTCAACTTCATTATCTCCTCGAAGGAACACCTCGACACCATCCTCTCCGACGGCGAGCGTGTCGACGGCAGCAACCTCTTCTCCTTCATCGAGGCCGGGAGCAGCGACCTGTATGCGATCCCCCGCTACCGCACCGCGTTCATGAACCCCTTCACCGAGGTGCCCACGCTGGAGATCCTCTGCTCCTTCTATGACAACGAGGGCAAGCCCCTGGAGAGCTCCCCCGAGTACGTGCTCCGCAAGGCGAACGAGGAGTTCACCCGCCAGACCGGTGCCGTCTTCAAGACCCTCGGCGAACTCGAGTATTATGTAATCAGCCCGCGCGAGGACCTCTACCCCGGCCGCGACCAGAAGGGCTACCACACGGCCGAGCCCTTCGCGAAGTTCGAAGACCTGCGGAACGAGGCGATGAAGTTGATCGCCCGCGCCGGCGGCAAGATCAAGTACGGCCACTCCGAGGTCGGCTGCTTCTGCAACGAGGACACCTACTACGAGCAGCACGAGATCGAGTTCCTCCCGGTGCCGGTGGAGCAGGCGGTCGAGCAGATCATCCTGGCGAAGTGGATCCTGCGCATGCTCGGCTACCGCTACGGCGTCGACATCAGCTATGCCCCGAAGATCACCGTCGGCAAGGCGGGCAGCGGCATGCACTTCCACATGCTCGTCGAGAAGGACGGCAGGAACCTGATGGTCGAGGACGGCAAGCTCAGCTCCATGGCCAGGAAGATGATCGCCGGCATCCTCGACGCCGCGGACGCGATCACGGCCTTCGGCAACTGCATCCCGACCTCGTACCTCCGCCTGGTTCCCCACCAGGAAGCCCCGACCTACATCTGCTGGGGCGACCGCAACCGCTCTGTCGTGGTCCGCGTGCCCCTGGGCTGGACCTGCGGTTCAGATATGACCCGCGACGCCAACCCCTGCGGCTACCACTGCGCCGCCGCGAGGCCGTCCAAGCAGACGATCGAGTACCGTGTCGCGGACGGCTCCTGCGATCCCTATCTCACCGTCGCCTCCCTGATCATCGCCTCCCTCCACGGCATCAACATGCCCGACGCCCTCAAGCAGGCCGAGGACCTCTATGTCATCGGCAACATCTTCAGGCCCGAGTTCAAGGATCGTCTCGCCACCTTCAGGCAGCTCCCGGCATCGTGCTTTGAGTCGGCCGACGTCCTCGTCGCCAGGCGTGCGATCTTCGAGGAGAACGGCATCTTCCCGGCAGGCATGATCGACAACAGGATCCAGACCCTGAAGGCCTTCAACGACAAGGGCCTCAGCGAGAAGCTCTACGGCAACACGGAAGCGATCCGCGAGCTCGTCGAGACGTACATCCACGTCGCATAAGATCTCAGAATACTCCTCCCGATACAATCTTTTTTCGGGGTGGGTGGAGGCTCTCTTTTTCTCGGAAAAAATACGTCGTCCACGCTGAGGAGGGCGTGCGCATTGCCGTCGCTTCTGCATAGCTACGGTTCTTTTGGCCTCCTACCCGGTGCTGGCGTCCTGCTCTTGCAGAGGCGGCCCGCCGCGGGCGTATGTCGCTGTGTCCTGGCCAATGCCGTTAGCCTCCGAGACACCCACTGCCGAGCCGATGACGGCATAGCGCGGGCCGAAGATCTTGGTGAGGTGTGGCCCACGGCCGGCCACGTGTCGTTCATGAAGCGGCCTCAGGGGAAACTGCTCTCGATAGCGATGGCAGTGTAGCCGTGCCTCTCCACCAGGCGCTGGAAGAGTTTGTTGCGGAGCAGGAGGCTCTCCTCGCCGCCGTGGAGCGCCTCTCCGAAGCTGAGCAGTTCGACCGACGGATCGAGGGAGGCGATGAGCGTGCCGATGGCGGCGTTGAAGGTTTCGGGCGAGTCGATGGAGAGCGGGATTGCTTCTTGTTGGAACCGCGTTTAGAGTGTGGTGTGATCAGGTTTCATCTCCCGGATTCAGGATGGTAAGACCCTAAAGAAAATTCCTTGCTCTTGTTGAGGTCCCCTCTGATCCTGCGCAGGATCGCAGGTTTTCTGCCCCCATGTATCGTCTGCTGGGGACTAACATGAAGCCTTATCCTTCTTGAAAATCCTCTGATAGGATCCAGAACTGGGAGTGACACACTATGTAGAAATTGTTAGGGATAGTTCCTGCAGAGCAGGAAAATTAATTTTTGGAGGATTCTAATCTCGCAGGAAGTGTTTTATAATCTTATCTACCTCTTCAAAGGCTTTTGGGAGTGCATTTTTTACTACCTTATCTGACAAATATATGGTGCTATCTTTCTTCTCTGATAGGAGCCACATAGCAGGATACACCACGAATTGGATTGATTTGTTCGGTAAAATAACTGACATGCTCCCTTTCTCGGGGGGTAATTGAATCTCAGGATGAGCATCAGCAAGCAAATGTTTGAGTGGGATGATAATTTCATGTTGCTCATCGATGCTCAAGGGTTTTGGGAGGTTGCCATATCTACCCCAGCTCAGGAGATCAAGGGCTGCAAGACGATCCAATTTTTCATGCACTCTCTGGTTCCAGTAATGTTTGAGACAAGAGTGACATGCTGTAGCACACCTTTTGTCGCAGTTCAAGACATTCTGAATATTCTGGAGTAGTGGATCAATCATGCTCCAAAGGCCAGTGGCGTATCCCGCTCCACTTGATAGACTGTCATAGATGTAAATATCAACAAACGTTTTATCTTCCGTTTCGTGAACTCTGTGACCACCTTTAATGTCTTTGAAATCAACATCCAGAGTCCGGCTTGCAGCAAGTAAGAAAGCCTCGGTGAGTGTTGTTGCAGCGCTTGATATCCACATTCCGGAGTATTCGGTGTTTATTAGGGACTTATCCAGTTCAAACTCAAAGACAATCATATCTGTTGCAAATGTGTGACCAAGATACACATTTACCGGATCATGAATGCACCTTGCACCTTGGATAGAGTATGGTCGGCCAATATTCTTCAATACTTTTGATTCGGGATCCTCATCACTTTGTTCTGCAACCTCTGCAGCACCGCACTTCTGGCATACATTAAATCCGTGTCCTTTCACGCCCTTGTTGATGATTCTGATCTTATCAGATCGGACTGCGGCCATTATGTGCTGACACCCAATGTCTTTCATGTCATTGCGGTCAGGTGTTGCAAAATAGCATGGCTCCTCTGCATATGACTGTTCAATTTCTGCGTGTGCTTCTGGGATTGGCTTTCCGTCTATGGGAGCAAAACCCCATGGTCGAAGCATCTTCCGTTTCTTCTCTTCTGAAATTGGTTCTCCACAGAATGGGCACACTCCCCCTATTGGATATTTTGTATCAGTCCAGCCACATTCTGGGTTTGGACATAGATACAAATCGGACAGATAATTAGGATCGTCAAAGTACGGTCGTGCTTGATTTTCACGCCTATTGCCTTTTCTGAACTTTGAGTGGAAACTGTATATGCCGCCGACTTTGTAGGTTTCTTTGTTTACAACGATTACTTTTCCTGGGGCATATTCACTAATTGCAATGTCAAGTGAACGGTCTGGTCTCTGGATTATCTTATTCCCAGATCCGTTTTCAATGTAGAAACCTACAACGTTTTGGGGGAATGAGTAGGTTGGTAAGATCCCCTCAAAACTCAAGTGATCCAGAAGACTGGTTTTTTGTTCTTTTTCCGCTTTGCCCTCGTAAAGGTCGCGGTTTTTGAACACATCATCTCGGATTCTCTCTAATTCTCTTATGAGTTCTGATATAAATTTCTGATGAGAACTTTCATCTGTTTTTTGGATAGATAGAATTGTTTCCTCTAGTTCTGGTTTAAACCAGAATGTTTTCAGAAACTCTATAAACTCATTGTAGTAGTTATCGAAGAATGATAATACTGGATATTCGTACAAATCCGTCCCTTTTTCATTCAAAAATTCACATAGGATAAGCAGATTCACATGACGCTGAAGGAGTGTATTATTGTCTACATCAATCCATGGGCTGCTGACATCTCCTGAAATTATTTTCTCGGGATGATTGAAGTACCAACCGTCATGGGGGCCATTTTGAGCATAGGTGACAATTGTTGATATTGACGTTCCGCGTCTTCCTGCACGTCCTGCTCTCTGCTGGTAGTTCTCTCGCATTGGTGGAACATTCCGAAGACTGATCGCTGTCAGAGACCCGATGTCAATACCTACTTCCATCGTTGTTGTACAACTCAGAACATCAATTGGAAACTCATCGTCCAAGACAAGGTTCTGGAACCGCATCTCGTAATTTTCTGTCGTAGACCATATGTCATCCCGCTGATCTTTGTAGGATAGTTGTGCCGTATGTTCTTCCGTATTGATGGTATGAATCAATTTCCCAGAACCTTCAGCGATTGCATCAAGAACAGGGTCTCTCCAGAACTTGTATCGTTCAAGATCCTGATCACTCATCTCATAGATATCAGGTGAACCACAATGTGCACATTTCCCGAACAGAGTGTATGGGAAAATATTGGAACAGGTTCTGCAGCGGTACCACTTATGTGTGTCCTTGAATTTTAACGCAATTTTTTCCAAAATCAGGAAATATCTGCCTTCCTCCTCTCCACTTCCGCGATCAAGGAAGGTGTTGGAAAGTATAGACACAATCCAATCAATCTGATGATACGTATATTTATTTGCCAATATTTTCTTGAATCTGGATGGTACTTTTTTTAGGTCTTTTTCCTTTACACCAAACCTGCTGCCATATTTACGAAGGGAGATATTGTACCGTATTTGATCTGAAATCTGGTTTCCGATAGCAAATGAGTTTGTACAATGATAGTGGGCCCAAGCAGCAAAAAGGGCAATAAATTCCTCTTCAGACATCTGGATGTCATGTTCCTTGAATGATTCAAGACAGCCTGTAATATCATCCTCGTAACTGGGTTCCATCCAACCCAATCCAAGATCTGTCAAAGACCTGAAAGGTGAACAGAGATTTTTCAGGAGTTGTTCAGAAAACAGTCCTGGCTTGTTCCTGTAATCATTAGTGATTCTATCATATATTATCGGTTTTTTCTGTCTTTCTGCTCTTTCAATAGTACGTTTGATCTTTTCTAGATCTTTGTTAAAGAGGGTCTTGTCCCCTCCATAGAATAGACGTAAATGATTTTGGTATGATATTTCCAAAAATGCGGGATAGAGCATATCAAGTGTGACAACATTATCATTATCCTTGGCCCACTCCTGCAATCGAGTGGCCGCCAGAACTAAAACAGCTCTTGCAGCCTGATCATCTGCTGTCCGGGTCATATCTTTGGCAAGTACCGCCGCTCTTTGTCTACTGTCTGAGAAGACAAGGACTTTCCTCCCGGCATTTGGTTGTTGTTTAAGTTTTTCTTCGTTAAATAGTGCAGGCGGTTGAACCGACAGTTGTGATGAAACAATGTTGTAAAAAGGTTCATTTCCCTTCGTAGAAAAATCGGAAAGTGCGTAATTCCTCAATTGTTTTTCACACTTGGGACAGGAGTAAAATGTCAGTTGTTCTGGCTTTCCTTTTACTGGCTTAAGAGAGTAGCAAACCTCTAAGAATCCATCTTCTTCGGCATGAATGTTGTTAAAATGGATGAAACCAGTCTTTGCATCAAGCCACCCGTAACGGATATCTCCCTTTTTTCTATGATAATTCTGCGGGATGATGTAGAGATGTACTTCCTTCAACTCTTTCCCAAATATTTCTCCGTGAGTACGCCAGAGATAGTTCTTTTTCTTGGAATCCCCCCCATTGAGCAAGTATCCTTTGAGGAATAGGGCTCCACATCTTCTATCATTGACTAACTCATAGATTTTTCCACCGCAGTGAGGGCAGGTGTCCCACTCACTGTCTGAGTAAATCTTACCGAGAGTGATACCGTCGCCAGCATGCTTTTCTGGGCAGTTCGGATTTGTACATGCGTACAATCCCTGTAGGCCACGAAAAAACATGTGAAGTCTTGCAGGAAAGAGAACCTGCCTGTCTTTTTTAGCAAGTGGTAGTAGTGATAGAAGAACTTGTGTTGCCGAAAGTGCATTTTTGGTATCATCATGTGGGAACGCAATCTCTGCAAGTTCGGTGATCCCGGTAGCGTTTCCTGCTGTTTGATTTATTATCCGTTGTATGGGACTGTATTTTGGCAATGTTTCAAATAACCATACTTCTAGTTCCTTGATAGTATCATATGGGGGCCTTGTCCCATCAATTTCTTGGAAAAATCTGTGGATTGCTAGTACTTTTGTTGTATCATCAAGCTGGAAATCATCTAGAGGGAAATTACTTATCTTATTTGCAGAGAAATCAACGGGATTTAGGAGATCGATCTTTTTATTTGTTCCAATTATTATCGAGAATGTATCCTTCTCCGATGAAGTGATCTCCCTTAGATATTTTTTTAGTTCGATTTTCTTTTCCTCGGTATCAACAGGAATACTTGCGCTGGTGAGAATAAACCGTACTTTATCGCGCGTAATTCCTAACTTGTACATTAGCCGGCGAATGAGGAGGGCCACCTCTCCTCCCGCCGATCCACGGTACATATGTGCTTCATCGATGACTATCAGGAGTTTGTTCTCCGGAGATTCGTTTAACCAGTCCTTTGTGTTTGACCAGAATGGCTGTTCGATCTGCCGAATCAGCATGTATTGGAGCATTGAGTAATTTGTGACGAGAATATCTGGGCAATAATCCTGCATTTCCTTACGGGTGATTAATTCCGCATCCCGCAGAGCAGGTTGATGAATCCCCTTTTTTAGATTTGCAGTATAGGTTTTCAGATCATATTTTGAGGGATACTTCCCCAGCGATTTGAGCTCCGCGATCAACTCGGGACTACGGTCGATCAGGTCGCGTTCCAGTGTTTTTGCCAGTTCTGTATTCTTTTCTTTTACAGGTTCACCGGGATATGGTGTCCTACCCGTGTACATTCCGAATTGAGGAATACGAGTATGTGCGCCACCAGTATACTCCGTAAAAAGTGTGTAATATTCTCCACCGTAGTCCCCGATCATTTTCCGCAAACGACCAATCTGATCTGCGACCAGTGCATTCATTGGGTAGAGCAGCAACGCCCTAATGCCTCTTTTATTCCACGAATCTGGACATGTTTTTGCTTCATTCGCAAGATTTGCGACAAGAGGCCACATGAAACACTCGGTCTTTCCAGAACCTGTGCCTGTTGTCACCAGAATGTCGCTCCCTTGGTAAAACTCTTCAAGCGCCTTAACCTGGTGACTATAAGGATCTTTGAAAACCCCTAAATTTTTGGTACTCATTTGAAAAAGGAAATCCTTGATATTTTGAGGGATATCGGCATTAATCAATCCATCTTTTGATATCTGGTATGTTTGATTTGATTCTATGTAGGGATCTTTGTAAATTGAGTCTTTTTCATCTAAAAGATCTTTTGATGCGCTCAAAAGAAGATCGTTCTCACCAAAGTATTGTGCCCCGATGTAGTCCTTCAATTTTGCAACAAGTTCATGGTGTATATGTTGAGCACTATATTCAGCCATTCTGTATCACCCGAATGTTTAGATTCTCCAGAAGTTTTGTGACGATTGGAAGGAATACAGGCGATGTAATAAATTCTGTTCTGTCCAGAATGTTTCGAACCGGCCAAGCTATCATGTAGAGCAACATTTCCTCTCTCCCGGGAAGAGTAGAGTACAGCTTGATTTTGATTGCGTCTTTGTAGGTCGTTATTGTGGCCTGTACCTGATTATCATTCAAATGTCGAAGACCATACATGAATCTACGAACTTCGTGTGTTTTTATGATGTAATCCGGAAATGCCAGGGTATATATCTTGTCATTTTCGTTTTTAGCAATTCCATAGTCAGCAAGGTTATTTCGATACACCGTTAGTTCCCACGGATGATCCAGTGATTGTTTCCAGGAATCAGAGAAGATTAGTTTTGAAAGCGGGTCAAAATATTTTCGAACATCAGATATGATGGGGTTTAGTGTATATTTCCCATTAGCATATCTACTGTACTCAAGAACGGTGTCTTTTGCATCAATTTGTGGTATCAAAAAAAGTTCTTCAAGCGAGTACGCATTTTTTTCGGAAATCCTATTAACATACCATCCAAGCCCATGTATCTCTCCATCTTTTCCGAATGATGTTCCGCGGAGTAAAAACAAATCATCGGCAATTCTTGCGAATTTATCTGGGGGTAATTGAATTGTGTTGTCCGGTCCAGATACAAGAAATCCAGCGTATTCCAGTCTCTCTTGGATCTTTTTTGCTGGCTGAAAATCCGGTTTATCCTCAGGATAAAACCATTTCTTCACGTCTGGATAGAGATCTAAATAGGCAGAAAGGATGATATTGCATTTTCTGGTCACATGATGTTTTGTGTACAGTGTGTCTTTTGTGTCCTGATATTCCTCTCTGTCCTCAATACATCTGTCTAAAACTGCTGTTTTTATCCATTCTGAAATGGCGGAATAAAGCACCCGGGCAATATAGGCGTTTTTGTCTTCACAGGAAAAGCGAGATATCCCCAGTCCCTGTGCTATAATCTCATGGGGATATTGGATCATAGAGTTATTCTCCTCCAAGGAGTCCCACTATGATCTCTTTGAGGTCTTTTCTGCTAAGATTCTCTAGTCTTTGGTTTAGTTCTTTTGTAGTCCCTAACAATTTGCAATATGATGCAAGCTCCAGAAGAAGTACCCCCTCCACGTTTTCTTCATCTTTTTCGTCATCTGTTTCGATAAAATCAGAGAGTATTGCAGTTCTAGTCAGATTGTACCCATTTGTTGTATTCAGTCCTTTTGAAATCTTAACTGCTCTCTGATACAAATCCTGAAATCCCTTTGAACTTCTTTCGATAGTTACTGTACAAATCCCAGGATACAAGGCATTGGCTGCAATGGAGGTTATCATATCTTCTGAATTGATGAGGACCATATATCCTAGGGCACTTGGCGGAAGTATTCGCATGTTTTCTGAGAAATCAAGTGAAAACAGGATGTATTTTTCGGGGTTTTCATCAAGAATGTCCTTTGCGAGATGCGTATAACAATATTCGTCAATGGAACCGATGACATTTTGAAGAAGAACAATATTTCCTCTACTCTTTTTCACAGTGTTTAACAGTGAAGAATAGTTGTTGTAACCAGTTGGAACAGAAATAACCTCAGGTGTTTGTGAGTGGAGTGTAACTGAAATGGCATTAGCCATGAGATTTGCCTTACATCCTGTAAGGAGGAGAGGAGTTCTTGTCACATATGCTCCAGCAATGAGCTTAGCTAAGATCTCAGCATATTTATTGTCAGTTCCAATGTTCTGAAGATTGTTCTTCAGATCATCGATTAGATCTTTTATATTCTCACTCTCGATCGGTTCTGATCCGTGACAATCTTTTGCCGGCTGCACTAAAAGATCTGAATTTGGCGAGGAGGCAACACTTATTTTTTCGTAATCCTCTGATGGAATTACCCCTTTAAACAGCGCCAAATCGCCGAGGAAGTTCCCTGGATTATGCTGGATGCTCCTAAGTTTCTGCTCACAATAGGTTTTTAACTGGTCATTTATTTTTTCTAAATCTTGCTTCTTTTGTTCCAGTTGCGAGAATTTTTCTTGAATCTGTTTTTTTTCTGAAATATCTTTCTCAAGTTGTTTCTTTGATACTTCTAATGAGTCTATGTCCTTCTGGATTTTGCGAGTTTCCTCACGGAGTGACTCAAGATCTTTCTGGATAGTGTTCTGTTGATCCGCTCTAAACTGTTCGCCCTCTTTGGCGATCGCCTGCATTTGTTCTTTTTTAAATGCAACAATTCCCTCATCGGCAATCTTTTTTAGATCTTCTTTGTACCTGTGGGGTTCCTGTTTTATGTGGCATTCTTGCTCTGATCTGAGTCTTTCCCCTTCTGATTCAACTGTTTTCTTGAGTGATTTTAATGCATCCGTTTCAGCTGTTTTTTCCGCATTTATTACAAGTATTTCACTATTGATTTCATCGATTATGTTCTTTAGGTCGCTAACTTCTCTCTCTAAAGCCTCTTTCTGCTCAAATAATTCTTGATTTGCGATACGTTGTATTTTATCAACGTATTCTTCGTTGATCTTCGGGACGTTTTCAATAACCCCTCTTACAAACTCCTCAACTTTATCGTCAGTATTGAGATATGCATTTATTATGTCAGTTTGTAACTCTAACCTTTGCTTTACTTCTGGAGACAGTATAAATTGTGGCTGTAATTCTGGATTTGATAGGGCCTCGGTGACAATTTTGTTCACGAGTTTCTTCTCACCCTCTGAGTAATTCAAGCGAGATGCGATGCGGTAAAAATATCCTGCAAAACGAGTTGAATCATTATGGAGGATAAGAGGATCTAACTTATCCTGCTGACCGAATTTCATTTTTTTGTAGATGAACCTTCGAGTCAGGTCTGAACTGTTATCTGGGATTGAATTTGTGTATACTGGATCAAAAGAATCAATAACGTCTGCTCTTATGATTCTATATCGATCCAATGACCTTCTGTCGGTTACAAATAGCAACTCATTATACCGTAGACAGGATGTTGCTCTCGTTATTTCAACACAGAAGTAATGTTCTTCATCGCAGTCATAGACTACGAGGAGGTTTTCTGAAAATGTATCCGGGACAACAATACCATTCTCCAACATCTGTGCGAGTGCATCCTCAGAATCCATCACCAGTCTCCTATGTCGTAGGGATCCTGGCGAAGTTTCAGGATTCTGCAAGAAGATTAACTCGTAATAATTATATTTGCAAGGGGGTTTAGGATGATGTGAATAGGGGGCTGCGTCATAAAACTCAGAGTTGGCATTTTCTTTCCACATCCAGATGCCTACATTGTCATGCCCCCATTGATTAGAATTTTCCTCTAACTTAATCGGTATGAGCATGTGCCCGTTGTCTGGATTGGTGTAGATCGTACCTATGGTATTTACTCGACCTTTTTTACCCCACTCATTTGTGGAAATGTCTGCTATCCTCAAGATTTTGAAATTATGGTCGTCAAATTTCACCGAAATCCCGATACAGCAACGTAATTTGAAATCTTTTTTTGGATTTGCCATTACTTTTCAATCTCCTGATAGAATTCAGAAATAAGATGGTCGTACGCCTTCTGTGGTATTTTACCAGATCGTAATGTCTGGCTGAGATAACTACTGACTTTAGGATACTTTTCAAGATGGTCCAGAATATATTTCACTTTCACGGGGGTCGATATAAACGTACCTCTCATTAGAATGAGTTCCTGATACGTTTCTTCGTCTTTCTTTACCGCGTATCTTCCCTTTGGCTGGATGTGTTTGGGAATGCTTACCTGATGTATCGCGTCAAGTCCATGAAGTACGCAAATATTATCTCCTTCGGAGAGGTTTGGAAATGCAAGAATAGTCTGTTCATTCCAGTAAACACTTTTTAGTTGTTTTTCTGAGTAATGATAAATGTCACATTTACAGTCTGACTTGAAGGATAAGTTTGCTCTACCCTTGAGGGAGAAGGAGTCTCCATTTTCAAGTGTTTTTTTTGCGTAATCAAGTGTTATTTTTGGAAAGAAGTACTGAAATATTTCTTCCGGATATTCGCATGTGAGGTGAGCCTCATATGATCCATCAGAGGATTTGACGTGTGTTGGACCCCTGACAGAGTGGCATAACAACAATCCTGCTGCTTTAGTTGGTATTTTTTTAAGTCTGCGAGATTGTCCATCCGTATCCTGATAATAGAATGTGTCTGTTTGTGCCTGGTTGAGGACGGTCGCTGGTTTACTGTAAATTTGCCTCTTTCCAACCTGCACATGAGGAGGCCAGAGGGGGATTAGGGGGGGATGCCACTCGACAAGCGTGACTCCTAAGTTGTCTGCAAATTCTATGGCCTCTTCGGTAACTTTGGTAAACTGCACTCGGTAGACCATCCATTTTGATTCGAAGCCATATGAATCTCCTTCTAATTCCCCTACTGGCTCGTATTCGAGAAAGTCTTCAGTGTCATCTGGTATTCCAAAGGCTGTTGCAAAATAGTAATATTTGTCTGTGTTTATCTCTCCGTTGTTTGATATACAACGAGCATAATTTTTACTGTATCTAAACAGTGCCCCCTCTTCTGGAAGTCCTGATAGATCCTCCCCCCACATTTTAATTATGTCGTGACCGACTGGTGATTCGCTGTATTCGAGAGAGTAATAATCATATATCCACTTTAACTGGAGGTAAGTTGTTTCTCCTGGAATTAATTGATTAGAGAGGATTCTGTTCTCTTTAAGTTCTGCATTATTAGGATTAATGATTCGTACTATGAGTTTTTCATTTCTGGCAGCTAAAACAGTCTTCTCTTCCAATGGAGGAAAACCAAGAAAAAGCCCGAAGTTTCCACCTATCTTCAAAATATAGATCCGTTTTGGACGTTGCCTTAATTTGCGTTCCTCTTGTTGCCTCTGATATTGAACCGCATATACGCTATCTGAATAGTTGGGGCAGGTGTAATTTTTTGGATTATTGGGGCAGTGTCTAAAATAGGTTCTTTCCTCTCCACTTGCTAATATTACTGGTTCTCCACACGCAGGGCAAAATAAAAGCCTGCTATTGGATAAATGGTGGTTATTTACAAAATTTTTGGCGTAGACTAACTCTTCATGTCCAGAATGCCTCTTCCATATTGCATAATCCACTGAAAGTCCCCTTCAAGAACGATGTATTTCTTCGGCCAAGATAATATCATCGAATTAAATTTCATGCCGCTCTTTTGTCTCATCATATGAATAGAGTTGTCGAGTTCTTGCCATACTCAAATGAGTGCGTTTTTTGTGCTAATATCGTGAGTGTCTAGAACGCGTACCCTTCCTCCTTCGATTTTAAAATGCATGAAAAGATGGTTAACTGCTTGAACCGGAGAGGATGTCCTACAAAAATTGCGAAGTTAAGGCAATGTGAATTATAAACTGCGCCGGAGAAAATTTCCTTTATATTCTCTTCTAGGGTGTATTGAACCCCTGCACAGATCATGATCCAATTGTTGATGATCTACAGACACGCATCGTCAGTGGCCTATTACCTGGTGCTATCGGAGATGACGACGCCCCCCATTCTCTCTCTTGATATGACCCCTCTACTCCTCCCCGATATCCTCGTTCCACAACTCTGGATTCGCGGCGATGAACTCGGTCATCAGGCGCACGCACTCCTCGTCGTCCAGGACGACCACGTCGACGCCCCGGGTTCGGAGGTACTCCTCCGATCCCTGGAAGGTCCGGTTTTCGCCGATCACGACCCTGGGTATTTTGTAGAGGAGGACCGTGCCGCTGCACATGTCGCAGGGGGAAAGAGTCGAGTACAGCACCGCCCGGCGGTAATCCTCCGGCTTGAGCCGGCCCGCGTTCTCCAGGCAGTCCATCTCGGCGTGTAAAATGGCGCTGTCCTTCTGCACCCTGCGGTTGTGTCCCCGGCCGACGATTTTGCCGTCGATCACCAGCACCGAGCCGATGGGGATCCCGCCCTCGGCACGTCCCTGTCTGGCCTCTTCGATGGCGGCCTGCATGAATTTGTCCATTGAAACGACACCCGGATAGAGAAAGTGCGTGACGGCCCATGAACATTCCGGTCACCGAAACTGCCGGGGTCGAGCGGTCGGGCAGGGAAGCAACCAAAACTATTTCTCACCTGGATAGTATTCCAACCACAAAAGGGGGGAAATCTGTGAGACGGTATATTCTATTGGCATGTCTCTGTGTCATGCTGGCCGGGCATGGCCTTGCACAGACAGGAGAAACAGGTGACGTGGATGCTTTCCGGCAGATACTGGAACAGGACAACTTCAGCGTGCAGGAAGGCGGGATCGGGCATTTCGATCTCATCAAATTGTATGACGCAGGAGCGCTGCCTTCTGCATATGGAAACAATCCCGCGACAAAGTATCTGGCATATTTCGTTCCGCCGGCACCCGGGGGTACGATCGACGAACAGATAGCAGAGATAACGAAAACGCTTGGAATGAGCGGGAACACATCTGCATTCTGGAATCTCGGTCCCGACGAAGCCGTTATCTTCGTAGGACAAACGCCGCCGGAGTGCAGGTACTTCGGGTACGATAATTATCTCATGAGCAGGACATATGGCAACGAGACCAGGTGGATCTTTGCCAACATGGGCGATTCGCTGAACAACCAGATCATCAAGACGAAGGGGTCGCCTGGAGACCCGTTCAACCAGACGACGATAGTCGTCGCCACGGCCGACAGGGGCATCGACGAGCGCATCCGTGCCGCCGCCCGATCGGCGGGATATTCGGACGACATGATGAACACCCAGGTGTTTCCGTCGTCCATCCTGAATATGGGTGTCGACAACACCTCCGATACGTTCGCCATATTTATCCGCCCGTCCCTCTTCACCGACAAGCAGGTAGGCGACGAGTACATCGACAACACGTCTGCGACCATCCTCCGCGTGACGCCGAAAAACACGACCCAACTCGACCCGTATGAGTCTCCGGATATGCGGGTCAAGGGAACCGGGAAGACGGAGCTTGACCTTACGGACGATCTCAACGACCTCAGGAACGCGATTCTCGAGAAGTACAGCAACCTGAGCGCCACGGAGCTTCCGACGGCTCCGGGGTTCCCGCAAGGGATTGACGCTATCCAGCGGGGGATCGATGCCGTAGGCCCGAGCAACGATGCAACATATTTATGGAGCGCAAACCAGGCTGTCAATTCGCCGACGCCGCCCTTCTTCGACACCACGCAGTACTATGACTTCCTGCGAAACCCGCCGCTCACTCTCGGGAACGATACGAATGAATTCATCATTGTCTACGGGGTCAACCACGTCGCCACGGGCAAGGCGACGTACTCGAGCTTCACTCTCAATGGAGCGGATGTGTGGAATGGTGTCGGATCGATCACCGACGCGGACTTCAGCGGAACTGCCGAGGAGTATCTCCCTGACAATCCCAACGCGAAATACCTGTATGTCTACAAGATCGCGAGGGACTGCGAGGGTGACCCGCACTGCTTCGAGCTTCCCTCTGGTATAGGAAGTTACGGCATCGAGCCCGACCAGCCGATCTTCATTCTCTGGAGGAGCTACCTGGAGAGTGCTACGAAAACAGCCCCGTCCTACAACGAGATCGTGTACGACAGGGCCATAAAGTTCGAGCCGGCGGGTTAGGACTGGAAGAGGCCGGGAGAATCCCGGCTCCAACCAGTTTATTCGGCTCTGGAGAATTCGGCGTGAACCTTCGTTTCAAGCACACGCGATTGAACATTTTCTGAGCAGCGCTCCAGCGTGTGGGCGGATCCCTCTCCTTTTTCAGGGTCAGCATGCGGTAGGGGACCATATATCGGTTGTTTGCCTGGATGACAGAATGCACGAGTAGAGCAATCGGACCGGGATACAACCAAAACTATTTCTTGCCCGGATGGTATTCCACCCCCAGAGGGGGGAAGAGTTTGAGACGGTACATCCTCTTTGCAGTTCTCGTGGCCATGCTGGTAGGGCATGGCCTTGCACAGACAGGAGAAACAGGTGACGTGGATGCTTTCCGGCAGATACTGGAGCAGGACAACTTCAGCGTGCAGGAAGGTGAGATCGGCTATTTCGATCTCATCAAACTCTATGATTCAGGGGTGCTGCCTTCCGCATATGGAAACAATCCGGCCACAAAGTATCTGGCATACTTCGTTCCGCCGGCACCCGGATATCCGGTCGACGAACGGATAGCAGAGATAGCGAAAACACTTGGAATGAGCGGGAACACATCTTCCTTCTGGAATCTCGGTCCCGACGAAGCTGTTGTCTTCGTAGGACAGACACCGCCTGAGTGCAGGTACTTCGGGTACGATTATTATCTCATGAGCAGGACCTATGGCAACGAGACCAGGTGGATCTTTTCCAACATCGCCGATTCGCTGAACAATCAGGTCATCAACACGACCGGAGGCTCGGGAGATCCGTACAACCAGACGACGATTACCGTCGCCACGGCCGACAGGGGCATTGACGAGCGTATCCGTGCCGCCGCCAGATCGGCGGGATATTCGGACGACATGATGAACACCCAGGTGTTTCCGTCGTCCATACTGAATATGGGCCTCGACAACACCTCCGATACGTTCGGCATATTTATCCGCCCTGCCCTCTTCACCGACAAGCAGGCAGGCGCCGAGTACATCAACAATACCCCGGCGACTATCCTCCGCGTGACGCCGAAAAACACGACGGCACTCGACCCGTATGAGTCTCCGGATATGCGGGTCAGGGGAACAGGGAAGACGGAGCTTGACCTTACGGACGATCTCGAAGATCTCAGGAACGCGATTCTTGAGAAGCACAACAACCTGAGCTCCACGGAGCTTCCGACGAGTATCGGATTCCCGATGGGGAATGATGCTATCCAGCGGGGAATCGATGGTGTGGGGCCAAGCAACGATGCAGCGTATCTATGGAGCGCAAACCAGACTGTCAACTCGCCGACGCCGCCCTTCTTCGACACCACGCAGTACTATGACTTCCTGCGAAACCCGCCGATCACCCTCGGGAACGATACGAACGAGTTCATCATCGTCTACGGGGTCAACCACGTCGCCACGGGCAAGGCGACGTACTCGAGTTTCTCCGTCTATGGAGCGGATGTGTGGAACGGCGTCGGATCGATCACCGACGCGGACTTCAGCGGTACTGCTGAGGAGTACCTCCCCGACAATCCCAACGCGAAGTACCTGTACGTCTACACGATCGCGAGGGACTGCGAGGGTGACCCGCACTGTTTCGAACTCCCCTCCGGTATAGGTAGTTACGGCATCGAGCCTGACCAGCCGCTCTTCATTATCTGGAGGAGTTACCTGGAGGGTGCTACGAGTACCGGGCCGTCCTACAACGAGATCGTGTACGACAGGGCGATAAAGTTCGAGCCCGCGGGTTAGGACTGGAAAGGGCCGGGAGGCTTCAGGGCCGATCCCGGCTCCAACCCGTTTATTCGGCTCTGGAGAATCAGGCATGATCCACGGAAGCATACGCGATGAACATTCCTGTGGGCTTGTGGGATGTGCACGGATCCGTGCTCCCTCTTCGGAGCAAGACACCATGCGGGAACACTATCGAATTGCCGCCCCCGGCGCGATCGATGTGGGGAGGCGGTTGAATTATACCGGATCCAGGAAAAGGAGAGGCATTCTACAGGGCCAGAGGGCCATTTTTCTTCTTCGCGCCTGGTTTGCACCGGGCGATATCTCGCTGGCGGCCGTTGTTTGATGATCGGGGATGCATGCAGCGTGCTCTCGGTCGTTTACACCCGCGCCCGGATCACGACCGGGGATCCATCCTTCTCACCGGTGCCGGGTGTTCTCCGGATCGTGTGTAAATTATCAGGGGTAGCTGTACACACTTCTCTCTATGTACTCTGTACACAGATCCCGGTAAGGATCGGCTTTTTTCCTCGGCCGCCCGGTTGCCACCACCCCGGCGCGAACCGGGCGCGAGGGTGCAAGGGTCGGGATCGTCGTCGTCGGTCCGGACGTCCGCCTTCGCCGTCCACTCGAGGCGGACCCGGAGCGTCCTGGAAGGGGTGTATCGATGCTACGGCAATCCCGGTTGACATCTCCCTCCCGGCAGCATATCAAGATACAAAATATGGGACGTTCATAAGAATTGCGTGTGAAAAAATACGCCAGAGACGATCAGATCTCGATGGCAACCTGGGCTGCGGACTGCGCCGAACGGGTGCTTCCGTTTTTTGAGGAGGCGTATCCTGAGGACGGCCGGCCGCGCAATGCCATCGAAACATGCCGGAGATGGGCCAGTACGGGCGTGTTCAGGATGACCGAGATCCGCGGCGCTTCTCTTGCCGCTCATGCCGCTGCCCGCGAAGCGAAAGAAAATGACGCGGCCTGTTTTGCCGCACGTGCCGCAGGCCAGGCGGTGGCGACTGCGCATGTCCCCCAGCACGCCTACGGGGCGGCGTACTATGCCCTGAAAGCCGTGGCGGCGGCCGGGGGTGACGCTGGCGGGGAATGGGAGTGGCAGTCGGAGCGTCTCCCTGGGCAGTTGCGGGAGGAGATGATGGGGAGGATCGTTGTGCTGGAGCAGGGGGGCGGGGTCTCTATTAAATTGAGGAAGGGGGAGGGGTTTTGATAGTTTATTCTCGAAGGCACGTATTGATCCAATTATTTAAGACTTCCAATTGTTCTGAGGTATGAAACCAGTGTTCCCCATTTTTCATAATAGTTAGATTGCAATGAAAACGTTGGACAAATTTTTCTACAACAGTACGATCTGTAAGTTCGTCATGCTCGCCATACAATATTGCTGTTGGAACCTCCCATTGTGTAATCGGGTGATTTTGAGCATAGAGGAGATATTCCCACGAAAGAGTTTGTCCAGAGGAAGTGGGGATAATACGTTCACGCTCAAGCTGTGTTTCCGATACATTTGCCCTGAGCATCATAGTGGAAATAAGTTGTTTCATATCAAGAATAGGGGAAACAAAAAGGCTTTTTTCCAGCAGTTCATTTTCAAAACTCAATATACTGAACCATGCACCGATGCTGTTAGCAAATAGAGAAATGTGTGTCCACTGGCCTTTGATATAGTCCATAACAGACACGAGTTCTGGCACGACGTGCCACGGGTCGAATGAATTTGTTTCTCTTTTGCGTTCTCCATGTTCGGGCAAGTCGATACTCAAAACTTGCCACGCATAATGACTGGCTATATGAGCAAACGCTTCCGCTTCTTCTTTACGCCCGGACTGTCCGTGTATGTATAGATATAATTTATTTGAGCGGGAACCCCAGAGAATTGCTGGAATCCCCTGAATTTGAAAGCATTTCTTTTCCATAACTCCTATTGTTTTTGCTATTTGATCTAGTCTTAATACCTATGTGATTGTCATTAAGAATTGAAGTCCGCGACGGAGCAACACCTGCCTCTTCGAGGAGTTCCATGACTCATACCACGCCTCATTCCGTAGTGATCATAGCAAGCCCTTCTCATCTTCTGCATCTGCACCAGTTCAACCGATCTCCCTCAGATCCTTTCGTATCTGCCGCCGCCTGCATTTTCTCTTCGTTTTACCACACCCGTCAGGCAGCGTTCGGTGGGGGATCGATTGGCGTAATCCTTTGTATGGCGGGGCAATTAAGTATAAATTTCCGGAATTGGTAGGTTATAGTATGAAACTGCGTGTAGTGCTTGAACCCAGTGAGGAAGGAGGATACACCGTCTATGTACCGAGCCTTCCCGGCTGTATCAGTGAAGGCGACACGAAGGAAGAAGCACTGGAAAATATCAGGGAAGCGATCGATCTGTACCTTGAAGTCGTTGATGACGATCTTGTGTTTAACGAAAAAGCCGAGCAAATTGAGATCGCCGTATGAACAAAGTGCCTGCTCTGAATTATGACAGAATTGTTGCGGCACTTCAAAGGGATGGGTGGGTTGTGGTCCGCCAACGGGGCAGCCATATCCGCCTGCAAAAGCACCTCCCTGATAAAACACTGAAACTGACCGTACCCATGCATAAACCGGTCAAGCGTTCTACCTTATCACACGTTCTCAAGCAGGCCAATATGACTGTCGAAGACCTGAATCGCTTGCTCTGAATCCGGAGTTCCCGTTTTTTGGCACATCGTAATTTTTTTACTCCCCTCTTCGCCGTTCACTCCACCAATTGAGGAGTTTGAGAATTTTTGTTGCGGACCTCAAGCCTGCATTCATTCTTCCCCTGCACCGGTTCAACCGATCTCCCTCAGGTCCTTTCGTATCTGCCGCCGCATGTACCATTCCGCGAGCGTGCCCAGGACATGGTAGACCGGATTGACCGGCACATCCACATAATAGCGTCGTCCCTTCTGGAGCCACCCCTGCTCGATCCAGTAGGCGTGATCCGCAGGGGCCCGTTCGCCCAGTTCGTCGCAGGGGGCTCTCCCGATATGGAACGCCATCACGTCGAACAGTCCTGGCCTTGAGCGCGTCTCCCTCCGGAGTGCGGCGAGAAAGGCCCCTGCCGCCGCCTGCAGCTTCTGCTCGTTCTCCCTTACCCGGTGGCATGGGAGGTGATCCATGCCTGTGCGGCGACCTCGAAGCCCCAGATGCGGGCCACGGCATTGAGGTATTCCAGCACGTCCTTGTTCCCCATCACGCCGGCGCTGGTGAGAAGGAGTGCTTTCTGCCGGAAGAAACGGGGGCGGTGGAAGATGTATGCGTGGCGGTCGATGAACACCTTCATCAATCCCGAGACCTGGAAGCCGTAGACCGGGGTGGCAAAGACAACCCCGTCCGCGTCATGCATCTTCTGCTCAAGGAGGGCTGCGTCGTCCTTGATCGGACAGTGCTCCTCCCCCCGCTCGAAGCAGGTATAGCAGCCGCGGCACTGCTCCAGGTTGACATCCCGCAGCATGACGTATTCCCAGTCCACCGGTGCGTTCTTCTGGAGGATCTCGCGGATCCGTTCGGCTGCGTGGTATGTGTTCGCCCTCCGGGGGCTGCCCATGATGACGAGAACCTTTAGGGGCCGGTTTTCCATGGAGAAGTAAAGGGACACCTCGTACATAGATTTTTTTTCGTGGAGCCGCGGGGAAGTGGTTTCAGTCATGGCTTCGGCCGGTTCGCCGGAACGGGGTGGAAGATCGATCCGCTGCAATCCATGGATCCCCTTCGTGCAGAAAGAAAAAACCGTGGCTCAAAAAATATCCCGTATCGGTGTTTCCTCTCTCTCTCATTTTTGTCCCGTACAGACGTTTATCGGTGGAGCGTCCTCGCATTGACGGCCACGATCACGGTACTTGCGCTCATCAGAACCGCCCCCATCGCCGGCGTGAGAAGGATCCCGTACCCGATCGCTATCCCTGCAGCGAGCGGGATGGCAAACGCATTGTAACCCGTCGCCCAGAAAAGGTTCTGGACCATCTTTGCATACGTCTTCTTTGAGAGGTCGACGACTCCCACGACGTCCCGGGGATCGTTCCTGGCGAGCACGATATCCGCACTCTCGATTGCGACATCGGTCCCGGCGCCGATCGCAATGCCGACATCTGCCTGTACCAGTGCCGGTGCGTCGTTGATTCCGTCGCCGACCATTGCGACGATATGGTCTTCCTGGACCTCTCTGACCTTCTCGGCCTTCTCGTGCGGGAGAACTTCGGCGAAGTACTGGTCAAGCCCGAGCTCCTCGGCCACCCAGCGGGCAACATACCGATTATCTCCAGTCAGCATCATGCAGTGAATTCCCATCTGTTTCAACTGCGTGATCGCTTCACGTGACTCTTTTCGGATGATATCCGCGAGTGCCAGGGCCCCGATCACGGTGTCGTCTTCGAGCAGGAAGACGACCGTCTTCCCCTGTCTTTGCAGTGCCTCCACCCGTCCGTCGTCGACGGCGATCCCCTGCTCCTCCACGTATCCGGGGCTTACGACCTTCAGGTGTCGACCCGAGACGACCGCCTCGACGCCTTTTCCCGGGATAGTCCTGAAATTTTCCAGATATGCCAGTTCCAGCCCCTCTTCCTGTGATCTGCGGATGATGCCCTGTGCAATCGGGTGCTCTGACCGCGCCTCCAGGGAGGCGGCCAGCCGCACCACCCCGTCCTCGCCGAGAGGACCGAATGAGATGATGTCTGTCACGCCGAACCGCCCCTCGGTCAGAGTTCCGGTCTTGTCGAAGATGATGGCCTGGATGTCCTTTCCCCGTTCGAATGCCTGCCTCTCGCGGATGAGAAATCCCGACTGTGCCGCGAGCGCCGTCGAGACCGCAACCACCAACGGGACTGCAAGTCCGAGTGCGTGCGGGCAGGCGATCACCATCACGGTGGCCGCCCGCTCGACGGCAAACCCGGTGTCGCGGGCAAGGAACACCCAGGCAACGAATGTCAGTGCGCTGACCGACAGTGCGATTACCACGAGATAGAATGCCGCTCGATTTGCGAGGTCCTGCGTGTGGGACCTGCTCTCCTGTGCCCGACGGACCAGTTCGACCACCTGGTTGAGGTACGTCTCGGCGCCGACCTTCCGCACCTCAACGACGAGCGAGCCTTCGCCGTTGATGGAACCCCCGATCACCGATGTTCCGGTCTGTTTGGCGATCGGTTGCGACTCCCCCGTCAGCATTGCCTCGTTGACGCTGGAGTCCCCCTCGATCACCACGCCGTCGACGGGGATCTTCTCGCCCGGCTTCACCAGAACACGGTCGTGGACGATCAGTGCCTCGACCTGCACGTCCTCGACGGAACCGTCTTTGAACAGATGCGCCTCCCTGGGGAGCATCTGTGCCAGATCTTCGAGGGCACGCGAAGCGCCGAGCACCGACCGCATCTCGATCCAGTGCCCGAGCAGCATGATATCGATCAGGGTGGCGAGTTCCCAGAAGAACCCCTCGCCGGGCATGCCGAAGATCACCGCGGCGCTGTAGATGTAGGCGACGGTGATCGCGACTGCGATCAGGGTCATCATCCCTGGTGTCCGACTTTTCAGTTCTTTTACAATCCCGGTGAGGAACGGATAGCCGCCGTAGAAGTAGACTGCGGATGCGAGGATCAGGACGATATAGTCTGCTCCCGGGACCTCGACGCTGAACCCGAGGAGCGTCTGGATGGTCGGCGAGAGGACGAGGATGGGAACCGTGAGGACGACCGAGACGATGAACCGGCGTTTGAAGTCTTCGAGGGCATGGCGGTGGTCGCCCCCTCCGCTGTGCTGGTGGGTCTTCGGAGGTCCGCCTGCATGCTCTGCGGGAGTTATCTCTCCCTCTTCATGCATCGGCCGGTCGTGTGCATGATACCCGGCAGGGGTGTGTTCATGGTCCATCGCCTCCCCCTGGCCCGCGTGGGTATCTAAAAGTATCGGACATCTACCCCCTCAGGATGGTTTCCGCACATCGGTGTCCTGCCGAGTTACTCCGGGTCGAGATGCCGATCGTCTTCTCCAGATAAGAGTGTTGCGGAGAGGGAACCTCTACCGCACTTCTTTGGGATTCTCCCTATGCAATCAGCAAATGTAAGTGACAAAGTTTTTAGGACAATGCTGGAGTGAACTCCTCCTGGGGGATGCATATGGATGTTACTACCGCAGTGTTGTATGTGGTTCTGGGTGCCATACTGGGCGCAGTCGGACAGGGGACCAGGTCAATTGTTGGAATCAAGAAGAGATCGGATCAGGCAGCGGTGAAGAATGAAGAGATGAAGGAATGGTTCGATCTGAATCGACTCCTGTTCAGTCTTATTATCGGTGCAATCGCGGGCAGTTTCGCTGCTGTATTCCTGGTCGGAATGGAGATCGGTCAGGAGTTTCTCCTGGGCCTGATTGCAGCAGGATATGCCGGAACCGATTTCATTGAAGGAATCATCGAGACGAGGCTCCCTGCCCGATAGACCGTTCATGTAGGTTGGGGAAAAGGGATTCCGAGGGCGAGGATGGATCTGCTGTAATCCATGGATCACCTCCGTGCAGAGAAAAAACCGCGGATCAAAAAAGATCCGCACACTTTTCGTAGACCACGGAGGAGCTAGTTTCGGTCATGGCTTCGGGGTCCTGTTCTTTGCCATACGAAGACTTCCCTCATCACCGATTAGTATTCACACCTGCGAGTCAGAGCCTGAGTTGCACACCGCAGACTTCCGCCCTGTCCGTTATGAACCCCGAAATACACCGGATAGACGGAAATCCCACGCTTTTCCAGTTCTTCCCGGATATATTCATTGTCATTGTGATCGTTGTAGGACATGATGTAATGACTTTCGTCAACGGGCAGACCATTGACGGCCAGCCTTGAGGCAGCTTCCAGAGACACCGTTATTGTGTCAAAGTCTTCAAGCGCTTTCGGGATGCCTTCTGCAAACGCTTCAGGACAGAGAATTGCAAGTCCTCTTCTGGGAACCGAAAGCACACAGTCGAGATGGAGAATCTCAGGCACCAATGGCACACGCATTACATTGAAGGCGTCACCCAGGAAATTTTTCAGCCAGCGATATCCGGCTTCATTTGAACCCACAGCGGGATTCATCGAGTTTCCCACCAGGATCGTGGTGCCGAGAACAATAACATCGCCACCTTCGAGCAACGGTGTTTCGTCGCCGGGAATTGCCAGTGGTTCTGTATGCGGCATGGCAACCCACCTGACGCCGTCAACGCATTTTTCCCGTAAAATTTCACTGAAACCTGAGATGTCTGTTTTTCTGATTGGAGTTCTCAGATTGCATTCAATAACGGTGTTTCCGATGATCACCAGATTGTCACGGGGAAAATCCTGAGAGTATCCGTTTATCAGGATTTTTTCGCCATAGTTCTCCCGGATGAATTCCGGAGTTATCTCTTTTGGGCGAAGGACCTTTACCCCGAGTTTTTTCAGAACAGCGATAAAGGCCTGAGTTTCTTCTTCAAGCATTTCGGATTCGCTTTTCCCCGTATCTGGGTGGATCATATCTGCAAAGTTCATTCCGGCCGTTTCCCGGGCATAGGCGGCTTCATCCTCCGGCAGAATCCGGAGAGCATTTTCAAACCATGGTGCCTTAAGGTCCGGTGTCATTCCGGTAGATAATCCTACGATCACTTCCCGAAGTTTTCCATATTCGTAGTCTACATAGATTTTTGCGTCTTCCATATGTTTTTCCACTTCCCTGGGGACCCGTGTCAGGTACTCTGAAATGAGTCCCTCTCCGGGGTTACATTGTCGGTTCAAAGTAGTTTGGACAGGGAGTATTTATAAAACACATGGAATATAGTCGCGTTCGCCTGATGAGAATGGATACATCTCAAAATCAGCCTTCATGTATCGGCGGATATTTCCCGGAACCTGCAAAGAATATGAAAAAGAAGATGGGCCCGCTGAGATTCGAACTCAGGACCTCCGCCGTGTGAAGGCGACGTCATAGCCAGCTAGACCACGAGCCCTCGTGTTCGTACATCATTGGCGTAGCGTCATAATAAACCTTCTTCCTCTCCGCCCGCCTCCCGATGCGACAGGGGAGCGTGACAGGGCGGGTGCGCACGAAGAAAGGTGGGGCAGTGCGGAAGCGGTGTCAGAAAGGAATGCATCGACCGGGAATTGAACCCGGGCTATTGGCTTGGAAGGCCAAAGTCATGCCACTAGACCATCGATGCAGGGGTACCGTACGATATTCGCACCGATGACATAAAATGGTATTGCCGGGGGGTTTACCGCGGCATATGCCCGATCTCTTCTTCGAGGGCCTCGAGGGCCGCAACCCGCTTCTCCAGGGTCGGGTGGGTGGAGAAGAGCTCCATGATGCTGTTGCCGGAGAGAGCCGGGATGATGAAGAAGGCGTTCGCCCCTTCGACCTCCTGCTTCTTCTCCGGCGGGATCATGTCCATCCTGCCGCTGATCTTGTTGAGCGCGGAGATGAGGGCGCGGGGCTTGCCCGTGATGTACGCACTGCCCGCGTCGGCCGCAAACTCCCGGTACCGGGAGAGGGTGCGGATCAGCAGGGTGGCAACGATCCAGACGACGATCGAGACGACCCATGCGGCCATCCAGGCACCCCCCTCCCGGCGGTCGCCGCCGAGGGAGAAGAGCCAGGCGTTCTGCATGATGATCGCCGCCACCATCGCCAGGAACGAGGCGATGGTCAGGGTCATGACGTCCCTGTTCTTCACGTGCGCGATCTCGTGGGCGAGCACCGCCTCGAGTTCGTCGCGGGTGAGGAGACGCATGATCGAGTCAGTCGCCGCCACGACAGCGTGGGAGGGGCTCCTGCCGGTCGCGAAGGCATTGGGCACCGGGGAGGGCATGATGGCCACGCGGGGCTTGGGGATCCCTGCCTCTGCGGCGAGTTTCTCCACGATCCTGTGAAGCTCGGGGTACTCCTCCTCGCTCACTTCCTGGGCGCCTGTGCTCATGAGCACCAGCCTGTCGGAGAAGAAGTACTGCGCGAAGGCCATCACCGCGGCGATGGCGACAAGACTCCACGGACCGATGCCGAACAGGCTCCCGAGTATCGTGAGGAAGATCAGGTAGACCAGGAGCAGGAGTGCCCAGGTCATGAGCTGCCTCATCGTGAGCCCGAAATCACGTTTCCACTGCATATTACTATGAGGTATCTCTCTGTGCCTATAATACCTGCGACCCTGCCATCCGCGGAGAATGGCTATTTCAATCCGTATGCCCAATCTTTTCCCTGAAGTGGAACGATGGAACTCGATGAAGTGACAATCAGCAGGGCGATCCTGAAGACGCAGATGGAGACGATGGTCGAGTACCTCGATCTCGACGTCGCCGTTATCGGCGGCGGCCCATCGGGCATCACCTGCGCTGCACTCCTTGCGGAGAAAGGACTCAAAGTCGGTCTTATTGAGAAGAAACTCTCCATCGGCGGCGGCATGTGGGGCGGCGGCATGATGTTCCCGAGAATCGTCGTCCAGGCCGCGGCAAAGCGCCTCCTCGACCGCTTCGGCATCGCCTCGACCGAGGCCGAGCCCGGCTATTATGTCGCGAAGTCCGTCGAATCCGTCTCCAAACTCACCGCCGCCGCCTGCACCGTGGGTGCCGAGTTCTTCAACCTCATCGCCGTCGAGGACGTCGTCGTCAAGGCCGACGGCCGGGTCGCGGGCCTCGTCATCAACTGGAGCCCGGTCGAGATGGCCGGCCTCCACGTCGACCCCCTCACCATCAGGTGCCGCGCCGTCGTCGACGCCACCGGTCACGACGCCACCATCTGTCACATGGTCGCGAAGAAGGGCGGCGACCTCCCCATCCGCGGCGAGGGCTACATGTGGGCCGAGCGGGCCGAGGGCAACATCCTCGACCACACGAAGGAAGTCTTCCCCGGCCTCTTCGTCTGCGGCATGGCCGCGAACGCCGTCGGCGGCGAGTGCCGCATGGGCCCGATCTTCGGCGGCATGCTCCTCTCCGGCGAGAGGGCCGCCGACCTCGTCGCCGCTGCGCTCAGGACCTGACCTCCCGGTCAGGAATGATAACCTTTTTTGATTGCCTCTCCAACGAGATGATCATGGACGAAGTCGATTCCGAGGCACTTGCCGATGCCGCCTACGGCATCTTCGAGATCCTGCTGAACAGAGGACTCCTTGCACGCGGCGACCCCCTCTTTGCCCGCGTCGAAGGAGGGGTCGACTTCCAGGACGACTTCCTGGCGATCTTCGCCGACTTCGAGGCCGAGTACCCGCCTCTCGCCGCCGCCCTCGTCGGGCGCTTCGGGAGCGCGGCCGCCATCTATCATCTCATCTCAGGAGGCGAGGGGGTCACCCCCTCGAAGACGACGGAGACCTACTGGATCATCGCCGACGACCCTGCGGCCGGGGACGTCGAGCCCTACGGCGAGCAGGCCGGCAAATGGCTCATCTTCTGCGAGACCGGGGAGGTCGACGCCCTCTGGAAGAAGATCAGGGACGCCACCGTCGCCGGCGACCTCGGCGTCTCCGCAAAAGTGAGCACCGCACGCCCCAATCCCGACTCCCGTGACGAGAGAAAGGTGGTCTACGTCTATACCCGCGACTGGAGCGACGAGGCCGACGTCATGCGGGTCAGGTCAGCGCTCAGGGCCCTCGGCGTCGAGCAGAGGATCGGCTACAAGCGCAACATCGAGACCTTTGCCGGGGAATACGCGGAAGAAGGCAAGAAGGTCACGTATTACAGCGCCTGAATATTCCTTTTTTTTTGGTTTTGTAGAATCGAACATGAGTCCCGGAGGGAGACTCAAGCATATCGGATGAAAATTGTTCTGAGGAGATCGTCTGGTCGGCGTGCCTTCCCGCACGCTCGCGCCGGGGGACTACGCCAAAAATCAAAGATTTTCGAGCGGCAGCCTCCTGGAACCAGCACGCAAGAACAGGATATCTCCAGTTATCATTCCAGAAAGTACTCTCACGGGAGGGTTTCTACAGTGCCTTTTTTTAGTTTTTTTTGAAAACCCTCGCGTGGAGTGAAAGTTTCCAGAAGAGATCGCGGGAGAATTCCTGTTCCCGGATGCCGGTGGCGGAGGACTGCCGCCCCCGGGAATTGTATTGGAAGAGGAGGGGGATCAGCGCTTCCTCTCCTGATATCTGGAGAAGAGATCACTCTCGTATGACGATCTCAACAGAACACTTGTTTAAACGCCCGGACCGCTCGGGAGGGGGACGTGCAGACGCACCGCGGACACTCTCCGGGCAACAACACAGAAAAGTATGGTGAGGGTACCTGCCGTGCGGCCGGTCGCACGTCCCTCTCTATCCTGTTTACGCCTTGCGTTCCTTGTTCTTGGGGCGGAGGTGCTTGTAGCCGCACTTGCGGCACTGTGTTGCTCTCAGTGCATTCCGTGCGTTGCAGCGCATGCAGACCATGACGTTGAGCAACCTTGCTTCTGCTTCAGGGAACCGTGCCATATCTTATCTCACCACTATTCGTTCTAAGTACAACGACGTTTGTCCACTTAAGGATATTGATCCTCCAGCCAGGCCCTGAAGGCGGCGAGTGCCCGCGCCCTGTGGGAGATCAGGTTCTTCTCCGCGAGCGGGATCTCGGCGAATGTCCGGCCGCCGACCGCGAAGATCGGGTCGTACCCGAACCCCACGCCCCCCCGCGGTGCGTCGGTCACCTCGCCCTCGACGATGCCGGAGAAGACTCTGACCTCGCCGACCTCGTCCGCGTAGGCGATCGCCGTCTCGAAGTGGGCCTGCCTGTCCTCCCTCCCTGCCATCAACCTGAGGACTCCCTCGTTCCCGATCGTCCCCTGGACATAGGCGGCGTACGGGCCGGGAAAACCGTTCAGGGCATCGATCGAGAAGGCCGTGTCGTCGACGATCAACGGCCGCCGCACCTGCTCCCAGGCGTACCGCGCCTTCTCGCGGGCGATGTTCCTGACATCGTTGTCCCTGTACTCCGGGATATCGAGGCTGATATGCTCCACCTCGGCGACGCCTGCAAAGAAACTCGCCACCTCCTCGGCCTTGTGCCTGTTGGAGGTCACGACCGCGATCCTCAGAGGTACCGCCCCCGCCTTTCGATCTCTTCCTCGCGCTCGGCGATACGCTCCGCCCCGGGGAGGGCCGTGGCATAGCCGCGGAGGAAGGCCTTCTTCAACTCGTCGGGGTTCTCTGTCGTGCTTTCCAGGGTCTGGAAGAGGACGTGGAGGTCCACGCCGCGGTCCTCGATCTCGGAGGACGAATGGGCAAGCCCGAAGTCGATGAGCACGCACCTGCCGTCCCTCTCGATCATGTTCGAGGTTGTCAGGTCGCCGTGGACGATCCCGGCAGCATGGAGGCGGCCGACCGCGACGCCGGCGCGCTCCAGGTTCTCCGGCGTCGGGGCGTCCCGCAGGATCGTCCCCTCGACCCTCTCCATCATGATCGTGTCGCCGGTGACATCGTAGAGGATCGGCGTCGGCACCCCGGCCTTCCGGGCTGCGGCGATCAGCCGCGCCTCGGCCCGCGTCCTCTCCGCGATCAGGCGGGCGTCCAGGGCCGCGACCCTGTACGACTTCGAGACACGCCTCTTCATCACCGTATCATCGTCGATCGTTACGACCGCCTCCGCGCCCCGGCGCGGCCCCTCCTCGGCCGGGCGCAGCACCTCGCCGTGCCGCCAGACCACGTCCACCTCATTGGCGCGGTAGTGGGAGTTCGCCCGCGACGCCTCGACCGGGATCGTCGCCCCGCTCTCCAGCATGATCCGGCCCGTGTAGGCGATCATCGCACCATTATCGCCGCAGAACTGCCGCTCGGGCACGAAGAGTTCGGCGCCCCTCTCCTTGCACATCGTCTTCAGCATCTCGCGGAGACGCCCGTTTGCGGCGACACCGCCGACCAGGAGCACCTCGTCCTTACCTGCCTGGGCAAGGGCCCTTTCGGTCACCTCGACACACATCCCGAAGGCCGTCTCCTGGAGAGAGTGGCAGACGTCCTCGATGTCGGCCTTGCTCTCCTGTGCGGCGGAGATCAGGCCGGAAAAGGCGAGGTCCATCCCCTTCACCGTATAGGGCAGGTCGATATACCGCCCGCCGCGGGCGAGTGCCTCGATCTTCGGCCCGCCCGGGTGGGGGAAGTCCTTACTCCGGGCAAACTTGTCCAGCCCATTCCCGAGCCCGATATCCAGGGTCTCGCCGAAGATGCGGTACCGGCCATTCAGGTAGCCGAGCACCTGGGTGTTCGCTCCGGAGACATACAGGGTGATCGGGTCCTTGCACCCGGTCGCCCACCGGCCGATCTCAACATGCGCGACGCAGTGGTTTACCCCGATCAGGGGCACGTCGAGGGCGAGGGCAAGGGCTCTCGCCGCCGTCGCCACAGTCCGCAGGCAGGGGCCGAGCCCCGGCCCCTGCGAGAAGGCCACCGCCGTGATCTCGTCCGGATCCGTAAGCACGCGGGAGACGACCTCCCGCATCGCGGAGGCATGGTGCTGGGCGGCCTCCCGCGGGTGAATCCCCCCGCTCGGAGGCTGATACGGACTGGAGTAGAGGGAAACAAGATCCTCGCCGAAAATAGCGGCACTGAGGTTCCAGGCCGTCCCCTCAATACCCAGTACCTTTCCGCCCTTTTGCATCCTTATTCTGAAAACTCAGTATAGCCGCACTTCCCGCAGGCAAGGCGACCCTTGTGCTGGGCCATGAAGACGCCCACCCCGCAACGGGGACAGTACTTCCGCTGTGGCACTGCCTTGTCACCCTCGACCGAGAAATAGGCGCTGCGCTTTACTGCAGCCGGTGCAGCCTTCTTCGCCGCCGCCATTTTACTCGGCCCCCTCTGCTGCCTTCGGGGCGCCCCTCTTGAGGAGGTACTCGCGCTCGGTCATCTTCAGGTTCTCCTCGTCGTCATAGATCCTGGCGACGCCCCGGAGTTCCATCATGCCGAACTGCTTCTTCGTTGAGTCGAGCACCGTCAGGCTTTCCTTGACATTCAGGAGGGCAGCCATTTTTCCGAGGATCTGTGCCCTCGAAGGTGTTGCGCCGTCGTAGGTAAGGGTAAAATGCACTTCCCTCCGGCTCAGAAGTTCATTCCGGTAGTCACGGGTGATCTCAAATTCCATCGATATCCCTCAAATATTGTCTACATATTTATTTAAAGCATGGGGGTTGATCCGGATCCCGGGTTATACCGGGACAAAAAGGGAATATAGATCGTTTGCAAGAGTTTTCAGGTCTTCTGTAACGATGCAGGCCACCAGCCCCTCTCCTGGCTGCCCGTACAGGATCACCGATCCCTCGGGGGCGAGACGGGCGAGCGGGATCACCGCCAGATCCTCCTCCCCGTCGACGATGATAAGGACGGGCGGGTGCTCCACGGCATCTTTGAGGGCCCGGACCAGTTCCTCAGTGAGGGTGCCTGCCGGATTCTTCACCTGCACCCTGCGGTGGGCGCAGAGGGGAGTCTTTGCACAGGGCGCCCGCATCGTGTACCCGTCGATGACGGCGATCTCAGGCGACCCCCCTGCCGCCAGCAGGTTGTGCGTCACCACGTCCCCCACCGTATAAACGGTTCTGCCTGCAAGCAGGGGGAGAGCGTCGACAAGTTCAGGAAAGAGCCTGCCGATCGGCTTTTTGAAACGGTCTCTGCACTCTTCAGGGAGGCGGAGCATCAACGGACCTTCAGAGCGTACCTGCCGGGCATTTCGAGGTTCATCCGGCGTGCTATCTCCGACCCTTCAGGGTTGATGATAATGAGGTAGCCTGCCCAGTCCTCGGTGAGGTTCGTCGATCCACAGGTCACACAGGACTCTCCCTCGACCACTTTGTGGCAGTCGCGGCAGACCTTCACCATCTTCTTCTTACGCGCTGGCGCCATGGCTCTCCTGCTCCTTTGTGCGCTCTTCGACAAGCCATTTTTCCGTGCCGAGACCGGCCTGCCGCATCGTCAGCCCGATCTTGCTCTCGCGGGGCTCGCGCTCGTTGAGGCTCAGGGTCACCACCCGGCAGCGGATCCCGTCCCCGACCTGGATGGCCCGGCCCGACTCCTGGCAGTTGAGGGTGTTGTTCTTCTCGTCGTAGGTGATGAAGTCGTCGGAGATCTGGCTCACGTGGAGCATCGCGTCGATCGGCCCCAGGGAAATGAACGCCCCGAAACTTGTCGTTTCCACGACCTCCCCTTCGATCACTTCCTGGAGGGCGATCCTGAGCACCAGGGCCTCGAAGGTGACGTCATAATAAACTGCCCCATCGCCGGGGACGATCTCGCCCTCGCCGACCCTGTCGATCGTGGTTACGGCAATGAAAATGCCGATCTCTTTGTCTATGCTCCCTTCAAGCTGTTTCTGGAGTTCGTCCAGGATAACAGTTTCCAGGTCCTCGCCAAGGCGGTGCGGCGGCACCCTGACCTTGTCCTCGAGCGTCACACGATAATACATGCTATCCCCTTAAAATTTCCAATTTTTTCTGGCTTCTCAATGAGATTACAGGGACGCCCGCCGCGAGAAGGGCATTCCTCAGGCGGCGGTCGTTCGTCGCCACCATACACCCCTCTGCGGCCGCGTACGCCTCCACGCGGTCGTCGACCGCCCGGGCACTGCTCTGGCTCTCGACCTCGCGGCAGTGCTCTGCGAACATCAGCCCGGCCCGTGCCGCGGCGGCGTCGTTCCCGCCGCCCCGGGCAAGCCCCTCCAGCTCGCGCTTCACGTCGACGAGCACGAGCGGCTCATACCTCCCGAGGAGGTATCTGAGCTCCTCGAAGAGATCGATGCGGAACTGCACGGGCATCATCAGGGCATTGGTGTCCAGGAGCACCTTCACTCGGCAAGGATCCCCATGCCGATCAGACGCCACCGCCCTTCGACCTGGCGGCTGATCGCAATCCTCGCTCCCGCATCCGCACATACCGGCCTCTTCAGGACCACTTCTGCCTGGTCCTTCTTCGTGTTCGTCACCACGCCGACGGTCACTGCCGTGCCCACCGAGAGCATCAGCGGTTCCTTGTGCTTCAGCGGCGTGATATCCAGTTCGCTTCCTGACCCGACGACCCTGTCCATCAACTTCACGGTGAAGGTAAGGTGGTCGTGGATCGGCGGGAGGTCACCGACATGCCCTGCGACCTGGCCGACAAGGGTGTCGCTCTTCGTGATCGCGGGGTCGAGCTTCGTGCCGAGTGCCATCAGCCCACCAGGCGCCGCCTCACTCACTTTCTTGTCGCCGGTGTGGATCGCGACGACCTTGGTGATGATCGGTTCCCAGACCGTCTTGTTCTCGGTCTGGGTCTGGATGCCCGGCCTGATCTCGATCTCTTCGCCGTCTTTGATGACGCCGCTTGTCAGGGACCCGCCGATCACGCCGCCCTTCAGGTCACGCCAGTTCGCTCCCGGCTTGTTGATGTCGAAGGAGCGGGCGATGAGCATCCTGGCCGGTGCCTCGGGGTCGCGCTCAGGGATCGGGATATTTTTGTCGAGTGCATCGATGAGGGCCCCGATATTGATCCCTTTCTGGGCAGAAACCGGGATAATGGGTGCGTTCTCAGCGATTGTTCCCTTCACGAACTTTTTTATCTGGCTATAGTGTTTGAGGGCGTCTGCCTGGGAGACGACGTCGATCTTGTTCTGAACGATGACGATATTCTTGATCCCCACCAGTTCGAGAGCCGAAAGGTGTTCCTTCGTCTGAGGCTGTGGGCAGGGCTCGTTTGCGGCGATGACAAGCATTGCGCCGTCCATCAGGGCCGAGCCCGAGAGCATCGTCGCCATCAGGGTCTCGTGGCCTGGTGCGTCCACGAAGGAGACGGTCCTGAACGGGGTGCAGGCGGCCCCGCAGATCGGGCAGACGTCCTTCGTGGAATAGGCTTCGCTCCCCTCATGGTTTTCACAGCGGTAGAAGGTGGCGTCGGCATAGCCGAGCCTGATCGAGATCCCCCGCTTCATCTCCTCACTGTGGCGGTCGGTCCACATCCCGGTGAGTCCGGAGACGAGGGTCGTCTTGCCGTGGTCCACGTGCCCGACAAGTCCGATATTGACGTTGGGTATCATAGCATCATGCAAACTGATTCAAACCTCCCTTCCTATATATATCGCACTCTTTATAGATAAATCGGTGCCGGACACGGGGGCCGGAAAATCCCGGGGAGGGCCGGGCGTTGCATACGATGTATGTTTCTGTTTCGGCAGAGGCAATGAATTGGTGTTACGCGCAATGCCATGCTTTATATTTTTACGCGTACTACAGGATCGTATGAACCCAGAGAGCGAACTCTCCAGGATCGGCATCTCGCTGCCGAAGAACCTGCTCGACAAGTTCGACGGCATCATCAGCGCACGGGGCTACTCCTCACGTTCCGAGGGTATCAGGGATGCGATCCGGAGTTACATCACCTACTACCAGTGGATGTCCGACGTCAAGGGCGAGAGGCAGGGCGTGATCACGATGGTCTATGACCACGAGCAGCGCGGCCTCCTCCAGACGATCACCGACATCCAGCACGAGTACATCCATACCATCCAGGCATCGATGCATGCCCATCTCAGTCATGACCAGTGCATGGAAGTGATCCTCCTCCGCGGCGACGGTGCGGCCCTCAAGACGATTGCCGAGCGGCTCATGTCCCAGAAGGGTGTGGAATCGGTAAAATTGACGACGATACCGATTGAGAAGGAGGATTAACCCCCTCCCTCACAGGCATTGTCGATGTTCTTCCAGGCGTCTCCGAGGTCTTTGCCGAACTCCCTCTCTCTCCTGATGAGGTCTTCGGCGCTCTCCTCTCTCTCTTCCCGGGTGCGTCCCGGCTGTGCGGCAGGTTCCAGCGTGTCGACCCGGTACAGCAGGCCTGTGGTATCGATCTCGGCAAAGGTTTCCCCCCTGACCTCCTCGATCCTCGCCACCTTCCCGGCCGTGCCGGTCCGCGGGTAGCGTACCGCCATCCCGACAGCGATCTCCGCGGTCTCCATGCAGGAGAATAGAGCGTGAAGATATAAAATATCGCCCGGCCAATCCCCTGATAATGTCCGTCACCTTCAACCACGTCAAAAAATGTTTTTTCGACGGCACCCACCGTTCATGCTCCCCTGAGGAGACCCTGCAGGTCATCGGGCCCATGATGGACGAGATCGGCGTCGTCTCGGTCGAGGACGTCACCTCTCTCGACCGCCTGGGCATCCCCTGTTTCTCGGCCTTCCGCCCGCGTGCCGCCATCGGTGCGGCAAAATACCATGCCGGCAAGGGGAAGGGGCCCCTGCAGGCCGAGGTCTCCGCGATGATGGAGGCGGTCGAACGCTACTCCGGCGAGTATCATGGCGACCGTATGGAATACGCGAGTTTCGAGGAACTCGGGCCGATACGTGCCCTCGACCCGGCCGACCTCATCCTGCCGCGGCCCCTGGAGAAGGACGAGAAGATCCACTGGAGCCCGGCCACAGACATCCTGAACGACGAAGAGCTCCTCGTGCCCTCGAATGCCGTCTTCCATCCGTACGACTGCCTGGGCATGACCGTTCCCCTCTTCACCTCGGACACGAACGGCCTTGCAGCAGGGAATATCATGGAGGAGGCCGTCCTCCATGCACTCCTCGAAGTGATCGAGCGCGACGCCCTCTCGCGGGCCGAAAGGCTGCGGAATATGGGGCGGCGCCTTGCGGTCAGCGCCGACGGCCCGGTGCGGGAGGTCCTCGACCTCTTTGAGGGGCACGGCATCGCTGTCCACCTCTGGCTCCTGGAGGGGCGGACCGGCATCCCGACGGTCGCCGCGGCTGCCGACGACACGGTCGCGAGGGATCCGGCCCTCCTTGTGATGGGCGCCGGAACCCATCCCGACCCGACGATCGCGGCCCTCCGCGCCCTCACCGAGGTGGCGCAGAGCCGTGCGAGCCAGCTCCAGGGCGGCCGGGTCAACGAGGGCCGGCAGCACCTGATCGAACGGGCGGGCTACGAGAGGATGAAGCGGATAAATGGTGCGTGGTTCCGAGAGGCCCCGTCGGTTCCGATCGAGGAGATCCCTAACCGTGCAACCGCGTATTTCGACGACGACATCAGGGTCGTTCTCGACGAGGTGGCGACCTCGGCCGACCGTGTCCTTCTCTGCGACCTCACGAGGACCGCCGTCCCGGTCGTCCGGGTGATCGTGCCGGGCTTCGAGGTCTCGCACATGAACTGCGACCGGGTCCCCCGCAGGCAGGGCTGACAATGAGGGGGTGCCGATGTCGGGGGGGCTGCCGCTCGAAAACCTTCGGTTTTCTCAACTCCCTACGGTCGCCTCCCGGTCCCTCGGAAATCAAAGATTTTCTCAAGCGTGCTGATGCTCGCACCCTGTAAGATCGGACGAGGATGGCAGTCCCCCCCTCAGAATCTCTGCTCTCTCTTCCCGGGCTCTATCCTGGATTGGGGATCCGGGGGCTTGCCCCCGGTTCAGATTGTGGGGAAGGCGTCGGCCCGCGCTTCCCCCCGCGGGATCCGAATAGTCTCTCCTGACCCGCAGTATGAAGACATCTCCAGAGCCCGACTTAGTACATCATCAATTTTCTGAGCCGCGAGACCAGAGCCACCGTGCCGGGCCGCGGGGGTGCGGTCTCCTCCTCAAACTTCTTCCCCCGCAGAGCGGCGAAGATCGCGGCGATTGCCTTCCCGTGCGACGGGCCGTACCCGCCTTCGAGGACGAGGGCCGTAGGCAGGTCAAGAGAGAGGGCGAGGTTTGTCAGGAGCCCGTAGTCGTCCGGAGACAGGCGCATCTCTCCGTGCGGATCGTCGGCGAGGGCGTCCTGCCCGGCTGAGATGATCAAGAGGTCAGGGCGGTGCGCCCGGACCGCGGGGAGAAAGACCCCGGCAAAGAGGAAGGCATAGTCCGCGATCCCGCCGCCCGGCGCGATGGGCGCGTTGAGGCTGAACCCCCTGCCTGCGCCGGTGCCGACCTCCTCAGGCCATCCGGTTCCCGGAAAACCTCCCCTCTGGTGGACAGAGAGGTAGAGCACGCGGTCGGAGGCGAGAAAGATCTCCTGGGTGCCGTTCCCGTGGTGCAGGTCCCAGTCCAGAATCGCAACGCGGTCCACCTCCTGGAGGGCCTTTGCCGCGGCAAAGGCGGCGTTGTTGAAGATGCAAAAGCCCATCTGCCGTGCGGGTCTGGCATGGTGGCCGGGCGGGCGGACCAGGGCAAAACAGTTCTCGCCATCGAGGGCGCGCTCAGCCGCGGCGGCGGCCGACCCCGCGGCGGTGAGAGCGACCTCCAGGGTCGAGGGGGTGATATAGGTATTGTCATCGAGAAAACAGCAGCCCCTGCCCATCTCCCTGATCCACCGCACATAGGCCGGGTCATGGACGATCTCGATCTCGGCCGGGTCGGCCGCGACAGGGGGGCGGACAGGGATGTCAGGCGGGAGGCCTTCGAGGACCTCCCGCAGGCGGGCGCCTGTCTCGGCGCCTCCCTCCATATCGTGTTTCGCAAACACCCTGCCGGTGATCGCGGACGCTTTCATCAGTTAATGGTTAATCTCTGCATGACGGCGTCCTCGGACACGTCAAAGGTCTGGCCGGTCCCGACGATCCGGTACGGCCCGGCCGCACGCACGTCATAGGGCGTGCCCGAGGTGGAATACGGCACCACGAACTCGCCGTTGATGCTCTCCTGCCTGTAGGTGAAGGTCCTTCCCGTGTTTGCGGTCAGGCTCACCTCGATCGTCCCCTCCCCCTTGATATGAGCGCCGGGGACGAACTCGAAGACCTTGACATATCTGATGTCCGGGGTCTTTGAGGAGTATGAGTTCTGGCTTGACTCATGGACGAGTCTGAAGTGCTGAAGTGCCGGCGCCTCGCTCCCGGCTATGGTAAGGTTGTTCTCGAGGCCGATGGTCCCGGCGTGCATCCCTGCCTGCGCCTTCGCGTTGTAGGCCTCCACCTTCGCCTGTGCAGTGTCCGCGTCCAGGATCGAGAGGTTCGTCATCACGGGCAGGCCGTAACCGGCCGCGGCGGCATCGGCGTACTCGGTGTAGTAGACCTGGTCTGATGCGGACATCGAGCCGTCGAAGTTATGGAGGCGTGAGGTCATCGTCTGGAAGTACGCGGGGGTGTAGATTCTGTGCTGTACGAGTGTGTCCTGGTCGGCAGGGACAAGCCAGGTCTGCTGGTAGGGCTGTGGCCCGGCCTTCGGGTCGAACCAGGTTGCCATCGCCCAGAACTTTCCGGTGTCCATCATGGTGTCGGTGATCACGTACCTGGTCCCGTCGTGTGTCAGGATCTCAGCTGCCGTATCCTCGTTCTGCGCCATGAAGAATGCCGCAGAACCGTTCGGACCGGCGACCCCATGCTGGAAGGGATTGCAGTTCGGGATGCGCTTGGCGAGGAAAGTAATGAAATGGCCATAGTCCCACCAGGTCATCACGCCATACGACTCGGCCGGGTACTGGAACGAGTCCTTTTCATAACTCTTGTAATAGTCAACGCCTGTATCAGGGGTATTGTTCTCCATCCATTCAAGAGTCTCGCGCCACTGCGGGTGCATGCCGCCGTAGGCAGACCCCTCCGCCATGGCAAGGCCTACCTGAAGGGAGGAAATGACGAAGAAGACCGAGAGAATGACGACGATGACGCTGCCGAGGAGCACTACGGGGTCGCTCCCTCCGGATGGTTTTTTCTCTTCTTTCCTGTTCTTCCCTGTTTTTTTATCGAGAGGTGCTGCGACCTCGGAGACACGGTGTGCGGCAACCTCCTGCCATCCGCGCTCAAGGACGAACCCGGCGAAAAGGCCGGCAAGGAGGGCGATGTTCACCGAAAGATAATACTCGTACCTGTTGTGCTGCCAGGTGGAGAGGAGGATGATCGCCGACCAGACCAGGACGAAAAGGTAATCGACCCGGCGTTTCTGGAATATTCCATAGAGGAGGACAGCAAAACCGCCGGCCATCAGGAGCAACCCGACATTGAAGGTATACCAGGCGGCCTCGATGCTCCAGGGCATCGCCTCTTCGACGGTGAGGATCTCGACTGGCTGACCGAAGAACCCGAAGAAGTTTCCGATGAGAACCTCGTAGAGGACCGGGGCTGCGACCTTGAGGAGAATGGCGACAACCATGCCGATGGTGGCGAGGAGTACCGGGTAGATGTATGCTGGTTTGTCCCGACTTACCCGTGCAAGGGCGTAGAGGAACCAGCTCCCGACGATGATAGCGAGATACGCGAGCACGTGCCCCGGCGTGTACCGGGCGAGACCGAGGCCTTCATGTGGGAAGCCGAAGAGGAAGAGCCCGATGATCGCGACGGCAAAGACCACGGTGTTGATGACGGCGAGGTTCCAGGTCTCCTTCTTCTCCCATGTGTCGATGAGGTACTGGAAGAGCGTGTAGACGGCGACGATCATCGCAAGCAGGATCATCGTCGGCATGACAAAGAGGCCGAGGAGGTAGGCAATGCCGGCGAGAATACCGAGGATGGCTGGCTTTTTCAGGCTTTCAAGGGAGTACAGGTCGACCTTCCCCCCCCGCACTGCCTGGATGGCGACGATATATGCAAGCACGAAGAGCGTCGAGAAGAGCACCTCCGCGATGTGATGGTCGACGAAGCCGAAGAGAGATCGGTACAGGAAGTGCCCCGATACGACAGCCGTAAAGCCCGCAGCAAGGAGGCCGGTCTTCCAGTCAGAAAGCCTCCTCCCGAGAAGGTAGACCAGGGGGACCATGGCGGCACCCATCAACGGGGGGACGATGGCGCCGACGAACATGATCTCTGGCCGCGTCGTCGCCCCGACAAGGATCGTGAGGGCTGCGATGATCGTCGGGAAGAGGGGCCCCCAGTGCACGACATCCCCGGTGGGGTACAGGGTCATGGGGTCGAACCACTGATAGGCGAGGCCGTTGGCGGCGAGCGCCTCGACCTGCCTCATGTTGTACCAGGGGTCGATTCCCTGGAGGTCAACCTCTCCCCCGGCAGTCAGGCCCGCCATCGGGATGAGGCGTATCCAGAGTGCACACAGGGAAAACAGGACGATAAGTCCAAGGACAAGGTACGTTTGTTTCTTAGTCAGAGACGTAGGGAGCATGAATATCCTCTTCCTTTTTTTTCACGCAAAAATATAATTCTGATATGAGATGCAGTCCGCAGATTCTTATATATGGCGGTTGTTCCCGTCGACCAGGCGGTTGAAGATCTCCTCGAATTCTCCTGCCTTCACCTTCCAGCTGTACCCCGAGAGGTCCAGATCATAGTTCCGGGGTTCTCTGATCAGATCTTTGACCTTTTCCAGAAACTCTTCCTCTGATCTGTACACCTGGTAATTCTCTTTTGCGATCTTCATGACATCGGGGACAGGTGTGGAGAGGATGGGTTTTCCGCATGCCGAGTACTCGAAAAACTTGTTGGGAAGGGCGATGTTATCCCAGGTCGCCGAGGAGAAGGGGATGAGGCAGACGTCCATGCAGGCGACATAGTGCGGCATCTCGGGGTAGGGAACGGTGCCGGTGAAGATGACGCGGTCCTTCAGGCCCAGCTCGTCGGCAAGGGATCTGATCTCCTGATCATAGTGCGTGAAGAGCGACCCACCGACGATCAGCAGTTTCGTGTCCTCGTGGAATTGCAGCACCTTTTTGAATGACTTCAGCACCTGATCAAGTGCGAAAAACCGCTCGATACTCCCGGAGAACCCGATGACAAAAGTACTCTCGTCGATGCCGAGTTTCTTCCTGTACGGGAGGCCGTCGAGGGGTTTGAAGTAGTCGGTGTTCACGCCGTTCGTGATCAAACGGGAATCGTACCCGAATCCTTTCAGGCGGTCGACGAGGGAGGGGGAGACCGTCGTGATCTCGCTGCTGTGGTCGAGATTGTACCTGGTAATGGCCCAGACCGTTTTGTATATGGTGTTTTTGAGGACGGGGTTATGGTAATATGCCGCCGCAGAGTCGGGGAGCCAGTCCTTGAGGTCGAAGACGACTGGAATCCCTTCTTTCTCTGCCGCCCTGATCGCGGCGGTGCCGGCAAGGATGTGCCCGACGACGACGAGGTCGATCCCTTCGTCCCTCACGATCTGCGAGATGACATGGTGATGGCAGGGGGCGTTGAGGGTGTAGTGGAGGAGCGGACTTTTGAGGGGGAACATCGTTGCCTCATGGACCTGGAGGCGTGTCTCTCTCTCCTTGCCGTTCATTCCATCGCTCACGTGAAAGTGGGGAACATGCACCTCGTGCCTTTTTGCCAGTTCCTCGAAGATGTAGTGGTGGCGGGAGGGGACGGGGTGGTGGATGTAGTCCTGCGTTGAGACGAGGAGGATCTTCATGACCTCACCTCACTCCGTGAATGTGTGGCCGTTTTTGTCGCCTCTGCCGATGCCGCGGTACGTGAAACCCGCGTCGATCCAGGCGTCCGGGTCGGCGACATTCCTGCCGTCGACGACCGCCGGGTGGGGGCAGGCGCAGAGCGCCTTCACTTCTGCCGGCACGAGTCTCCTGTACTCCTTGTGTCCGGCAAAGATGGCGACCGCATCGGCACTCTTGAGCACGGCGTCGAGATCCTTCGACAATCCCGGCGGCACGTCGGGCGCCGTCTCCGGGTCGACCCATGTATCGTGGACGCGGACCTCCGCACCCGCGGCCTTCGCCGCCTCGTAGTAGGGTTCTGCCGGGGTGTTCCGTGCGTCGTCCGAGTCGTTGATGAAGGCCCAGCCGAGAAGGGCGATCTTCGCGCCTTTCAGGGTCTTTCCTGCCTGTGCGAGCGCCGACTCTGTAAGATGGAGCATGTGCTCGGGCATGAAGTCGTTGATGCCGCGGGCGAGGGTGTACAGCGACTCCCTGCCGTCCGGGAAGTCGAGGGCGTCCGGCCCGAGTTGCTGCACGCCCCTCTCCAGGTGGTAGGTGTCTTTGGTGAGGCAGTGGCCGCCGACGCCTGCGCCCGGCCAGAGGATGGCGCGGGTGATCCCCTCGCCCTTGAGGGAGGCGACGCCGGCCCGCACATCATAGACATTGATGCCCATAGCCTCGCAGTACAGGGCGAGCTGGTTGACTGCGGCGATCTGGAGGTCGCGGAAGGTGTTCTCCGCGGTCTTTGTCACCTCGGCCGCGGTGGCGGTCATCGGGATGACATGGCCGAGGGTGAGGACGGGCGAGTAGAGTTCGACGGCCCGTTTCGTGCTCACGTCGTCGATGCCGCCGACGATCCTGTCGTGCTCGCGGATATTCTTGAGCAATCTTCCGACCATCACCCTCTCGGGTGCGTGGGCGAGGGCGAAGTCCTCGCCTGCGACGAGGCCTGACTCCTCTTCCAGGATCTCGCGGGCCATTCCTGCAGTCGTCCCCGGCGTGATCGTCGATTCGAGCACGACGAGCGTGCCGGGGGTGAGGTATTTCCCGACATTCCTGATCCCGGCGATCAGGGGAGTGAAGTCGGGGAGGAGGTCTTTCTTGTCCTTGAAGGGCGTCTGGATCGCGAGCGTCACCGCGTCGCACTCGGCGATCTTCGAAAAGTCGGGGGTGCACTCGAACGTACCGGCTGAGACGACCTTCTGGAGGAGGTCTTCAAGCCCGGGCTCCTCGCCCTTGAGGGGCGACTCGCCCCGATTCAGCATCTCTATTTTATAGCCAGACGAGGGGGAGTCTCTCTGGAAACCGTAGACATGTTCGAATGCCGGGGCATCGGCGAAGAGCACCGCCGCGGGGATGCCCACATAGCCCATGCCGATGACGCCGATCCGCCGGATCGGGCCTTTCCGTGCTATGATCGATGAGAGTCTGTCTTTCATGGTGATCCCGGAACCTGAATGAATATGGGCGTGCAGGGATAAAGTAGCCAGCGGTCGAGGAAAAAGGGATCAGATGGAGAGGCTGCCCCTGATCTCCTCGCAGATCCTGAGGTTTTCAAGCCCCTCTGCCGGCGATACCGGGAAGGGCGTGCCGTCGCGTGCCGCCCTGACAAAAGTCTGGAGTTCGATCTTCAGGGGCTCGACCTTGTTCACGAGCACCTTCTCGATGATGTTCTCCTGACGGTACAGCCCGTTTTCCTGGCCGTATGCGCCGGGTTTCCGGTAGACGTAGACCTCCTGGGTCATGAAGTCGCCCTCGATCGTCAGGTCTTCCTCCTCGACATAGATCGTCCTGACCTTCTTGGAGGACTTCCTGCTTGCGGAGAGATAGACCGGTGTCGTCCCGAAGGTGAGGAGCGCCCCCGCGATATCGGCGGTGCCGCTGCTTTTGAGGGTGTACGGCCCGTTGAAGAGGGCGTGGAAGACGATGTCGATGTCGTGGATCATCAGGTCCTCGACGACAGAGGAACCGGTCACCCGTGCCGATGCCGGGTTGTGCCGTGAGATCTGGACATAGAGGGGATCTTTGATGAGCCTTTTCACCTCGTCGACGACCGGGTTGAAGCGTTCGATGTGGCCGACGCCGACGGTGATGTCGTCAGGGATCAGGCCGAGGAGCTGCTTCCCCTCCTCGGCGGTGAGGCAGATCGGCTTCTCGATGAGGGTGTGCACCCCGGCTCCGATGACCTGTCCTGCCGTCGAGAAGTGGTACGGCGTCGGGACGCAGACCGAGATGCACTCGGCCTTCCGCAGGAGTTCGTCCATCGAGTGGCAGACCTCGGCGTCGTTCGCGGCTGCGACTCTCTCTGCGGCCGCCGCATCGAGGTCGTAGACATAGGTCGTGCCGACCTCTTTCAACTCGGTGTAGACCCGCACATGGTTCCTGCCCATCGTGCCGGTGCCGATGACGCCTGCGTCCATCTAGATCACCTCGTTGATCGCATCGCAGATGTACGCCCTCTCCTCGTCGGTCACGGCCGGGTGGACGGGGATGGAGAAGACGGATGCTGCAAGCGACTCGGCGACCGGGCAGGAGGCATTCAGGCCTGCAAAGACGGGCTGGCGGTTGAGCGGGACAGGGTAGTGGACTGCCGTCCCTATTCCCTTCTCCCGGAGACGGGCCATGAACGCGTCCCGTGAGAGGGCCGCCTCTTCGGTCACCCGCATCACGTACTGGTGGTAGACATGGGTCATGCCCGCCGCCACCGGCGGTGTGAGGATGCCGGGTGCGCGGATGTGGCTGTCATAGTATGCGGCGGTCTCCTGCCGGCGCCTGTTGAAGTCGTCGAGTTTCGAGAGTTGCACGAGGCCGATCGCGGCGGCGATGTCGGTGAGACGGTAGTTGTAGCCGAGTTCGGTGTGGAGGTACTTGTCTGACTGGCCGTGGTTGATGACCCGGCGGAGGCGTGCGTCGTAATCGTCCGAGGATGTCGTGACCATGCCGCCCTCGCCTGTCGCCATGTTCTTCGTCGCATAGAAGGAGAAACAGGCGAGGTCGCCGAGCGACCCGGCCCTCTGTCCACGGTATTCGGCGCCATGGGCCTGGGCGGCGTCCTCGATGAAGACGAGGTGGCGGTCGTCGCAGATCTCCCGGATAGCCCCGACGTCGCAGGGCTGGCCGTACAGGTGGACGCCGATCACGGCCTTTGTCCGCGGGGTGACGAGATTCTCAACGGAGGCCGGATCGATGGTGAAGAGTGCGGGGTCGACGTCGGCGAAGACCGGCGTCGCGCCGCACATAGCGACCGAGGACGCAGTCGCAAAGAAGGTGAAGGCCGGGACGATCACCTCGTCGCCCGGGCCGACGCCTGCCGCGAGCAGGGCGGCATGGAGGGCGGCCGTGCCCGAGTTGACGGCGACGCCATGTCTGGCCCCGCAATATCTGGCGAACTGTTCTTCGAACATAGCCGTGCGGCCGCCCTGTGCGATCATGCCTGATGCAAGGACCGCCGTCACGGCGTCCGCTTCCTCAGCCCCGAGAAGGGGGCGTGCGATCGGGATCGTCATATCAGTCGCGCATCCCCGCAGGAAGGTCGACAAAGCGTGCCGGCGCCCCGATCGCCATCATCCTGGCCGGGACGTCATGGGTGACGACCGCGCCCGCGGCGACGAGCGCCCCCTCGCCGATCGTGATCCCCGGGAGGATCACAGCGCCGGCCCCGATCGAGACGCCGTCCCTGACCATCGGCCCCTGCAGGGGCGGCCTGCCCCGCGGCGGGTACCGGTCGTTCGTCAGCACCGCGTTCGGGCCGATGAAGACATTGTTCCCGATCATCGTGTTTGTCGGAATATAGACCATGCTCTGGAGGGATACATGGCTCCCCAGAACACAGTCCCCCTCGATCACGGCCGACGTGCCGACGGCGACATGGTCCCCGATCTTTGTCCTCTCTCTGATCAGCACGTTATGCCCGCTCGAGAACTCGTCCCCGATCTCGACGTCGCAGTAGATGATCGTCCCCGACCTGAGGACGGCGTTCTTCCCGATGACGGTGCCGGGATACCCCTCCTGGTCAAGCCTGTCCCGTGACGGAAAACCGAGAGTCACCGGCTCGAAGACGCGTGCGCCCTCTCCCAGTCTGTTTATGCCATATTCTATCATTCGACGGTCACACTCTTTGCCAGATTTCTTGGTTTGTCGATGTCCCTGTTTAAAGCACATGCGGTGTGGTATGCGAGGAGCTGGAGGACGACCGAGACGGTGAGCACCTGGACCATCTGGTGGTCGTTGGGCACCGGGATGAAGACGTCGACGACCTGTTCCACCTCGGTGTCCCCTTCGACGCCGACGCCGATGATCGGGGCCCCCCTTGCCTTCATCTCCTTGACGTTGGAGAGCATCACGCCGTAGGTCCTGCCCGGCATGCAGATGGCGACGACCGGCGTTTCCGGAGAGAGCAGCGCGAAAGGCCCGTGCTTGAGTTCGCCTGCGGCATAACCCTCGGCATGGATGTACGAGATCTCCTTCATCTTCAGCGCCCCTTCGAGGGCGACCGGGTAGAAGACGCCCCGCCCGACATAGAACATCTCCTGCGCCTCAGATATTAATGCGACCGCTTTTCCGAGGGTGCAGGAGAGCACACGCTCGATAGAGCAGTTGGCATGGGCGAGGACGTCGTCGAACTCCCTGTCGCACATCGCGTTCACCATCGCCATGAAGACCGCGAGTTGCGCGGTGAACGACTTGGTGGCGGCGACGCTGATCTCGGGGCCGGCGCACATGAAGAGGGTCCAGTCCGCCTTTCTGGTGATCGAACTCCCGAGAATGTTCGTGATGGCGAGGGCCGGGCAGTTGTGGGCCTTTGCCTGGTCGATCGCCGCAAGGGTGTCCGCGGTCTCTCCGGACTGGGAGACGGCGATGACGAGTTCGCGGATGGGCGGGGCATAATACTTGAACTCGGAGGCGAGTTCGACGTTGACCCTCTTCTTTCCGTAGTCCTCGGCAAGATAGCGGAAGATGAGGGCGGTGTGGTATGACGTCCCGCAGGCCGCCACTGTCAGTTCGGGTGCGACCCTGACCATGGCAAGGCGGCTGTCCCCTTCGAGGCCCTTGATGGTGTTATAGAAGGCCTGGGGCTGTTCGTAGATCTCCTTGAGCATGTAATGGGGGAACCCCCCTTTCTTCGCGTCGTCCACGCTCCAGGTGATGTGGTCGACATGCCTCTCGACAGGCATCCCGTCATGATAGACGTCGATCCGTGCAGGCGTGAGGGCGGCGATGTCTCCGTCCTCCAGGTAGACGGCCCTCTCTGTGTGGTCGAGGAGGGGGGTGATGTCTGAGGCGCAGAGCATCTCGCCGTCGCCGATGCCGAGGACGAGGGGGCTGCTTCTGCGGGCGGCGATGATTCTCGGGTCATTCTTTGCGAGGGCCAGGATCGCATAGGACCCTTCGAGGTGACGGACGGTCTCGGTGACCGCGGCGAGGAGGTCGCCTGTGTAGTACTCCTCGATCAGGTGTGCGATCACCTCGGTGTCGGTCTCACTCCTGAAGTGGTGGCCTTTCTCGGTGAGTTTTCTCCTCAGCAGCGCGTAGTTCTCGATGATGCCGTTGTGGACGACGGCGATCGCGCCCGTGCAGTCGGTGTGGGGGTGAGCGTTCTGCTCGTTTGGGACGCCGTGCGTCGCCCACCGGGTGTGGCCGATGCCGATGGTCCCGCTGAGCGCCGAGAGGTCGAGGTGGTTATCCGAGATCCTCCCGTTCCTTTTGACGACCCTGATGTCCCCGTTCTCTGTTGCGACACCGAAGGAGTCATAGCCCCGGTACTCCAGGCGCTTGAGGCCCTCGATGATCAGGGGCGCCGCGTCCCTCCAGCCGATATATCCTACTATCCCGCACATGGTCTTCACGAATCCGGCTAACTCTGCTAATCTCCTGTGATCCTATAATAGTTTTGCACCGTCGGGGACTTCCCCGTAAATGGTTTTCCCGTCATCGATGACCACATCGTTCCCGACGATGCAGTTCCTGAAGATACAGAACGGTGCCGAACAGATGTGGTCGCCGATGATCGCCCCGAATTTCGCCCCGATCATCTCCCTTTCTATCGAGAAGATCGTCTTTGTGGGGAAGGTGGTGGCGTGGTCGCCGAGGTGCGACCCTGTCCCGACGACCGCCTCGACGATCCGGGAATGGGACCCGATGCTCACGTCGTCGAGGAGGACAGACTGGCCGATCATGGTGAAGGGTTCGACCCGTGCCCTGGCGCCGACGCTCGTCTCGGACGTGATGACACAGTTTGCGCCGATGTCGCAGTCGTCCCCGATGATCGCAGGTCCGAGGATGGTGGTGTTCGGGCCGATGGTCGTCCCTTTCCCGATCGAGACCCGGCCCCGGATCACGACGCCGGGCCCGCTCCTGCCTGCCCGCTCCGGCCTGACGTCCCGGAGCAGGGCGGCGTTCAGTTTGAGAAGGTCCCAGGGATAGACCGCGTCCTGCCAGTCGGCGGCGGCGACGGCCTTCAGGGGCGTGCCTGCCCGGATCATCCTGTTGACGGCATCGGGGATCTCCGTCTCATCGAGGTACTGGAGGAAGGACGGGTCAAGAGAGAAGATGCCTGTCGAGACGGTGAATCCCGGGGCGTCCTGGGGTTTTTCGATCACCTCTCTCACCAGACCGTCCCTGATGACCAGGACACCGAAGTTCGACGGGTGGGGGTGCTCCCAGGTGAGCACCGCGTTCTTCTCCCGCATGATCCTGGCGATGGAGGCGGTGTCGACATAGTTGTCGCCAGGGAGGAGGAGGAAGTCGCCGGTGATCAGGGGTGCGGCGCATGCCAGGGCATGGGCGGTGCCAAGTTGTCTCTCCTGCACGACGACCCTGACCGGGATGTCGAGTGTGTTGAGATGGCGGATCACGTGCTCCTTCTTGTACCCGACGACGACGATGATCTCCCTGATCCCGTTCTTCTCCAGGGCCCTGATGATGTGCTCCAGGATCGGCCTGTTCGCCACCGGCACCATCGCCTTGGGCATCGTGTGGGTGAGGGGCCTGAGCCTTTTTCCTTCGCCTGCTGCGAGAATGACTGCCTGCATCTCTCTTCACCTACCTGATGATGGTCCTCTCGGCAACGGTCCCTTCGACGAGACAGTGGGGGCCGATGAGGGAGTAACTCCCGATGACGCTCCCCACGTTCACAGAGCAGTTGATCCCGAAGAGGACATGGTCGCCGACGATCGCCCCGAACTTCTTTCTGCCCGTCGACCTGCCGCTGGCCGTGACGATGCCGTGGTCGTGCCGGAGGTTCGCAATCTTGGTGCCGGCGCCGAAGTTGCAGCCGCTCCCGATGACCGAGTCGCCGATATAGTTGAAGTGCGGGACTTTGGTTTCAGGGAAGATGATCGAGTTTTTGATCTCGACGGCGTGGCCGATGTGGCAGCGGTCGCCGATCGCGGTCGAGCCCCGGAGATAGGCGTGGGGGCCGATGGTGCACCCCTCCCCGATGATGCAGTCCCCTTCGATGTATGTGCCGGCCTTGACGACCGATCCCTTTCCGAGGACGAGTTTCCCGTGGATGACGACGCCGTTCTCGATCTCCCCTTCCGAGGTCGGTTTCATCCCGGCAAGGAGGGTGGCGCTGGCGTCGAGGAGGTCCCAGGGTGACCCGACGTCCATCCAGGTCGCCAGGCGGTATGCCTGCAGTCGTCCCTCTTTGATGTACTCGGCGAGGGCGTCGGTCAGTTCGTACTCGCCGCGGCCCGAGAGGGAGACCTCTTCGAGGAGGTCGTAGATCCCGGCGTCGAAGAGGTACACTCCCGCGTTGATGGTCCGGCTCTTCGGGTTCGGCGATTTCTCTTCAAGGCCGGTGATGCGGTCGCCGGCCGTGGTGACGACGCCGTAGTCCTGGGGGTGGTCTGATTCATAGACTCCCATGACTGGGGCGTCCATCCGGCAGAGGGCGGCAAGGTCGCGGGTCTCCACGATCATGTCGCCGTTGAGCATCAGGAACCTCCCGGTCACGAGCCCTTTTGTGGACCGGAGGGCGTCGGCCGTGCCGAGCTGGTGGCGCTGCGGCACGTACCTGATGGAGACGCCGAGGCGTTCGCCGTCGCCGAACCACTCCCGCACCTCTCTCTCGCCGTAGCCGACGACAAGAATGATCTCGGTGATCCCGGCGTCCCGCACGGCGGCGATCAGGTGTTCGAGCATCGGCCTGTTGGCGATGGGGAGCATCACCTTCGGTCTCTCCGCGGTGAGGGGGCGCATCCTCTTTCCCTCGCCCGCGGCAAGGATGACGCACTTCATGCAACATCACTCCCGTGGCGGGCCGCGGATACACGCGCCTTCCCCTGCTCCATCATCTTCTGTGCGGCGGCGGCGTCCTTCCCCTCGGCGGTGAAGCGGATCTTCGGCTCTGTCCCGCTTGCACGGATCAGGCACCAGCCGTCCTCCTCCTCGATCCTGATGCCGTCTGTCGGGACGGCGGCGCCGAGTGCGCCCATCAGGTCTCGGGCATTCTCAAGGCGTATGGAGTCCCTGAGGATCGGGTAGGTGGGCATCAGTGCCACTTCGTTGGCGATGTCCCATTCCCCGGCGATCTCGCAGAGGAGGGCGGCGGCATAGATGCCGTCCGGACAGAGGGAATTTTTCGGGAAGATCCATGCCCCTGATGGTTCTCCGCCGAAGTCTCCCCAGCGGAGGAGTTCCTCGGAGACGTAGGTGTCACCGACTGGTGTTCGTCTCACCTCCGCGACCTCCTCGATCGCCATCGAGGCGTCTGCGGTCGTGACGACGCGGCGTGCGCCGAGGTATTTCGCAAAGAGCATCAGCAGGTGGTCGCCGCCGATGTACCGGCCCTTCCCGTCGAAGGCCATCATCCGATCGGCGTCTCCGTCGTGGACGATCCCGCAGGCGGCGTTTGCCTTCCGCACCATGGCGGGCATGTACGGGAGGTTCGCTTCCAGGGGTTCGGAGGGCCTGACAAAGCGGCCGTTCGGGTTGGCATTGAGGGCGAGGGGGCGCACGCCCCCGTCGGCAAGGAGGGATGGGGTGATCATGCTCCCGGCACCGTTCCCGCAGTCCACGACGACATCGAGTCCTTCGGGGAGGGTGAGGGTGCTGAGGATGACGTCTTTGTGGATTGAGACGGCATCGAGGGCGTGGACATGCCCCTGGGATTCCCACCCGGTCCAGTGGTCCTGTGCGAGCGCCTCTTCCATGGCGGCCTGCTGGGCCGCGGTGAAGGAGGAACCGTCCGGGTTGAGGAGTTTGATCCCGTTGTACTCCTCCGGGTTGTGCGAGGCGGTGATCATCACGCCGAGGTCGTGGGCACGTGCGGCACAGGCGACCGTCGGGGTGGGGGCGATGCCGCAACTATAGACGTCGCATCCGGCCGAGAGGAGGCCGGCACTGACACTGTCCGCGAGGACCTGCCCGGTCGTCCGGGCGTCCCTGCCGACGACCGCATTCCCGCCGCGGGATGCAGCCGCAGCCCCGACACGGATGGCCAGGTCGGCGAATCCTCCGGAATATTCTCTTCTGATCCCTGAAGAGCCGAAAAGCATGAGTACGTCTGCACCCTCACAGGATATGAGGTTTGGGGATTGGGCCGCGGGGATCTTTTCAAGGTATCAGGATTATTATAATCGCGATTTGTGCAGCCGCCCCGGAGATGTCGGTCAGGGGGCAGAGGTCTCTGGTCGGGCGATATGGTGTGCGTGTGCTCTTTGCCGAGATCTCATTCGCCGCCTTCGAAGGTCTTTGGTCTGTAGCACCTCAAAGATCTGCCTGGAAAGGACATCTTCAGTTTCAAATTCTGTAGAATTATCTTTCCTGGGCTCTGTAGAAATCCTGTTTCGGAGTGCCTCTGCCGGGGGGCTGCCGCCCCCCGGTCCCCCTGCCATTGGGATGGGGGTGGAGGGCAGTCTCCTCTTCAAAATGTAGAGTTTACCATTCGAAGTCCAATCCTGAGCGGGGGTCCGGGGGCGTAGTCCCCCGTTTAGATTGTGAGGAAGGCATTTGATCCACACCACTCGTCATGGAAACCGGGGGCGACATCGGCCCGAGAGAGTTTCTCCAGAGCCGAAAAATTGGATATTGCCCGTTCTGAAAGTCTTCTTCTCGCGTGTGGATAAAAAAAAGGAGGGTCGATCCTTTCAATGCCCGTACGGGCACCAGTGCTCGATCTTCTGGAGCAGGGCGACGCCCGCGGTGGAGGGGCCGAGGAAGATCACCCTCTTTGTGCCGAGGGCGGCCTCGATTGCGGCGAGTCCGTCGTCGGAGACGAGGCCGGGGCCGGTGACGAGGAGAACGTCGGCGTCGGCCGGGTCTGGCACGAGGGCCGTGCCAAGGGCGTCAGGGAGGCCCTTTGCCTCGCCGACGACGGCGACCCTCTTTCCCGCGACCTCTGCCATGAGATCCCTGAGGCAGGGGGCATGATGCGCCTCGTCGCAGGCGTTCATCTTCCTGTTGATGCAGAAAAATCCGGTGACGGCATTGATGATCGCGCAGGCCGCCGTCCTTTCCACCGGGCTTTTGAGCGGAGCGCCGAACATGAACGAGACCTTCGTGCAGGCCTGGATCGGGTCGGCGGTGACCACATGGCCGCGTCGATCGCCGAAGCACGCCTCGGTGCAGACCCCCTGCGGGTACGGGCAGAGGGGGAGTTTCGGGTTCTGCGCGAGCGAGACGGTCCCCTCCTCGCAGCCCCCGTCTTTCATAATTTCTTCGAGCCGCTGTACGGCAGTTGCAATCAGGTTCATGGTCACCTCAGGATATGGGCCTGTCCGAGAGGATCACCCTCGCCGGTGCCCCGTCGAGCCCTTTGAGACGGAGAGGGAGGGCGATCATATAATAGTCCCCTTCGACGATGCCGGAGAGGTCGAGGAGTTCGATGACCGCGATGCCCTCCCCGAGGAGGGTGCGGTGGACGGTGCCGTCGCCGTCGAAGGCCTCGATGGAGGGGGAGTCGATGCCGATGCAGGCGACCTCGGCGTCCGCGAGGAAGGCCGCGGCGTCCGCGGTCAGGTGCGGGTAACCCGGATCGAACGCGGTTTTTTCGGAGAACCATGTCTTCAGGAGAACTTTTTTTGCATCGCCGATCCGCCCTTCGAGGTCCTCCCGCGTGATCGCGGTTCGGGTCCCGAGGTCGACGACCCGGCACCTCCCGACGAGCCTTTCGAGGGGGATGGCGTCGACCGTCCCTCCCTCATCCTTCAGGTAGTGGGAAGGGGCGTCGATATGGGTGCCGGTGTGGGTGCAGAGGGAGAGAAGGGTGATGACATAGTCCTCATGCTCCTCTCTCGTGAACGACGGCTTCGGGTCGCCGCCGGGAAAGGCGAGGATCTCTTCGGAGAGCTCACGCGTGATGTCGTAGAACACGGCCCTCACTCCTCCCAGCCATGCTCCCCTATCAGGGGGACGAAGCAGACCGCCCCCCACGAGGCCGGGACGATATCGTCACCGCGGCGGGTGTAGCACATCAGGTACTGGAGTCCCCGGCTGCCGACCGGTGCGACAAGCCTCCCGCCGTCGGCGAGCTGGTCGAAGAGGGGCTGCGGGACGGATGGGGTCGCCGCGGTCACGATGATCCCGTCGTACGGGGCGTGCTCGGGCAGGCCCAGGGTGCCGTCCGCGGTGACGACATGGATGTTCTCCGCCCCGACACCGGCGAGGTTCCTCTCCGCCAGGTCGGCAAGTTCTGGCAGGCGCTCGACCGTCCAGACCTCCGCGGCAAGACGGCCCAGGATCGCCGCCTGATAGCCGCTCCCTGCCCCTATCTCAAGGATGCGGTCGCCGGATTCCACCGCCAGGAGTTCTGTCATCACGGCGACGATGTAGGGCTGGGAGATCGTCTGCCCGCTCCCGATGGGGAGGGGATGGTCGCCATAGGCCGAGCCCCGCAGTCCGGGCGGGACAAACAGGTGGCGGGGGACATCGAGCATCGCGGCGGCGACCCGGGTGCTCCTGACACCCCGCGCCCGGATCTGCTGGTCCACCATGCGGCGGCGCTCCTCCGTATAGTCCCTCTCCATCTCTGTCTCTCAGTAGCCTGCTTCTGAGGCGTCGATCGCCGCGTCGATCTGTTTCTGGAGCACCGGCGGCAGGCCCTCGATCTTCACGTCAAGGAAGCCGCGGATGATCGTCGATGTCGCCTCCTCCTCGGAGAGGCCGCGGGCCATCAGGTACTCGATCTCGTCCTGTGCGATCTTGCCGACAGCCGCCTCGTGGGAGAGTTCGGTGCCGGTAACCCTGCCGTCGATCTCGGGGATCGCGTGGATCGTGCCGTCGGTGAGAATGAGGCCCCGGCACTCGATATGCCCCTTTGTCCCCTCTGTGGCGCCAATGACATGGCCGCGGGAGATGATGGTCCCGCCCCTGGTGATGGCGCGGGTCACGAGTTCGGCACTGCTCCCCTTCCCCTGGAGGACCGCGCGGGAGCCGAGGTCCAGGTGAGCACCCGGGTGGGCGACGACGATGGAGGAGAAACGTGCCGTGGCGTTTTCGGCAAGGGTCGCCTCAGGGTACATCTGGACGCGGGAGACAGGGTGCATGCAGACGTAGTTGGAGATGAAGACGCCGTTCTCCTCGACGATCGCAGCGCTCCGCGGATAGACCGAGATGTGCGGGTTCCAGTTGTGGATCATCGTCGAGGTGAGGTGGGCGTTCTTGCCGACATAGAACTCGGTGACACCGAGGTGCGAGCCCCTCTTTGCCCCTTCGGCGCTGGCGCACCCGGAGATGACATGGAGTTCGGCCCCTTCCTCGGCGATCATGATATTGTGCACTGTCTGGACAGGCGCCGCGGAGAGGTACAGGCAGGCCTGCACCGGGAAGACGGCGCGTGTGCCCTTGTGGGCGATGACGACGACGCCCCGCGGCTGCTCCTGCTTCGCGACGAACTTCGTGTACTTGTCCTTGTCCTTTTTGACGGCGTTCCAGTACCTGTCGGCCATCCAGTCGTATTTCTCCAGGGCCTCCTGAAGGGAGAGGACTTCGACGCCCTGGGCCGAGCAGGTTGTCTGGAGGATCTTCTGGTCCATCTGGAAGAAACTCCCGCACCTGTTCTCCATGCCGACGTCGAGGCCGGTCTGGGTGAGGCGCTCCTGTTCGGTCTCCGGGAGGGTATAGAACTCGTTCATATCTGCTGGCATGCGAGGCACTCCTTGTATCCTTTCTCCTTGATCACGTTGAGGATCTCGCGGGGGTTGCCGTGGCACCGGATCAGCCCGTCGATCATCACATGGCCGAAGTCGGCCTCGATATAGTTGAGTATGTGGCCGGTGTGGGTGATGATAAGCCCGCTCTTCTGACGGTTCACGATGTGCAGGTCTTTCTGGAGGAGCCGGGCGATGGAGTTGCCCATCAGGGAGATGTTCTCCAGGTCGACGCCACTTTCCGGCTCGTCGGCCATGACGAAGTCGGGCCTCTGGACCATCAGCTGGAGCACCTCGCTCCGCTTGATCTCCCCGCCGGAGAAGCCCTTGTTGATGTCCCGCTCGAGGAACCCTTCCATGTTCACAGACCTGGCGTACCCCGGGATGTCGCCGGTCTTGCCGCCCGCAACGGCGGTGAGGAGTTTGCCGAGCTTGAGACCGGAGATCGTCGGCGGCCGCTGGAAGAGCATGCCAATCCCGAGTTTTGCACGCTCGTCAATGGGCATGTGGGTGATGTCCCTGTTATTGTAGAGGATACGTCCCTCGGTCACCTGGTAGTTGCCAAACCCCATGATCGTCATCAGCAGGGTGCTCTTGCCTGAACCGTTCGGGCCCATCAGGACATGCGTCTCCCCGTCGTTGATCTGGAGGTCTATCCCATGCAGGACCTCGCGGTCCCCGATCCTGACCTTCAGGTTCTCAATCTTGAGCATGAATAACCCTCCAGAGTATATCAGAAAATGGGGATAAACAGTTATCGGAGTGCGCGACACTTTCACCCCCCGCCCGGCCCCCCTTTGAATACCTCCCTGCCGACCCCATGATCATGACAGACATAACCTTCTCCGCGATTGCCGAGCGTGCACAGGCCTATCCGGCCGTCCAGAGGAGGAACCAGATCTCAAAGGCTGCCTTTCTGGCGAGGAAGACGTCCTCTCAGGATATGCCGGCTTCAGTCCCCTCCCCTGTCTGCATCGTGGTCTGAGTCAGGGGATGGTCGAGGAGCCAGCGGTAGGTCGCGGCCCGATCAGATCGGTGGCCGAGAATATAGGCCGAGACCTCCCGGGCCTCGTCGAACCGTTTTCTCTCCCTGTCGTGGGCCTGCAGGGCGGCGTTGTAGGCTGCGGCATCGTCGTTGAACGAGAGGATGCCGGCATTGTAGCCTGCGGTCTCCCCTCCTCCGAGCATCTCTTCCAGGTGATCCCTGGTCTCGATAAGCCTCAACTCTTCGGCCCGCAACGCCGTCATCTCTTGATCGAGGGTCATGCCGAGACGTGCAGTGATCTCCTCTGCCTCCCTTTCCCGCATCTCGATATACGCGGTCTCGTCGCCGCTCGTGTACCTCGCCGTGCCGTTGCCGATGCCGATGACCAGCGGTTCTTCGGAAAGCCTTGCACCGTTTGCAAGGACTTCGGGGACAGATCCGACGAACCCGATCTCTGTCGTCTCGATGTAGATGTAGCCGGTCGACCCGAAGGTGTTGTGGTCGCCTGCGATGCCGGCGGCCATGTGGGAGTCGTTCACGAAGTTGAGGAGGGCGACGTCATATCCTGCCTGCGAGAGGAGGGCGGCAAGGAGGAGGCTCTTGTCGTCGCAGTCCCCGGTGCCTTCGGCGACGGTCTCGACCGGAAACTTCGGGGGCGTGCCGTTCGGGTGGTGTTCGTACGGGATCGCCTGCACGAAGGCGGTGACCAGTTCGACATAACGGTCCGAGTCGAGGGCTTTTTTGTCCCTGAGGTCAGAGAAGGCGTAGAGGAGTTTGCCGTACAGGGCCTCCTGGTGGGGGTCGTCGATGAAGGCGCGGTAATACCCTGTCATCCAGACGTCGTCGGAGAGGTTTTCGTAGAGAATGGCGTTCTTCGATCCCCCCCGGGCGCCGCTGTAGACGGCCATGTCCACAGGCATGCAGAGGCGGTAGGTGCCATCCTCGAAGGAGAAAAGAAACTCCGAGTCTCCGGTTTCGTCGGTCTCCGAGGCCGGTGTGATGGACGGATAGATTGCCGCGGGCCTCAGGAACGGTATGACTCCTGATGCCACGATGATGCATGCGCACAATATCGTGATCCCGATGAAGAATGCCCTGCGTATCTGTTCGCTCATTCTCTCCTTCCCCCGCCGTCCCGGCGAGAGTCGCAGTTACCTCTATATATACGTTGCTTCGATGGCCGCCGGGAGGTCGGCGACAGAATCGAGGAGGTGGTCGGGCCTGTACGGCGAGGTGTCAAAAATATCTTTTCTGAACTTTCCTGTCATGACGAGGGCTGTCTTCATCCCTGCTCCTTGCGCCCCGCCGATGTCGGTCCTGATGTCGTCGCCGACCATCAGCGCCTGTGCAGGGGACACTCCCATGTCGGCGAGGACGAGGGAGAAGAATGCGGCCGAGGGTTTTCCGACGACCGTCGCCGTCTTCCCTGTGGCATATTCGAGGGCGGCGACGAAGGGGCCTGCGGAGAGCATCAGGCCGTCGTCGCCCATCCAGTACCTGTCCTTTTCGAGGGCGACGATCGCGGCGCCGTCAAGGACCATCCTGAAGGTCCGGTTCATCGCGGCATAGGAGAACCCGTCTCCCGCGTCGCCGACGACGACGGCCTCCGCGCCGTCCTCGACGATGGGTATGCCTGCCGCCTCGAAGTCCTCCCTGACACTGCCCCGCGTGAGGAGGAAAGTCCTTTTTCCTGCAATATGATGGATCGCGGCGACCGGCGGGTTGAAGACGAGGCTTTCGTCGATCTCGTAGCCATAGCCCTGTAACTTTTCCGCGATCGAGCGGCGCGACCTGCTTGTCGTGTTCGAGACGCACCTGAAGGGGATGCCGTTGTCCCTGAGCCATGCGACTGCCTCCCTCCCCCCTGCAACCGCCTGCCCGCCGACATAGAGGACGCCGTCGATGTCGAGGAGGACGCCCCTGATCTCTCTCTTCTCTGCCATGGTCTTCGGATCTCTCTTCGCGGACACTTTTTATATGCGTGCCTGTATATTCCTGCCCGGCACCGGATGGTGCCGGGAGGAGAGAAAAGATGGTGGAGATCAATGACATCCCTGCCGAGGTGCGGTGGAGTCTGGCGACACGGGGGGCGAGTGCTCTCCCCCTGGCGTACGCAAAGGTGTACCGCGAGAGGCATGGGGGCGAACTCGGCGAGATCTCGGGGGCGATCTGGACGGAGGCCGGAAAGACGCAGGGGGCGCTGGCCCGCGCCTTCAACATGCCCCTGAAGAACGCGGAGGACGTGACCCGGGCCTTCAGCACTCTCTCGACCGCGGTGCTCGGGCCCGAACTGAAGGGGGAGGTGCAGGTCGCACAGGGCCGAGACTGCGCCCGCGTGGTCACGACGTCCTGCCCGTACCTCTCGCGGGCGAGGGAGATGGAGGAGGCCCCGGAGACTATCTGTCCCGACTGCAGGGCCTACTGCACCGCGGCGGTCGAGAGCCTCAACCCTGCCTACGGGATCGCGTTCGGGAGCCGGATGTGCCTGGGCGGGGAGACATGCCAGATGACGATCGAGCCGAAGAGGTAAGGTTTTCATCCCGGCCGCGTCCTCTTTTTCCAGAGTGTGTGGTGTCATCATGCCGAAAGACCTGATCGAGGAGATCCCACCTCTTGCCAGATGGCGGTTTGCGACGCGGGCGGCCTCCCTCCTCCCGGCCCTGTACGCGCGGGCCCTGCGTGAGGGGGAGGGCACGCCCGATGAGAGGGAGCAGGTGATCTGGTACGAGGTCGGCCGCGGGGTGCGGGAGATCGCGGAGACCTTTGCCTTCCCGACGGCGACCGCGGAGGAGATCTGCGAGGTCTTCAGGGCAGGGGCGGTCGTGCTCTTCGGCCCCGACTTCAGGATCTCCATCCTCGCCACCTCGCCGGAGAGGGCGACGGTCGTGGTGAAGGCATGCCCGTACACCCGGTGCCTGGCCGGGGCCGGGTGCGACGCCGACACCGCTTTTTCCTGGTGTCTCCCCTTTGCCATATCGGCGGTCGAGCACCTCAACCCGGCCTTCACCCTCCGTTTTGTCCGGGCCCGGTGTATGGGCGAGGCGCAGTGCGAGATGACGGTCAGGAGGAAGGAGGAGGGGGAGGAGTCCTGACGGCCGGGAACATCCTGATCACCGGGGCGCCGGGGACCGGGAAAACGACTCTCATCCGCGCCGTCGCGGAGGGGATGGCCGGCGTCGCCGGGTTTTACACGGCCGAGATCAGGGAGCAGGGGAGACGGACAGGTTTTGAACTGGTGGGCTTCGACGGCAGGCGGGCCCTGCTTGCGCATACCGGGATCAGGGGCCGGCACAGGGTGGGGAGGTACGGCGTGGACGTCGCCATGTTCGAGGCCTTCCTTGCCGCCGCGCCCTTTTCCGGGGCGGGGGTGCGCCTCGTCGTCGTCGACGAGATCGGGAAGATGGAGTGCCTCTCCCCTCGTTTCAGGGAGATGGTGACCTCCCTTCTCGACGGCCCCCTGCCTGTGGTGGCGACAGTCGCCCTCAGGGGCGACTCTTTTATCGAGGGACTGAAGGAGAGGCCGGACGTGCGCCTTGTCGTCGTGACGGAGGCGAACAGGGACGCCCTGCTGCCCGTGCTCCGCCTGGAGGCGGCGTCCCTTGCCGGCGAGGACAAGGCCCATATGCCGCCGCGCCGACCGGGTGGGTGATGGAGAGGAGGACGGTGGTCGCCGTCGATATCGGCGCCACCCACTACCGGGCCGGGCTTGTGGCGGATGACGGTTCTATTGTCAGGCTTGAAACCGGGGACACGCCGCGGGTCGGGGAGTCGGGGCTCGCCGTCACCCGTGCGGTCGCGGACGCGGTCGAGGCGGTGACCGGCGACGCCTCACCTGCGGCGATCGGGATCGCCTCGGCAGGTCCCCTCGACTGTGCCGCGGGCGTGATCGTCAGGTCACCAAACCTGTCCTTCCCCGAGGTGCCTCTCCGCGGACCCCTGGAGGAGCGTTTTGGTCTGCCGGTGGCCCTTCTCAATGACTGCCGGGCCGGCGCCCTCGGTGAGAGGTGGCAGGGGGCCGGGCGGGGTGTCGAGAACCTTGTCTATGTCACCCTCTCGACAGGGATCGGCGGCGGTGCGGTGGTGAACGGCCGCCTGCTCCTCGGGCGGTCGGGGAACGCGGGGGAGGTCGGCCACCTCTTCGTGGACGCGGCCTACGGCTGCGTCTGCGGCTGCGGCTATCCCGGCCACTGGGAGGCCTATGCCTCGGGGACAGGGATGCCCCGTTTCTTCCGGGCCTGGCTGGAAGGGCAGGGGTCGGCGCCGTCCTTCGACGCCGCGACGAGCGCCGGCATCCTCGGTGCCGCGGAGGTCGGGGACCCCCTCGCCCTCTCCTTCATGGACGCCCTCGGCAGGGTCAATGGCCGCGCCCTCTCCGACATCGTCGTCGCCTACGAGCCCGAGGTGGTCGTGCTCGACGGTCCCCTGGCGCAGCACCACGGCGACCTCCTGATCAGGTCTCTCCTCCCGCATCTCGACCGCTACCTCCCCCTCCCGCGGATTGCGGTCAGTCCCCTCGGGGGCAGGGCGCCCCTCCTCGGTGCGGCGGCGTACGCGCTCGGGATATGGTGATATATCTGCGGGGCGTGCACTGGTGAAAAGAAACTCTATCGGGATCCCTGGCAGGCAGGAGGGGAAGGCCGGGGTTCCTCGTATGAAAACGAGTATTTATCTGAGGTCCTGCAGGGCGTCCCTGCCGATCCAGCGGGCGGTCGTGCTCTCTGACGCTATGAGGTCTTTTGCGAGGGCGGCAAGGCGGGCGAGCACGTCATCTCTCTTCATTTCTCCAGGTCCTCTTCGCCGAAGATGAAGACCTCCTCGATCCCTGCCCCGAGTTCGCGGGCGACTCGCCAGGCAAGCCTGAGGGAGGGGTTGTACCTCCCCTTCTCCAGGAAGACGATCGTCTCCCTCCTGACGCCGACCCGTGTGGCGAGCTCCTCCTGTGTGAGCCCGGTCTTTGCCCGGTATTCCCGCATTCTCGTCTGCATCGTGCCTCATGGGATGGTGGTCACGATCCTCTCGCGGTCCAGGAACCGTGTTGCCCCCCTGAGGACGAGGAGGAGGGCGAGGGCGACTGCAAGAAGAATACCCTCGACAGTCCAGGTCGCCTGGAACCCGGCCCCCAGCAGCCCGGCCGAGGCCGAGAAGAAGAAGATGACCAGGAAGACGACGGCCATGTTGATGATCTGGTTCTCCCGCATGCCGAGGAGGAGCTGGACAATCCCGAGCATGCCGACGGCCACGGCTATGAAGGCCGGGACGACGACGAGGAGATGGAAGATCATGGGGCCGGACGGGAGGACCAGCGCCCCTGTGAGGGCCGATGCCCCGGCGACGAGGACAGCCGCACCGCCGAGGGTGAGGGCATAGGCCGGGAGGGTGACGCCGATCACCTTGCCGAGCCAGATCTCCCGCAGGGAGAGGGGCGAGCAGAGGAGTGTCTCGATCGTCCCCTCTGTCTTCTCCCGCAGGAAGGCCTGTCCCGAGAAGATGTAGCCGATGAAGATCCCGATCACGACGAGGAGCATGAAACCGACACGGTCGAGGGAGGCATAGCCCGCGGTGGCGAGCGCGGCCGGGACCGCGGTCGTGGAGAAGACGAGGGTGACGATGACCGCCGAGATCAGGAGCTGGCGCGACCTGACGATCTGGCCTGCCTCCTTCCTTGCGACGGTGAATATGCCGTTCATGCCGACCCCTCCGCCTGCCGCACCGCGGCCAGATAGATCTCCTCCAGGGACCGGCGCTCCCGCGTGACCTCCTCGACGCCGCACCCGGCGGCGACGAGTGTGCGGACGACCTCCGCGGCGCTCTCCCCGGCAAGGGCGGCGCTGACGGCCTCGCCCTCACGGGAGAGACCACCTATCCCGGGAACCTCACCAAGGACGGTGACCGCCCTTTCCGCCGAAGTGGCGTCAGAGAGGACGACCCGCAGGTGCGTCCCCTCTCTGCCGCCCCTCAGGTGCTCGACGGTGTCGAATGCCCTCACTGTCCCCTGGTGGAGGATGGCGACCTTCGAGCAGACCCGCTGGACTTCGTCCAGGTTGTGGGAGTTGACAAAGACGGTCATCCCTTCCTTGCGGGAGAGGTCCAGGATCAGGTCCCTGACCATCCTCTGTGCCTCCGGGTCGAGGCCTGCCGAGGGTTCGTCAAGGAAGAGCACCTCGGGGTCATGGAGGATCGCCCGCCCGAGGCCGAGTTTCCGCTTCATGCCTGTCGAGAAGGTGCCGACGAGGCTGTCCTTTCTCTCTGCAAGGCCTGTGAACTCCAGGATCTCCTTCGCCCGCCCCTCCGGGTCGGGGACGCCGTACAGGCGTGCATAGTACTCCAGGTTCTCCCGGGCGCTGAGGCTGTCGGAGATCCCGTTTTTGTCGAGGAGGACTCCAACACGCCCGCGTGTCCCGTCATTCTCGGCAAGGGGTTCGCCGAAGACGAGTGCCTCTCCATCCGTCGGCCTCAGGAGGCCGAGGATGCACCGCATGGTCGTCGTCTTCCCGGCGCCGTTCGGGCCGAGGAAGCCGAAGACCTCGCCCTTCTCCACGGAGAAGGTGATCCCTTTCAGGACTTCTCTCCCGTTGAAGGTCTTTTTCAGGTTTTTAACGTCAATGATACTCATAGTGCTCCCTTTTTGATGGTGTGTTCAGTCACTGCGATTGATTCTTTTTTCGGGAGATCCTGAGCACGCCCTTTTCCGTCACCATAAGAACGAAAATGCCGGCGATCACCGCGACAGGGAGGGAGAGGAGGGCATGCAGCTTCGGGTCGCCTGCCGTTGCCTCCCTGAGGGCGACGAAGACGACGATTGTCGCCGCTCCCGTGGCCACCCCGGCGTACCCACGCCTTCCTGACGACGTCTGCCGGGAACTTCGCCAGATCATCCTGGTACGTCTGTTGCAGTGCCGGGAAAAAGATCCCGATCATGCCGCCGAGGACCAGGACCAGAGCGACCGGGCTCGTCTCGCCGACGACGCCGAGCCAGACCAGGGTGAGACCGAGCCATGCCACGAGGAGTCCGGCGAGAGTGACGATGAAGTCCTTTCGCGTGAGGGTCATTTCACGTCCCCCTTTCTGAAGAACCACCACTGGAAAACCTTCGCCGAGATCGTTGTCAACAGGATCGTGGAGAGGATCACGTCCGTCGCCGAGAGCGCAAGGATCCCCATGTTCTCCAGCCAGAAGAGGGCGAAGAGGTACACGAGGGTGAGGAACCAGGCGTATGTGATCCCGTAGGCCCCGATCTTCCTCGTCCTCTCGTCCTGTTCGAGTCCCTCCTCCTGCCGCATCGCCCGGGATCCGGCAAAGAGGATGATGATGATCCCGGAGGTGATGAACATGCCCGCCGTCGTGTCGCTGCTCCCCTCTCCGAGGGCCAACCTGGCGATCCCGAGGATGAGAAAGAGGACGCCGAAGGCGGTCCAGAGGAGATATCGCGTTCTGTTCTTCATCTCCATCACCTCAGGCCTCCGCGAGATGCCAGAAGATGGCCGTATCGGTGACGGCGTCGCTGATTGGGAGGAAGATCCCGGCCGCTGCCACCCGGGCACCGGCACATGTCTGGAGGAGGTATCGTGTTTTCATGCAATCGCCTGTGAGAAATATGCAACTTTATGTTAGATCTTGCTCACTTCGTATATATGCCTTGTGAGGAATATCTCACATGCTGTCGCCGAACACCTCTCCGGTCCCGCGGGGCGAACCGGATCCGCCGACACCGTAATACAGGTTTTTTGCCCTGGAGAGGGCAATTGTCAGGATATGACAGAGATAAAACGTTTCGGCATCATCTCGGTCGCAAAAATCTCAGGTGTAATCTACTGCGTCATCGGGCTTATTTTCGGTCTCCTCTTCGCGCTCATATCAATCTTGAACATGGCTGCCCCGAGCGACGGAGGGATGGTCACGGCCGGACTCGGAAGTGTTGCTCTTCTTATTCTGGCGTTCGCCATCGCCGTCCTCTACGGGATTCTCGGCTTCATCTTCGGCGGTCTCATTGCCTGGGTTTACAATGTCGCCGCAGGATGGATCGGAGGGATCGAGATGGAAATCGGGGAGTGAGATCCCTTTTTCACCTCTCTTAATCGAAGAGGCCGTATTGTCTTTTGAGCACGTCCCTCACTTTGTCCGACTCGACCCATCCCCGGTCGAGTCCGGAGACGATCCTGTCGATCTCGCGCGCGAGTTCGATGATCTTCGGGGATAGCGGCGAGTCCTCAAGTGCGGCAAATCCGATGATCCCCTGGAGAGGGTTCCTGATCTCGTCGTTCAGGACGGCGAACTGCCCCATGTTCTTTTCGATCTGTTGATAGGCCCCCCGCGCCTCCTCCTCCATTCTCTTCCTCTCGGTGATCTCCCGTGCGATGGAGAGGACGACGTCCTGGCCGTCCTGGGTGAAGAGGTGAAGATTGACCTCGACGGGAACGGTCCGTCCGTCTTTGTTGCGGAATGCCCCCTCAAACCTGTTATGGTTGGTGGAGAGGAGGGCCCGGGTAATTTCGCCGACACGCTCCCCTATGTCGGCGTCAACAATGCTCTCCAGGGGCATTCTGAGCAGTTCATCGTAGGGATACCCCAGCATCGCGACGGCGGCGTCGTTTGCCTCAAGGATCCTGACCTCTCTCTCCGGTGTCGGTATCTCGGTGACGATGATGGCGTCTGTCACGTTTTTGAAGAACTCCCTGTACTTTTCCTCGCTCTTTGCCAGGGTGTATTCTGCCTGTTTCCGTGCGGTGATGTCGATGAGGGTGCCGACCACTGCCGGCTTCCCCTCGTAGAGATGGGACGAGCAGAAGACCTCGACGATGATAGGACACCCATCGTGTGTCTTTCCCGGGAGTTCTGCATGAATAGACGCGTCCGGATCCTTCATCAGGAGGTCCCACGCCTCCCTGCCCTGCAGGGAGAGGAGAGAACTGAGCCTGATATTTTCAATGAGTTCTTCTCCTCTAAAACCGAAGATCTCGCAAAAGCGTGGGTTGACCCGTTTCAGGAGGTCGTCCTGAACAACAAAGACTCCTGCAAGAGATTTCTCGACAGGCTTGCGGTATATCTCCTCTGCTCTCGTCCTCTGGATGGCCGCCCCGATAAGCCGTCCCACTGCAGGGATTGCATCCAGTTCTGCAGGCGACCAGAGGTTTTCTTCGGTGCAGTAGTCCATGCCGATGAATCCCCACCATTGCCTCTCCACAAAGATCGGCGCCGCCACAAGGGAGAGGATCCCCTGCGGCTCAAGATATGCACGTTCGATTGCGGGGAAGGTACGGACAGGTCCGGCGACGACCCCCCCGGCAGAGAGGACCTCCTGCCACCGCGGGGCTGCTGCGCGATAGGGCAATGCTTGCAGGGCAGGGTTTTCGATCTCTCGTGACGTCCTCTCTCCTGTCCACTCCTGCGACTGGGTCATCAGGATCTCGCCGGTGGCGTGGTCGACTGTGTTCTTGAATACATAGACCCTGCCTGCTCCGGTTGCCTCGCCAAGTCGCCTGAGCACGCCCGGTATCTCGTCTTCCCATGCAGAAGCGCCCAGGAACCTTTCCGCGGCATAGTTAACAGCCTCCAGTATCTGTTCTCTCCTTTTCAGTGCCCTTTCTGCGGCGTCTTCCCGTGTCCTGCATGCCGGGGCGGTGGTCTCCCCCTGGTCGCTTTGCCCCGGAGCGCCTCGACCTGATTGAATGATGGGTGTTGCCGGGGTGTGCCCGTATGTTTCAACAGAAATCGTGTGTTCTGGCGGCTCACTGTCAGGCCCGCGTCCGGCGAGATCGGGGGAGATGTTTTCCGCGGCCATCTCCCTGATGATGCTGCCCGCCACCTTTCCAATGGTTATGAGGGCTGAGCGCTCTTCCGGCGTGAATTCATGCCTTTCTGTGCTGGCCAGATTGAGTGCCCCGATCATCTGGTCCCCCACGCTGAGGGGGATGCTGGCGAGGGAAACGATGCCGGGCTTTCGAAACTTTTCCGGACATGCCCTGGCATAGTCCGCCGTGAAAGTTGCTCTTCCTTCACCGAATATGGTATCATGGGGCGGGGTGTGGGTCCTTATCTCTTCGATGTCCCCGGGCCATGCCTCCGGGATGCCGGAAGTGCTGACTATTCTGGCCACCCCTTCCTCTTCCATGACCTGGTAGATCCATCCAATCGGGAAATTCAGGGTGTCGAGTGCCGATCTCAGGACAGACCGCAAAATGGCGGGCGAACTCTTACTCCCGGTAAATGATGGGCTTTCGAGTTCGGCATGGCTGGATAATGGTTCGTTCCGCTCTTCTTCCTCTCCCGGCAGGCCGGCTGCCCTCTCACAGGTGCCGGCAACGGAAGGGGTTGTGGCGGGTACTCTTCTGATCTCTTCCCTCTGGCAGGGCATGTTTTCATCTCGCCCGCGGGAATGGGTCGCGGGTGTACCGTGAATGCACTCAATTAATATATATACTATTCTATCTCGCCATCGCCACAGAAATAGGTATTATTATATAATTCAAATGTAATTGCCCAGGCTCATGGATCGGGACAAGGTATCACTCTTCCGGGATGCCCTTTACTCTGTTCTCCCGGTCATAGGTGGCCTCCTCCAGTTTCTTCTCCTGCGACTTGAGTATCCTGGCGACAGGGGGCCGTATCATCGTCCGCAGCCCTCCCGCGGTCGAGAGGTTGCGCATCTCCCGCCGCACCTCTGCGAGGAGTTCGTGGATGACGATCCGCTCCTTCACCTCCCCTTCTTCATGAACGGCAGAGAGCCGGTGGAGGGAATACAATCCGATGATGAAGGCGAAGAAGAAGAAGAAGTCCCAGTGCTGGAAGTCGAGGGTGTTCAGGACGATCGTGCCTGCCGGGTCTGTCCAGGTGAGGGTGAGGGACGCCTCCCGTGCGGCAAAGAAATCGGCGAAAAGCCCGCCGACGATGGGGGCGACCCCAGCGGCAAGGTAGTTGGTGATGCTCGCGGCGGCGATGTACGAGGTGGCATGACCCTGGGGAGCGAGTTTGAGGCCGATGTAGTTGGTGGAGAGGGTGACCCCTGCCGTCGAGATGCCGGTGAGGATGTGAATGACGATGAGGAGGGGGATGGTGAGGAAGTACGGCTCGGGAAGGGTGGTGAAGGTCCAGGCCAGGATCGCGATCATGAAGATCGGGCCGCTGATCTGGAGGACGGACTTATGACTGAGACGGTCGGCGGTATGTCCCCAGACCTTGAACGAGGCGACCGAGGCGATCTGGCTGAGCACGGCGAGGGCGATCACCCACCCGATGTCCATACCGAGTCTCTGGAGCATATAGACGGTGAAGAAGGGGGCGGCGAGGTTGATGGCGAAGTTCCAGGACCCGAGGAAGGTGAGAAGGTTCCGGAAGTTCCTGTCAGAGGCCGGTTCCTTCAGGATCGTGCGGAGTTTCGGGGCCTCTTCCTCCTGGATCAGGGGTTCGGGAGTTCTGGAGAGGAGGTAGACGCCGACCATGCCGGCGATGTAGCCGCCGAAGAAGAGGACGGAGTAGGCGGTGAGTTCCCCTCCCGTCTCCGTCTTCCAGAAGTCGATGAAGAAAGCGGCGGCCAGAGAGAGGATGATGGCGAGGATGGTGGAGAGGCGCATCCTCCTGGAGAAGAAGTCCCCGATCTCGGTCTGCGGCAGGAGGTCGTGGATCCATGAGTTCCATGCGCAGTGCGAGATCCCGGAGAGGATGGAGTAGCAGCACATCGCCCCGACGAGTGCCCAGACCGCTGTCGACGGCGGGACGACGAAGGGGATGGCGGCGATGACGACCCAGAACGATCTTGCCAGGAAGGAGGCCGTGACCGTGAGGCGCCGGCGGTTCTTGATCCGCGTCACCAGGTAGACCGACGGCATCTGGAAGAGTTCCGCGAGAGGCGGAATGGCGGCGAGAAGCCCGATGATCGTGTTCGATGCCCCGAGCTGGAGGGCGAAGGCGACGAGGAAGACCCCGCCGGTGAGGGTGACCATCGCCTGGGTGACCATCCCCTCCTGGAGGACGAGGCGGAGACCTCGCCTCCGCTCGTCCATGCTCATGTTCTCGGTCGGGCTCAGATCTGGCATTCCCGCACGTTCCCCCTGTATACGTGAAGGGTCTGTACCGCGCTATGAAAGCGTTGTGAAGGGATCAGAATGATTTATATATGAGGCGGCCTTGATGATGCGCCGCTATTCTTAACAAAATTCTGGATTTCGAGGGATATCTGGCGAAGAAAACAGGTAAGATTCTCCCGGTGGCCAGAAATATATCTCATTGGCAATATTTTGTGGTCTGAATCGTTGCGAGGCCCGAAGCCAGCATGGAAAAGACGGAAACAGGCGTGCTCTGCCATACCTTCCTCATGTTCGGGATCGGCACCCTCGCGGATCTGGACGATTTATCCGACGACCAGCGGGGGAGGTCTCACACCCCCTCCATCTGCCGTGCCGGGCAGACATTGCAGATGGAGAAGAGCACTTCTTCCTCCTTCTCCCGGATCGGGCAGTAATAGTTCTCCCCTTTTTTTTCGACGGCAAAGCCGCCGGGGAAGGGCGTGCCGACAGGGTGGCCGGGCCCGCCCTCGACAAACATCACAAAGCCCGTCATCAGGTAGTAGAAGAGTGTGTGGTGGGGATTTTTCAGGCCGAAGTCCGTATCCCCGTCTTCCAGACATCCCGGGACGATGAGGGCGACGAACGCGTCAAAACGTTCCCGGTCGGCAATAGGGCCTTCAAGAGTTGCAAAAGCCCCTGTTCGGTGGCCGAGCATCAGGCGGTGGTAGGCGCCGAAGAGTTGCGCCTCGAAGTACGGCCGCACCCGGGAGCGGTACGGCTCGGGCAGGCGGTCGACCTCCCTTTTGACCCCCCCGCCGATCTGCTGGAGATCGAAAAGAGTGTACCGCTCCGCCTCGACGGCGATCGCCTCTGCAAGATCGCCGGGGCTCCTGCACCGGGCAAGGCGGTCGGCAGCTTCATGGATGCGGTCTTCGGGTTCGGGCATGGAATTCTCGGGGTCATCCCCACCGGATCTTCATGAGACTGACAAACATCTTCCACGAATACGACAATCTGAAGGTCGACCCTTCCGAGTGCTTCCAGGTGATCGGGTACTCCCTCACCGTATACCCCTTCTTTTCCAGGCGCCAGAGGATCTCAAGGTCTGTCTCAAAGCCCCTCCCCTCGAGGTCGTCGATGATATCCATGACCGCCTCCCTCGTGAACACCTTCGCACCGCATTGCGTGTCGTTGAAGGGAAGGCCGAAGAGGATGTGCGCAAAGACGATATTGAATATCCTGCTTATCGCCCTCCGCATAAGGGGCTGTTTGATGGTGATCTTTGATCCCTTCAGTCTCCGCGAACCGATCAACCCGTCTGCTCCGTCCAGGGCATCGAACATCCCCTTTATCTCGGCAGGTTCGGCCGATTCGTCCGCGTCGGCAAAACCGATCCTCTGTCCGTGAGACGCCCTGAAACCCTCGATGATCGCGCCTCCCTTCCCCAGGCGCTCCTGATATCGCAGGAGTCTGATCATCGGGTTCTCTTTCGAGACCTCGTCGACGATATCCGCAGTGCGGTCGGCCCCGTCGCAGACGACGATGATCTCGTGCCCGGAAAAAGCCTGAATAAAAGTAGAGAGAACCGACCTGATCCTGGTCTCTTCGTTATATGCGGGTATGATCACTGAATAAAGGTCTTTCTGCCCCATGTATGCCTCAATCCGCCCTGTTTCGATGGTGAACGCGAGGACGATCCTTCCTGTCAGATCATCGGCGTAACCCTATATACGGTTTCGTATGGAGCGAATCGACACCCGGATTGAAGAAACGGGCCTCTTTTTCACAGACAACCGGCCGCTCTGTCTTCCCCCCTCAGGAGACGATGGCCAACACCGCCGCCTGCCCCTCTTTCTCCCGTCGTCAGTCACCCTCTGCCGCCTGCGACACTGTCGTACCCCCCCACTTCCGGCAGGTCTCCGGCGACACTATATAGGGGCAGAATAACCAATGATCTAGATACCCATGGACAGATCTCCTCCGGCGCTTTCTGTGGTCCTTCCGTCCCTGAACGAAGAAGAGACCATCGCCGACTGCATCACAAAGATCAGGCAGGTCTTTGCAGACCTCGGCACCGAGGGGGAGATCATCATCGCCGATTCGTCCCGGGACCGGACCCCCGAGATCGCGGCCTCTCTCGGGGCCATCGTCGTCAGGCCCGAGAAGATGGGCTATGGCAACGCGTATCTTGCCGGCCTCGCACGGGCCCGCGGGACGTACGTCGTCATCGGGGACGCCGACAACACCTACGACTTTCTCGAAATTCCGCAACTACTGGCGCCGCTGGATGCCGGGGCCGACATGGTGCTCGGCTCGCGTCTCCGGGGGACGATCCTCCCGGGCGCCATGCCCGCCCTCCACCGCTATATCGGCAACCCTGTCCTGACCTGGCTCCTGAACCGGGTCTTCCACACCCACATCTCAGACTCCCATACGGGCTTTCGTGCGATCCGGCGGGACGCCCTGGAGTGCCTCCACCTGAAGACCGGGGGGATGGAGTTCGCATCCGAGATGATCATCGAGGCGGCGATCGCCGGACTCCGCATAGAAGAGGTGCCGATCACCTACCACCCCCGCCTCACCCCCTCGAAACTCCAGAGTTTCTCTGACGGCTGGCGGCATGTCAGGTTCATGCTCCTCTACCGGCCCGTGCCGTTCCTCGCGGTCCCGGGCCTCTTCTTCGCCTTTTTCGGTCTCTCGCTGATGCTTCTCTTCCTTGTGCGGGGCGATGTCGAGACCTACCGCTTCCACTCCTTCATCCTTGCGTCCCTGGCCTTCATCGGCGGGCTGGAGGGCATGCTGATGGGGCTCATCATCAGGGTCTTCTCCGTCGTCCACGGCTACGGGCGGCAGAGTGCGGCCATATCGAGGCTGTTGAACTACAATATCCTGGAGTGGGGGATTGCCGGCGGCAGTCTCATGATGACGGCTGGCGTCATCGTCGGCCTCGGCATCGTCTACCAGTGGGCCGCCGCGGGTTTCGGTTCTCTCTCCCAGATTGCGAATGCAGTCTGGGCCCTCGCCCTCTTCCTCGCCGGGATCCAGATCCTCTTTGCGGCGGTCTTCGTCAGCATGATGCTCCTCAAGGCCGATCAAAAAGAGGAGTGACAGGGGATTTTACCCGGAGAGGACAGCCTCTTCCGTCACCGTGAAGGAGGTGTCTGTCCCGGCGATCCTGTACGGCCCCGTCGCCCTGACGCCGCCGTTCTCGCTTTCGGTGGCGTACGGCAGGACAAATGTCCCGTTCACGCTCTGCTGCCTGTAGGTGAATGCACGGCCGCTGTTCGTGACAAGAGGCAGTTCAACGACGCCATCTCCTTTCACGACCGCACCCGGTACATGCTCGAAGACCTTGATGCTTGTCGCCACATCTGCCGACGACTCATAGATCAGGCGGTAATGCCCGAGGGCAGGAACCGTGTCGAGAGGCCGGGCCGGGCTGTCGCTGAGCACGACGGCGCCCTGTCCCGACGGTGCGCTGAGGGCATACACCTCCGCCTTCTCCCTGATCTCGTCCAGCGGTCCGCGGAACACCTGCCTGATCTGGGGGTACCCCCGCGTGGCGAGGGTGCTGTTGTCATACGCGACGCAATAGGCCTCCGACGGTTCGGTCATCGACCCGTCCAGTATCTGCAGCCTGGTCGCCATCGTGTGATAGTAGGGAGCGTCATAGACCCACGCAATCTTCTGTCCTTCTGTCTGGGCGGCGTTCGGCGGCAGGAAACCGCGTGCGTACGGGCGCATCCCTGCTCCGGGGTTTATCCAGGACGCGATGGTGGCGAACTTTCCTGTCATGGTCCTGCCGTCGGTGATGATATAGCGTGACCCCGCCACCCCGACCGCGTCCTCGGCCTCGTCCTCGGTCGTCGCCATGAAGAAGGTGGCCGCACCGCCCGGGCCGACGACATTGTCCTGGAAGGGGTTGGTGTTGGGGATACGCCCTGCGAGATAGGTGATCCAGTGGCCGAAGTCCCACCATGCCATGACGCCGTAGGCCTGCTCAGGATACTGGAAAGTCTCCTTCTCATAGACCCCGAGGACGTCCACGCCCGGGTCGGGTGTGTGTGTGCCCAGCCATTCCAGGGTCTCCTGCCACTCGTTCGAGACGATGGCGGTGCTCTCTGCATGGCTCCCGAGCGTGATGTCGTTGCCGGCCGAGGTGACGACGAAGGCGGCGGCAAGGACGATGACAACACTGAGTGTGGCCATCTTTCCATAGGGTGCATCATTCGTTGCCTTTTTCTTTTTCGAACCTTTGCTTTGCTTTTCGGTCTCCCCGCCCGACAGCCCGCGGAGGTACCCGATCGTCTCCCGCCCGCCGTACTCAACGGCGGCGGCGATGACGAGCGCCGCAAGCAGGGCAACGACGGCCGAGAGGTAGTACTCGTACCTGATGTGCTGGACCGCGGCCACCAGGATGAGGGCCGACCAGACCAGGACGAAGAGGGACTCCGGCCTTGTGCTCTTGAGTGTGCGGTACCCGAGGACCCCGAGGCCGCCGACGAGGAGGATGAGGCCATAGTTCAGGCTCGTCCAGGCGAGTGCCGCGTTCCAGGGCTCCATCTCCCTGATGAGCGAGGTCTCGTGGACTGTCCCGAAGAAGGTCGTCAGGTTCTGCCAGAACATCCCGGACAGTACAGGGTCGACGACGCCGAGGAGAACAATCGACCCGATCCCGAGTGCACCGATCGCCGCGGGGTACTCCCACCTCTTCCCGGCGAGCACGCGGGAAAGGGCGTACAGGACCGCGGTCGCCGCGATCAGCATCAGGTAGGCGATGGGGTGGGCGACCGAGTAGGTCGTGAAGGAGAGGACGTCTGTCTTGACCCCGAAGAGCAGCATATACAGGGCCGGGATGCCGAAGGCGACACCGTTGACGAGCAGGAGGTACTCGCCGTGCCGTCCCTCCCCGTGCTCCCGCACGAACTGGAGGACGGTGAATGCCCCGGCAATGAGGGCGAAGAGGATCATCGTGGGGGCGTTCAGCAGGCCGAGGAGGTACGCGACGCCTGCCGCCGCCGAGAGAAGGAATGCGTTCCTGAGGACTGCCCTGTCAGGAGACGGGAAGGAGAGGCCCGAGGCGTACCCCAGTGCCGCGATATAGCAGAGACAGAAGAGCGTGCTGAAGAGCACCTCGCTCACGTGGTGGTCGACGAAACCGAAGACCGAACGGTAGTAGAATGCCAGGGATACGAAGGGGATCAGACCGGCGGCGACGATCCCGGTCTTCCAGGACTCAAGCTGCCGCCCGAGGAGGTATATCACCGGCACCATCGCCGCCGCCATGACGGGCGGGATCCATGCCGCCACATAGACGAAGTCCGGGCGTGCCGTCGCCCCGGTGAGGACGCACGCGGTCGCGGCGATGAAGGGGAAGAGCGGGCCCCAGCCAATCTCTTTGCCCGTGGGGTAGGCGGTCATCGGGTCGAACCAGGAGTACAGGGGATAATGGGCAGCCATTGCCTCGATCTGCCTGAGGGTGTACCAGGTGTCCGAGCCGATGACGACGGTCACGCCGTCCCTGACGAGGTACGCCGCGGGCAGACTTCGTATCCAGAGGGCGACGAGCATGAATACGAAGAGGAGAGCGATTATGATAGTACGCCGGTTGCGGGCGATATCAAGAGACATTGCTGGATGGTTCTTTTCTTTCCTATATAGTGGTGTTGTCTTCGTCTCCGGCGAATGTCTTTTCACTCCCTGCGGCCCATCACTGCATAAAAGGAATGGAGTTCCTGCCGTCGATGAAGATCGCCTATGTCTATGATGCCGTCTACCCGTACGTGATGGGGGGTGTCGAGAAGCGGATCCGGGAGGTCTCCACCCGCCTTGCGGCGCGGGGCCACGAGGTTCACCTCTATGGCATGAAGTTCTGGGACGGTCCCGATACGATCGAGGAGGACGGCGTGGTGCTCCACGGCGTCTGTGCGCCGGTGCCGCTCTATGCAGGCGGGAGGAGATCTGTTGTGCAGGCCCTCCGCTTCGGGCAGGCGGTCCTCGGCCCCCTCCGTGCCTCTGGAGCCGATCTCATCGACTGCCAGAACTTTCCGTACTTCTCCTGCATCTCGGCGCGGGCGGCGGCCTCTGCCGGGAAGGTCCCCCTGGTCATCACCTGGCACGAGGTCTGGGGCGACTACTGGCAGGAGTACCTCGGCCGGAAGGGCGTCGCCGGGAGGGCGGTCGAGAGGTTCGTTGCGACTCTGCCAGACCGCCACATCGCGGTCTCCCCCTCCACCGCGTCGGCCCTCGCAGGCCTCGGCGTCAGGGAGGGGGTCGAGGTCGTCCCGAACGGCATCGACCTCGCCCGCATCGCGGCGGTGCCGCCTTCGGCCGAGGCCACCGACGTCATCTTCGTCGGGAGACTGATCCGGGAGAAGCATGCCGACCTCCTCGTCGATGCCCTGGCCATGGTCAGGGAGGAGGTCCCCGACCTCAGGGCCGTGATCGTCGGCGACGGCCCGGAGAGGGCCGGGGTGGAGAGGCGGGTGCACGACCTCGGGCTCGCCGGTTCGGTATTCTTCACCGGTTTCCTCCCCGACTATGTGTCTGTCATCGCCGCGATGAAGGCCTCGAAGGTCTTTGTCCTCCCCTCGACGCGGGAGGGCTTCGGGATCGCGGCCCTGGAGGCGATGGCCTGCGGCCTCCCCGTGGTGACGGCGGACCACCCCGGCAATGCCGTCCGGGATCTGGTGGAAGAGGGGGTGAACGGTTTTGTCTGCGGGCTCTCGGCGGGGGAGATCGCGAGGAAGGTGTTATTCACCTTGCAAGAGGGTGCCGATCTGAAAAAGAGTTCCCTGGATATGGCAGGGAGATATGCCTGGGACACCGTCGCCAGACATCTTGAACAGGTATATAAAAAAACATAGACAATAGGCATGGCATAAACTGCAGGTCAGGGTTTCAATGAAGTGGAATGAAAAGAACGTTCTTATCACCGGTATCAGCGGGTTTGCCGGTTCATATCTTGCACGGCACCTGCTGGACGAGGGTGCGAATGTCTATGGCCTGATCCGCCGGCGGGCAGACGGATCGATCCCGAAGAATATCGCCGAGAAGGATATTGCGGGTGGGATCCGCTTTATCGAAGGGAACCTCGAGGATATTTCCGGCCTTGCCACCGCCCTCGATGTGGCCGAGCCCGATGTGGTCTTCCACCTTGCCGCTCAGTCCTATGTCCCGCGTTCGTTCACCCACCCGGTCGAAACGGCGCAGATCAACTCGATCGGCACCAATAACCTTCTCGAAGCCATCAGGATGAAGGACTGCGACCCGACCATTGTTTTTGCCGGGTCGTCCGAGGAATACGGGCTGGTCTTCAGCTCTGAGGAGCAGTACGCACGGGCAGAGGAGAAGTACGGTGCGATCTTCCCGCAGCCGACTGTCCTTCCCGAGGTGCCCATCAAGGAGACGAACCCCCTCAGGCCGATGTCGCCCTATGCGGTGAGCAAGGTCTATGGCGACCACCTGATGAGGAACTACTTCTACACCTACGGCACGAAGGCCATCGTCTCCCGTGCCTTCAACCACGAGGGTGCCGGCCGGGGGATCATGTTCGTCACCTCCGTCGTCACCAACCAGGTGGCGAAACTCGTTGCCGGCGAGATCGATCGGGTCACCATCGGCAATGTGAACGCCTTCAGGGACTGGTCCCATGTCCGCGATGTCATCAATGGCTACTGCCTCCTTGCAGAAAAAGGAAAGCCGGGAGAGGTCTACAACCAGGGTTCGATGCGCACGACCTCGGTCCTCTCTTATATCCTCCTCAGCCTTGAGGCGGCAGGGATGCCTGTGGACAGAATCGAGACGTTCAAAGGAGAGAAGTCCGTGGACAACCCGACCGGCAGAGACACGGCGGAGATGTTTGGCGTCCGCTTTGACAAGACGAATGTCGACCGGATGCTCCTCGAAGGATCGATCGACTACACTCTCGCCGACCAGGGGATCACCGCGGTCTGCGGCGGTCGGAAGGTCAGGATCTCCTTTGACGAGGCGCGGTTCAGGCCTGCCGAGGTCCCGATCCTGATGGCCGACATCACGAAACTGCAGAAACTCGGCTTTGTCTCGACGTACAGTGTTGGAGATATCGTCAGGGACCAGCTCAACTACTTCATGGACGAGAAGAAGCGGGCATGAAGACTGCCATCTTCCATGATTATTTCGGGGCCATCGGCGGCGGGGAGAAGGTCGTCGTCACTCTTGCAGAGGTGCTCGGTGCCGACATCATCACCACCGACGTCGATGCCGTCGAGAAGATGGATATGTCTGTCCCGGTCATCAGCCTGGGGAAGACGATAAAATTTCCCCCTTTGAAGCAGATCTCCGCAACACGATCTTTTTCCTCCTGTGATCTCTCGGATGACTATGATTTTTTTATCTTCACCGGGAACTGGAGCCATTATGCGGCACACTGTCATCACCCGAATCTCTGGTACTGTTATACTCCGGTACGGGCATTCTACGATCTGTATGACACCTTCCTCCGGCGGCAGGACCCGGTGACCAGGCAGGCCTTCCGCCTCTGGGCAGGCGTTCACCGGAGACTGGACCAGCGGTCGGTTCGGCAGGTCGACCGCATCGTCGCGATCTCGGAGACGACCAGGCAAAGGATCCGTGCCTACCACCAGCGGGAGTCTGACCTCATCTACCCTCCCGTGGACACCGCGAAGTTCTCCTGCAGGGAGTACGGGGACTTCTGGCTCTCGGTGAACCGCCTGTACCCGGAGAAGCGGATCGAACTCCAGATCGAGGCATTCCGCCGGATGCCGGAGGAGAGGCTGATCATTGTCGGCGGGTATGCGGCAGGAGATCATGCCGCAACGTACGCCGGCAGGATCCAGGACAATCTGCCGCCGAATGTGGAGGTCAGGGGCGAGGTCCCGGAGGCAGACCTGCTCGACCTCTACTCCCGGTGCCGGGGCCTTGTCTGCACCGCGATGGACGAGGACTTCGGCCTCACGCCGGTCGAGGCGATGGCGAGCGGCAAACCTGTCGTCGCCGTGGACGAAGGGGGCTTTCGGGAGACCGTGACTCCGGAGACAGGGGTGCTCGTGGAGGCGGACGTGGCGAATATCCGCGACGCCGTCCTTGCCGTCTCGAAAGACCCGGAAGAGTACAGGGAGGCATGCCTGGCGCGTGCAGCCCTGTTTGACATTTCGCGGTTTTCAACTTCTATCCGGGAGTTGGTTGCCGAATCGCTTATGCAGACAGAAGATAAGAGTACATAAGAGGTTCCATGTCGCTATCCGGTCAGTTGCCACTGTTAATCGAACTCGCACGGCGCGACCTCTGGGAGAGATATTCTGGCTCTTCGCTTGGAGCGCTCTGGTCGGTGATCTTTCCGCTGGTGACCGTTTTCATCTACCTTATCGTTTTTGCAAACATCATGGGAGCACGCCTGCCCGGTTCGTCGAATGCTTACAGTTATGGAATCTACCTGCTTGCCGGTGTCATCCCCTGGACCACGTTCTCTTCGGTCGTGATGCGGTCGTCGACGGTCTATCTCGACCGCAAGAATATCATCTCTAAGATCCATGTGGATCTAAACTGTTTCCCGCTGTACATCGTGATATCGGAATCGATCATATTCGGGATCACCCTTGCGATCATCCTTGTCTTCCTCTTTGCGACGGGATATGAGTTCCCTCCGGTGCTCTTCGCACTGCCGGTTGTCTTTGCAGCTCAGCAGTTCGTGGCCTACGCGCTTGGATCGATCCTCGGTATTCTGGTCGTATTCCTCCGGGATATGAGGGAGACGGTGAATGTCGTCTTCCAACTCTGGTTCTGGCTGACCCCGATCGTCTACGTGACTGAGATCCTTCCCGAGTTTGTGAAGGGCATCGAGGTTTTCAACCCCGCGTTCTGGTTCGTTAACTCCTACCAGAGCATGTTCAGTTATGGGCAACTGCCGAACGGACTCTTCCTCATCCTTCTTTTCGGCCTCGGGATCGTTCTCCTCGCCGTGAAGCAATACCTGATGCGGAGACTGGAGCGTGATATCCGTGATTTTATCTGAGGAACCAGCATGATTCGGGTAACGGGCGTTTCAAAGCGGTTCAGGATATACTCCTCCCCGGCGGATCGCCTCAAGGAGGTATTCTTCCACCGGTCGTACCACCGGGATTTCGAGGCACTCAAAGATATCTCTTTCGAGGTCGACTCCGGCGAAACATTGGGGATTGTCGGGCAGAACGGCGCGGGCAAATCGACGCTTCTGAAGATCCTTTCCGGTGTTCTGCTCCCAGATACGGGAGCGGTGGAGATCTCGGGAAAAGTCACCGGGCTTCTCGAACTTGGGACCGGCTTCAATTCCGAACTCTCCGGCCTTGAGAACATCTTCATGAACGGGACGTTCCTCGGCATGAGCCGCGACGAGATAGAGGCGAAAAAGGACGCAATAATCAGTTTTGCCGAACTCGGAGAGTTTATCAATGAACCCATCAAGACCTATTCGTCCGGGATGCTGATGCGCCTCGGCTTTGCCGTCGCCATCCATGCCGATCCAGAGTGCTTTCTTGTCGATGAGGCGCTCTCGGTCGGCGACGCTTACTTCCAGCAGAAGTGCATGCGAAAGATCCAGGAGTTCAAGGAAGCCGGGGGGTCGATCATTTTTGTGTCGCATGATACGAACGCGGTAAAGACACTCTGCGATTATGCGTTCCTGCTGGAGAACGGGAAAATAACGATGGTTGGAAAGCCGAAAGAGGTGGTTGATTTCTACCAGGCCTCTCTCCTGAAGAAGGCTCACGCTGGCTCATCTGAGGTTCAGATTGACCGTTGTGTGCGTGCTGATTCAGCTCTCCATTCTGATGTGTCCACGGGTGAGGTTGATGTGACGTCCCTTAGAATTATCGACTCTGAGGGGGAGGATGTCGATTCCGTTGAGACCGATGATATCATCACAATTCAAATTCGCGTACAGTCTGATAGATATCTGAAAGATCCTCATTATGGTTTTTTCATCCGTAACAGCCTTGGAGTCTCAGTATTTGAGACGAACACCTATTGCATGGGTTGTGCTACGCAACCCCTGAAGCCCGGTGAAGTTGCGGTTGTGGAATTTGAGATGGCAGTCCCCCTTGCACCTGGTCACTACTCTCTCTCTGTGGGTGTTGCGAATCAGGGATGGGGATACGGTAATTTCGAAGAATATCTCTACTTAATGCACGATGGAGTGATATTGACCGTCACAGCAAAAACAGATGGGATCCGCTTTGCGGGTGTCTTCGATATGCATCCGGATGTGCGGATCCGGCAGGGAGAGGATGATGCCTTATGAATGTTTACCATGGACTCCCTCTGCTCGATTGCCCGGATTATCATAAATATCTCCACTACACGAAGAAAATGAGCTGGCATGGTCGGATCCGGGATTTTTTTGGTGGGAATCCTGATTCCGGGTTGCAGAGCAGACCGCTCATGCTCATATGCGAGACTGTGAATATCTGTAATCACCGGTGCATTATCTGCCCCTATGACCGTTTGAAGAGGGAACACAGAATTATGGATATGAACCTTTTCCAGAAGGTTCTCAATGATTACTCGGAGATGGGTGGCGGATACCTGTCTCTAACACCTGTGGTCGGGGATATCTTTTTTGATCCCCATTTGCTCGAACGGATTGCGCTCATTTCGGATTACCCCTTGATTAGAAATGTTTCTGTAACGACGAATGCTGTCTACGCGGATAGATACTCTGATGATGACCTCAAGTATATCGTGAATCAGTTGGGCCGGATTCACATTTCCGTATACGGTCTCGACGAGCAAGAGTACTGCACAATGACACGGAGAAATACCTATCACAAGATGCTTTGCTCGATTCGAAAAGTTGTTGATTTAACAGATAGAGATAATATTGTCTTTGGATTTCGCCTGTTGAATAATAAGGCGGATTCTGAGATTCAAAATTGGATCGAGGAGAATTTTGGCTCCGTTTATCCGTATAGTTATACTACGACTTATTCTAATTGGGGTGTTTCCCTTGACGAATCCGTGATTTTACCTGGGGATGCGCAGTGGACGAAGAAAATACAGTCCTCCGAACCATGTCTCATCCCCCTGTTGGCGGCACAAATACTCTCTAATGGAGATGTGTCCTTCTGTCCCTGTGCGGATTATGAAGGAGATCATGAGTTATTACTCGGGAATATTGCTGATCAAACTCTTGGAGAGATCTATAACTCAAACAAAACAAGGAACCTGTGGCTTAATTCCCCGAAGATCCCTGATATCTGCAAAAATTGCTCGTTCTATCGCCCTCTCTCTGATTTGAAGAGTAATGAAAACATCTTGGAATATCCCCTAGATTTGGTAGGTGGATAACAGGTTTTATTGAAAGGTTTAAGGGTCATTTGTTCTGACTTGTGATTGGATATTTGATAGGAGGTAACGTAATGAGTAATAATGAAACATTCTTTGAGAGATTAAATAGATATTATCGGTATTTGTTATCTGATCCACCATTAGGTAGACACTCGCCGCTTTTTACGTTGCCTGCCGAGCCCTTTGGGCAAGGAGATACAGAGAGGTGTATTGAAATCCCCTGGGCGGTATCCTGTTACCACAGTGAGAAGAGAGTTCTCGATGTTGGCTATGCCAACGCTGAGGATAGATATGTATCGGAATTATTGTCTTTAAATATCCCTCAACTTTTTGGGATTGATATGATTCCTAAAAATTGTCCTGGGATTATATCGGTCGTTGGGGATATCAGGAATACCTCGTTTCCAGACGATTTTTTCGATCTCGTATTCTGTATATCTACAATAGAACATATTGGGAGAGACAATTCCGTATATCATATTCCTTATGTAAGTGAAGATAATGAGGGCGATTTCAAGGCCCTCCAAGAAATTTACAGAATAGTGAAACCCTATGGCAGAGTTGTTGTTACAGTGCCCTATGGGAAGTCATATGATTACGGGTGGTTCATTCATTATGACGATGCCCGTTTGCAGAGATTAGTTGAATTATCAAAATTTTCAATAGTTCTGGAGGATTATTTCATCTACAGATCTGGATGGCATAAGTGTGATAAGTCTGAACTGGCAAGTACACTCTATCAAGATGATAATGCCCCTGCAGCCGCAGGATTAGCATGTATTCTCTTAGAAAAAAGGTGATCATTCATGCGAGTTCAATCTTTCGGCTGCTTTTCGATTTTGGGAAGATTAGGATCGGAAATCTCTCAGGTAATGGGAAATGAGTGACATGGGTGAGGATACTTTAGAAATACGCGACGGCGAGATCGACGTCGAAAAGATCATGGAGCAGATCCGGGAGAATATCGGGCGGCGGAAGGAATCAGGGCTTCATTTGGGAGAATCCGCCTCCCGCGCCTCCTTTCAAGGTTCAGCTGTGAGAGGGAATAATTCGAAGGCTGCTCAGGAAGATCTTACCTATCTTTCGAGCAACTGGAGCGTCCAGAACAACGGTTACTTCATCAGTTCGCACCGTCCGTTTACGGGAAAATTCCTGGTGAAGGGACGCGGACTCGTCCACGGGGAGGTGCGGCGGTACGTGGACCCGGTCTTCTGGAAGCAGAGCGAGTTCAACGGGAGTGCCGCCCGCGTTCTCAATGATATGGATGGGCGCCTCGGGGATCTGGAATCACGTTTGCATCCCGAAGGTGCGTTTGTCAAGACATTGAAGGAAGGTGTCGCCCTCCAGATCCTTGATGTCCTCGACCAGATCAGGGCCGAGATGAGGGGGGAGGTTGGCGGCCAGATCCAGCAGACCGAGACCGAACTCCGGGGAGAGATCTCCTCTGTTCAGAGGCAGACCGGGGCCGAGGTGCGAGATCTCGTCGCTGGAATGAAGGCCGACATCAAGGCAATGATGAAGGAGTGCCTGCGGCGGGAGGATGAGGAAGTCAGGGCTGAGATCTCGTCTGTCAATGATGCGGTCGCCCGGATAAAGGGCGAGGTGGATTCTCTCGTCGAAGAGAAAGTCAGGGAGAGACTCGCTGCAATGGATGCCGAAATCAGGGATCGAGCTGGTCTTGCTCGCGTCCTTGAGCAAAGGATCTCGAATGCCTCCTGGGAGGGTGAGGACATCTCCGGGGCCTCTGAAATTTCTGATGGGGTCGGCCTGAACTACTTCGTCTTCGAGGAACGCTTCCGCGGCTCACGGCAGGAGATCAAGGGGCGGCAGGAGGCCTTCCTCCCCTACTTAGAGGGCTGCAAGAATGTCCTGGACATCGGTTGTGGCAGGGGCGAGTTCCTTGAACTGATGCGGGAGCACGGGACCGGTGCCCGCGGTGTCGACATCGACGATACGATGGTGGAGTTCTGCAGGTCGAAGGGACTGGCCGTCGAGAAGGTGGATGCAGTCTCGTATCTGGAGGCCCTCGAAGACCGGAGCCTCGACGGTATCTTCATCGACCAGGTCGTCGAGCACCTCGAACCCGCGTACCTTGTCCGTCTCCTCGAACTCTGCTGTCAGAAACTCCAGTACGGGTATTACCTCGTCGCCGAGACGGTGAACCCGCTCTCCTTCGTCTCTCTGGCAAACTTCTATATCGACATGAGCCATGTGCGGCCGGTTCACCCTGAGACCCTGAAGTTCCTCTTTGGTGCTGTGGGATTCAGGGAGATCGAGGCACAGTTCTCCTCGCCAGTGGCTGAAGAGGGACGGCTGCGGACGTTGTCTTCAGAAGGAGAGATGGATGCAGGAAATAAGGTTTTATTTGAGTCTTATAACCATAATATCGAGATGCTGAATGGGATCCTGTATGGGGCTCAGGACTACGCAGTGATCGGGAAAAAGTAATCTAAATCCTATGGGTGAACGAAATGAAGTACGAATACCAACCTAGTCCGGGAAAGTTAAGTTTCGAGAAAAGCATAGAAATATTAAAAGAACGTGTACAAAATCAAATTGCTATTGGAGCGATAAACAATACTGGGCCGAAATGTACGTCCGCTGTGTGTGAAGGATTAAAAGATCTTGGGATTCCAGTAGATACGTTGTATATTAGCAGATTGCAATATCTATTATACATCTTTCGGGCAGAATATAAAAGACGGTATCCTAATTATTACTTTGATAACTTCTATGAAAAATCTTTAGAGCACTTCTTGAGTTATAAACTCATGGATCTTAAAAAAGGTGACAATTTTATTGACATAGCCAGTGAGCACTCTCCCATCCCAGAAATATTTCATAGGCTAACTGGTTGTACTAGTTACTCTCAAGATATCATGTATGATTCTGGAGTACATGAATATAGAATCGGTTGTGATGCTGCAGATATCCCTGTTCAGAATGGCTTTTTTAAGGGTGCTATAGCTACCTGTAGCATTGAACATTTTGAAACCGATTCTGATATTCGGTTTATGAACGAGATCGGTCGGTTGCTGGTCCAGGGAGGAAAAGTTGTAATTGTTCCCTTATACCTGTATTCAGAGGAGGCGTGCCAGACAGATCCGATATATGCGGTGCAGGGGCGTGTCCAATTTGATAGCAATGCTGTAGTTTATTGCACGAAGGATTGGGGTAATCGGCATGGTAGGTTTTACTCTCCTGGTTCTTTATATGCTCGATTAATAAAGCCTAATAAAAATATGAGTTTTAAAGTCCACATATTAGATAATCCGGAAGTAATTGATGATTCTGTGTATTGTAAATTCATTTTGGAAGGGACAAAAATATGAAAATTGCAATCGTTGCCCCAAGTCCTGTTCCTTTTACAGTTGGCGGGGCAGAACAACTTTTCTGGGGTATGCGGGAAGCGATACATGAGTATACCCCTCACCAGTGTGAACTCGTTAAAATCCCTACCCGGGAAGATAATTTTTGGAATCTTATTGCGTCATACTACTCATTCTATACCCTTGATCTCTCACATTTTGACATGGTTATCTCCACCAAATACCCATCTTGGATGGTTCAGCATGGTAATCATGTCGTGTACATGGTTCATACATTGCGAGGGCTGTACGACACCTACCACTTCTGCAACCTGCCTACAGAGACGCCCGCATACCTGCGTGTCGGACTGGTTGGGGAGATTGTTGAAATCATTCATGAGAACCACTTCTCTAAGGATGCTGTAAATGTTGTATTCGAAAAACTTCGGTTGTTGAAAGAAGATGAGGCGCACTATAAGTCGGAGACGTTTCAATTCCCGGGACCCTTCGTTCAGGAAATAATTCACTTTTTTGACGGATTTGCACTTGCCCCTGAGAGAATTAAGCAATATTATACTATGTCAGATACGGTACGCTTGCGGAAGGACTACTTCCCCGTTGGCGTAAGCGTCAATATCATTCATCCCCCCTCAAAGTTGAATCACTATTCCAGTACCGGATATGATTATCTCTTTACGGTTAGCCGCCTTGACGGACCGAAACGGATTGATCTCATCATCAAAGCCATGAAATATGTCCCTCACAGAATCAAATTGATGATTGCTGGCACCGGGCCGGAAGAGCAGAAACTGAGGAAGATGGCAGATGGAGATAAGAGAATTGAATTCGTTGGTTTCGTGCATGATAAAGAACTTGTAGATCTCTATTCCCGAGCGCTGGCTGTTGTATTCATTCCATATGCTGAGGACTATGGTCTGATCACACTCGAAGCGATGTTAAGCAGAAAACCCGTGATTACGACCACGGATAGCGGTGGACCTGTTGAACTGGTAAAGAATGGGCTGAGTGGGTTTGTGGTAGATCCAGACCCCCGTAGAATTGCCGAAAAGATAAACTATTGCATTGAGCATCCTTATGAGGCCAGAAAGATGGGTGAATATGGCTATCTGACGGCACAGGGCATAACGTGGGAAAATTTTAGCAGTCGTCTTCTTGGTGGAGAGGTCATACGGCAGCAGAAAAAGAGAAAGATCCTGGTTCTAGCCACCTATTCGTGCTATCCTCCAAGGGGAGGCGGCCAGCATCGGCTTTATAATCTGTATTCGCTTCTGGCGAAGCATTATGATGTTACCATATGTTCCGTTATCGAGTCTAACAAGGTGTATCAAAACCTCACGCTTAAAAATGGACTCCGGCAGATCTGCATCCCTCAGAACCGGGAACACGCCGAGGCACAGTGGAGTATGGAGAAGAAAGTGGGAGTCAATCTCTATGACGTTGCGATGATCAATCATATCGAATTGTCCCACGATTATGTCGATACGGTAAAAGAGTTGATGGAGCAGTCTGACGTCGTTATTTTCGCTCACCCCTATCTCTTCTCTTTGCATAAATACGTCGGGCCGGGGAAGAGAGTTGTCTATGATGCGATCGATGTCGAGTACCAACAAAAGAAAGATTATATCAAAAATTCTGATTATCTGGCCAGAATATCTGAATCTGAGATGGCCGCGTGCACGGAATCCGATCGTATCTTTGCGATCTCTGATGAGAACAGGGAAATTCTTATACAGATGTACGGCGTCAATCCTGACAAGATCGTGATTGTGCCGAATGGGGTTGATGTCAAACATATCGGGATACCTAGTGATAAAGAAAGAGAACAAATGAAAAAAAGTGTTGGATTTTCGGGGGTTCCAACAATACTGTTCGTGGGAAGTTGGCATCCCCCCAACCTAGAAGCGTTAAGGTTCATCGTCGAAGATATTCAGAAAAAATGTAAAGGCTGCCTCTTTCTCATAGTCGGCAGCATAAAGGATTATTATACCCAGGAGTACGGCGCGTTGCCAGCGAATGTGCTGGCTTTCGGTACTGTGGATGAAGATGAGAAGTGTGAACTGTATAAATTAGCTGACGTTGCCATAAATCCCATGTTCAGTGGTTCCGGCACCAACTTGAAGATGCTGGACTATATGAGTGCTGGTATTCCTGTTGTAACCACACCGGTCGGTGCACGGGGCATTCCCATTGTAAACTATGAGCATGCCATCGTATGCCCCCCCGAACAGATGGTCGGGAAGATTCAGGAATTGATCTCTGATGATCCGATCCGTGAGCGTCTCCGGAGTAATGCCCGGAAACTCGTTGAAAATGATTTTTCCTGGGACTCCATTGTTTGCCAGATGGAGGAGTATCTACAGTACCTGATCGATCAGAGGTGCTGAGTACATGAAGATTGCATTTGTCGTTCAGCGATATGGCACCGATATTGTCGGGGGAGCAGAGCACTTGACCAGGCTTTTTGCAGAGCACCTGATAAAGTATCATGATATCGAAGTCCTGACTACCTGTGCGAAGAATTACCATACCTGGAAGAATGAGTGCTCTGAGGGGGTCGACGTCGTCAATGGTATCCCTGTCCGGCGGTTTAAGAACACCAAAATGAGGAATCAAACAAATCTTTTGCAGGTTCAGGAGCGAGTATTTTACCATAAACACTCCCGAGATGATGAATTGGGGTGGATAGAGGAAAATGGTCCTGTTTGCCCGGATCTCATTGCATATATCAAGGATAATGTCGATCGGTTCGACTGCTTTATCTTCTTCACGTTCAGGTATTATCAGAGTTACCATGGTGTATTAAACGTCGGGAAAAAAGCAATCCTGATTCCTTTTGCAGAAGATGACCCTGCTCTGAACCTCTCAACGACCCGAGAGATCTTTTCCCGTGCTGGGGGAATAGTATACAGTACTCCTGAGGAGCGTGATCTCATACGCCGGAAGGTGCGCTTTGATGAGTTGGGAAAAGTTGTGGATGTTATCGGGTCGGGCATTGAGGTTCCTGACGCCCTCCAGCAGGTGAAGGTACCTTCTGAGTATATCCTCTACCTTGGCAGAATTGAGGGTTCCAAAGGATGTTACACCCTGTTTGAATTCTATCAACGACTGGCGCGGGAGATGGAATCGGTACCTTATCTGGTAATGGCGGGCCAGGACGCCATAGGGGTTCCCAAGCATAGGAAGATTATCTATCTGGGTTTTGTCTCAGAAGGTGAGAAGTTTTCACTGCTACACAGGGCGAAGTTCCTGATCATGCCCTCGCCATATGAAAGTCTGTCACTGGTCACGCTTGAGGCGATGGCGTGCGGGACGCCGGTTCTGGCAAATGGGGAGTGTGGTGTATTGAAGGGGCACTGTGTCCGGAGTAATGCTGGTCTGTGGTATCAGGGTTACGACGAATTTGAGGAATGTACCCGGTATTTGCTTGGAAAAGATGGTTTGGGGGATCTGATGGGCGAAAATGGGAAGAGGTATGTTGCGAGTAACTATCGATGGGATCACGTTGAGCAGAAGTTTCTTTCATTGTTGGGAGGATTCCAGAATCTTTTGAACTCCTGTTGACAGCATGAATGAAAACGTACCCCCACCTGTTGGGGTGGGATCCTCCTTTATTCTTCTCTCTCCTGAGGCGAGTCCACAGGATTGCTGCGCGTGTTCAGCACTGGATACCCGACAAGAAGGTTCTGCTTGTGCAAGACCTCTTTCTTGCTATTGGTTGCGGCGTTGATAGTGCGGTCATGGAGAGTGTCGCAGTCCGGGCGGACTCATTCATTGCTTGAGAATTGATATTTCGGTTGATATATCCCTCCCTCTTACGGATCTTCGAGGTGAGTTTCCCGTCTCTCTGGTGCCTGTATGCTAGTTCTCTCCCCCTGCTCCTTTGCCCTGCAGATCTGTGATGGGGAGGTGCTGGCATCCATCTCTTCAAAATGGCGAGTCCACCCTTCCCTACCCACCCTTGTTGTTTTGCCTGAAATGCATATCGATGATGAATTTTACCATTGGTCACATTATTATGACCAGTTGAAGCAGGCCGATCTCGTTCTTGCAAATTCGATGTATTCCAAGAACGAACTCTTTGATCGTATCGGGGCGAAGAGTGTGTGCCTCGGCCCTGGAATCGATGATACTGTATTTTTAAGCCCGGATGTCGATGGCGGGAGGTTCAGGGAAAAATATGGTTTCGAGGACAAGCAGATCATACTTACAGTGTCCAGAAAAAGTCCGAGCAAGCGGTACGATATGCTCATCTCCGCGATGGCATCTCTGCACCAGGACTATCCGGACGCACATCTGGTCATGATAGGCCCTGATGAGGATCGGGTGCCGATCGATGCCGCTGGCGTCACATATCTGGGAAAGGCTCCGGAAACGGACCTTGTAGATGCTTATGATGCCTGTGATACGTTTGCGATGATGTCTGAGAGTGAAAGTTTTGGGATGGTGTTCTGTGAGGCGTGGTCCCGGAAAAAGCCCGTGATCGGGAATAGATATTGTGGGGCTGTTGCTTCTTTGATCGAAGATCATGTGAATGGTTGTCTCTGTGGAAATGTTTCGGATATTGAGTCTTCAATTCGATTATTCCTTGATGACAAGACTAAGGCCTGTCAGTTTGGGAGTCGTGGATATCAAAAAGCAATTTCAAATTATACCTGGCCTATTATATCTGAGCGGTTAAAATCTTATTACGAAGATCTCATTGATATGAATTAAATGGTTAATATAAAAGAGTACGATGTTGAAGTGGATTTCCGACATCACCTGGACGAATTTACGCGATGTTATGAGATTATCGAAAGAAATTTCCAATTAAAAGATTCCTTTGTTCTGGATTTATGTGCCGGAACAGGGATGCATACTGGTTTTCTGGTTGGGAAAGGTTGTAGATTCACAATTGGTGTTGATTTACTGGATTATGAAACCCTCTGGGGTGGAAAATTCAAACAAAATCTCTTGGATTTATATGCTCGCTTCAATTATCCTTTTGATGGGGCGAAATGCCAGTTCATTAAAATGAATGCAGAGTCCTTATTATTCAAGGATCAATTATTTGATTCAGTTTTTTGTCTTAATGCTTTTGAGCACGTATCGGATCCTGAGGCGGTTCTTAAAGAAATTTGGCACGTTCTAAAGCCAAATGGTTTTGCATATATCCAGTTTGATCCTTTATATTACTGCGACACTGGTTCCCATATGTTTGATTTTATTGCTCTGCCCTGGGAGCACCTGTTGCGTTCACAAGAGCAATATGAATCTATGCTGCAAGAAGCAGATTGTCCTCCTGCCGTCCTCTCTGACTTTAAATATGGCCTGAATCGTCGGAATAAAGAGTATTTTTTTACTCTGTTTGATAAATACACCGATCCGAATCATGGTTTGTTTGAGAAGATCGTATCATACACATGGTCAGGAGTTGTGAATAAAAGTCATCTAGAACACCCAAATTACCTGCGTGCACAGAAATATTATCCAAAAGAAGATCTATTGTTCCGGGGTATGAATATCCTCCTCAAAAAGTGTCGTAATTAATATTTGTAAGATACTCTCATCAGGATAAGATGACACTCTCTCATCTGTCCTGTCTATGGTTTTTTTGAAATGGGGGCAGAAACCTTACCTTTTCATTTGAGGAGGTACTTGCGGGCTTGGAAATATTCTCTATTTTATGTGTTGCTCCTGATGCTTGCCTTAATTTGTGGTTTATATCCTCCAGTAGTTCTGTTTCTAAGAAAAGAAAAAATTTAATGATTATTATTCAAATGATCTGTTTTTGTAAAGCCAGATTAAACATCTGCCTGATGGATTCTGCCACTTCTCTTGTTTGTATTATACGTTCGATATTCTAGAGTTTAGGTTGATGGTTTCATTAACTGCCTTATATACGATCAACCCATCTCTGGTGTATGATTGCGGCTTTGATATGCTGGTGCTGTTCAGTAACCCAAAAACGAAATCGAGTTCCTGTTTGGATAAATAGTCAGTGTGGAGAATGATATATCTGACATTGTGCTGTTTTAGTATGGAAGGGCCAGTCTGTGATATATTCTCTTGTATGATATCCCGGGGAGATGAAGACAAATATGTCAATTCCCTTATGAATGGAGTATTTTTCTCAAAATCTCTCGCTCCTAACGGTGCCCGTGCAACCTGGCCTCCAACGATAGGTTTCGCATGTATTGTCTGATAATATTCGATTTTTATCCCTGCACCGTAATTTGCCGTTGCCGGGATCTCCAGGAGTGCATAATTCTCAGTATCCCTGGCTATTTCCTTGTAAAACTCGGGCTGGTCAACATAGGATGTGGGGTAAGGCAAACAGAGGTACTCGAACAGAATGACCCCGGCGATCAGCACCACGAATACGTCCTTTTTCAGGGTACGTCTCTTCAGCAACTCCGCAATACCGTACCCTGCGAGCACCGCAAACGCGAGCGCTGCGATAACATAAAACCTGCCTGTGGTCCTGCAGTTTTCCAGAAAGGGGATCAGGTAATACAGCACCAGATGGGGGAGTGGCACGGTGGTGTTGAAAACTGAAAATTTGGTGTCCCCGTTTATGGAGAGCAGGGGGCCCAGACTGAGGAGAGAAAATGAAACCGCCGAGAGCGTCCAGAACTGTACTTCCCTGCTGGACCTCAGTTTCAGGACGGCAAATATTGTAAGCATCAAAACGGCATATCCGATGTACGTTGTATGTTCGGTCATATTTCCGGAGAAGTTGTTGTAGATCGGGGCCACGATGCTCCCGAAAACTGGGTGCATTTGGGAGGGAAGGAAGAAACTCAGCAGGTCTGTCGAGTATGTCACCGCTTCCATGGGATTTGGCTTCAGGAAGTTGTTCCCAGAAGTCGCCATAAGGATGTCGTTGATCGTGAAAGGCAGCACTCCTGCAAGAGACACCAGCCCGAAGGGAAGATATTTTTTGAATACTTTTTCGATTGTGGCGATTATCGTCAGATGTTCATCTGAGTGAATCTGATAGAGTTCATAGAGACAGAGCAGAAGTGCGAAAAGCCCCATGAACACCATATACTGGAGGTCACTCATGGCGACCAGGACGAAGAATATCCCTGCGAGGATGCTGTTTTTCCTCCCGCCCTCCCTGAATGTCTTCATGAGATAGAGGGCGCAGAAGGGGATCCACTCGATGGAGGTGGCCCCGAAATGGCCCAGTGCGTGCACGAAGTGATAGGGAGCGAATGCAAAGACGATCCCGGATATAAATGCCGCAGGTGTGTTCCCTGTCAGATACTTTACGAGCAGGTATGCTCCGAAGGCGCCCAGAATAAATGTCAGGAGCCAGAGGAGGGTATAGATGACATGGAGTTCAAGGAAGGGAGACATCAGGAAATAGAGTGCTTGATTGAATGCGGAGGGGAAGGACATGTTTGGGATGCCTTCCGGATAGAATTGCATGACTGTGTATGTGAGGGAAGTCATATCGGAATGTGTAATGGCATACCCCGTATACCAGAGAGAGTACATCCAGTAGAATGCATCCCATCCGCCCGGGATATCCGACCCGATCTTAAAAGCAACAGGGTAAGTGAAGATTATTGTCAGAAGAATATAGGAGGCAAAAACTCCTGCTGCTTTCTTTGCATCTGAGAGGTTCTGTACTTTTGAAAAAATCGTCTTCAAATCTTGAATTCTCATCACCCTGCTATTTCATCTGTACGAACCTGGTATCTCGGTATCGTTCAGTCTATATGTTTCCAGATATCAATTAATAAAGTACGTGATTTCAAGGTGAAACATTCGGATCTCGCCAAAGCCGCCGCTCTGCTTGTCACTGTCGTACTCCTCGTGATCCTCTTCTCTCAGATCAACCTTTCAGACGTCGTCACCACCCTTGCGAGCATCGATCCTCTCTACCTTGTGTTGGGCTTCCTCCTCTACACCTGCAGCTACTTTTTCAGAGCATTACGCTTTCATATCCTGCTGAATCGAGAGGTGGGGCTACGTAGTCTCTTCAGGATTGTCTGCGTCCACAACATGGTGAACAGCATCCTGCCGGCGAGAACCGGAGAACTGTCCTATGTTTATCTCCTGAAAAAAGTGGATGGGAGAACGACGGGGGAAGGTATTGCCACCCTTGTGGTGGCGAGGGTTTTTGACTTCATTACCATAACAATTCTGTTTATTATTTCCTTTTCTTTGATGGGGGAAGTGCCATCTTTTGCCATGGACCTCATCCAGATCGCCGCTGTGTTTATGGTGACGATGGTTTTCGTCCTGTTTGGATTGCTCTATTACGGACGCTCATCGCTGAGTTTGTTGGAGAAGATCCTTGGGGTACTTCATCTCAACCGCTCCTCCCCTGGAATATACGTCTTGAAAAAGTGTGAGGAGACTGTTGAGTGTCTTGAGAGACTGGGTTCGACCCGCAAGAATCTGTACCTTGAGGTACTGTTTGTCTCGCTTGGTGTATGGACAATCATGTATTCTTTAAACTATGTCCTCATCGCGGCGATGGGTATTCCTATGGACTTTACCGCTGTACTCTTTGCATCCACTTTTGCAATATTTACAACCGTTCTCCCTGTCCAGGGAGTTGGTGGGTTTGGGACTCTTGAGGCAGGATGGACTGTTGGGTTTGTTGCTGCAGGACTCGCGCAAGATGTTGCAATTAGTTCTGGTTTTGGTTACCATGTTTTGCTTTTGGTGTACATTTTTATTTTAGGTGGATTTGAATTATTGAATCTCAGTGTGACTGATAAAATTAATCTTTAGTACAGACAATATAAAGTGTCAGACCTATTGGCGGTCTGACGTTATTTTCAATAATGGAAAACCAGTTGTCTAGAATGTAATTTATTCCTTTTGATATTTGGGAATCTCTTGAATATCTCATGCCTTCGTATATTTCTTTTTTAAGCAATTTTCCCGAGATGAAGTATGGTATAACTCCTATAAAATTCCAGTATCTGGTTTCTAAAACTTTAAATTTGCAATCCGTCAGTGTATTAAGTAAATCGCTTCTAATATACCTTCTGTAGTGGCCAACTTGTTTGTCCCTTGTACTATAAAGGTAATTACACGCCGGTACCGAGATGATGAGATTCCCTCCTTTTTTTAGTGTATAATAAATATTCTGTAGAGCTCTTTTGTCATCTTCAACGTGTTCGATAACATCCAAACACACTATCGTGTCATATCTATTATGGCCCAAGCATCGAGCATTACACAGATCTAGTTGGCACACTTCAGCCTTGTAATTCTTTGATTCAATCGTTTTTTGTGTAATAGTTACAAGTTCTTCAGAATAGTCGATAGCCGTGACATCATATCCTGCATTTAATAAATGCAATGTCATGTCTCCTGTGCCACAACCCGCGTCTAAGATTGATTTTCCAATTACGTCTTTATAAACAAGTTTTCGCAAATTTTTCCATCTAAAATCGCTCTCGCTAAATTCATGAACCTTTTCTAAATGATCTACGAGATTTACTGTCATATTGTTCCCCATCTTATCTCAGTTATACAACTAGCAAGCCTCATGGAAAGCATACTTCTTTGAGATTCTCTCTAAATCTTTGTCGCCCATGGTTATTATCCATAATTTGATATAGGGATTTATCTTTAAACCCAGAATTTCATCCCTTCTTACAGGTGATGATATTTAAGAAGCACCAGTTCGGGTAGGGAAGTAACCGATTCAGAACTTTGTGAAGTATCATCACCTTTCCTGGATAGAGATAGGTAAGAACTGATGTGATAGGTAATGTTGGGAATATCCCTTTTCGTTTGATGATTTGAAACTCTTCCTCTGAAGTGAGTTTTAAATATTCTTTTATGGGTCTATCCCCTCTGTGACGCTCTATCGTTGACGTCCGTATCAAATTGCCTGTAAATAAAAAAGACAACCGAGATGCAAAGTGAGCGAGGTTCGGGATGGCGAGAAGAACTACTCCTCCCTTCTTGAGAATCCGGTGAATTTCATGGAGTGCGGGGCCCTGATCTTCAAAGTTGAGGTGTTCGATAACATCCAGGCAGAGGACGACATCAAATTCTCCCTCTTCAAACGGTGTTTTGAGGAGATCCCCTTTAATCACGCACTCTGAAGAGTAATTCAGGTCCAGACCCCTGATATCATATCCCAGTTTTCGATATTTCTCGACAAGTACTCCTTCCCCACATCCTGCATCGAGAATTTTTGCACTTTTTGGAATATCTTTTAGAAAGTCTGTTAGATATTCCATCTTTGCGGTATACACCGGATAGTATCGCCATTCTTTATCCAGTTTCTTATGGTAGTCACCTTTTATCTGGTACTCCCCATCCCTTTGAGCCTGAGATTCCATGATATATTCTCCGCGTTTGGATGTTTATTCAATCATCTTTTCAATGAGGTAATTTTTTCTGTCATTTTGACCGTAGTAGATTTTCAGCAGGATATCTGCCAGTATTCCGATAGCGATGAATTGCACACCCAGGACAAGCAAAATTAATCCTGCAAGAAAGAGTGGTCTTTCGAAGAGGGCAGCGCCAAAAAAAACCTTTAAAACTATGAGATATCCCGTAACAAGAATGCCTAATGCCCCCATTATTAACCCCGCCCCGCCAAAAACATGCATCGGCCTGACCGAGAACCTCTGCCAGAAGGTGATCACCTGGAGGTCCAGGAATCCTTTGACCAGACGGACCCAGTTATATTTGCTCTGTCCAAAGGACCGGTCTCGGTGGTTGGTCTTCATCTCCCCGACATGATAACCCTTCCAGAGGAGCATTGCCGGGATATAGCGGTGCAGTTCCCCGTACAGTTCCAGGTCCTTCGTGCACTCTTTTTTGTAGGCCCTGAGAGTGCAGCCCGAGTCGTGGATCGTCTCGTGCGTGAGTGCCTTGCGCAGGCGGTTTGCACCCTTCGAGAAGATCCTTTTGGAGAGGGGGTCATGGCGGTTGTACCGCCAGCCGCAGACAACGTCAAGGTCGTCGTCTTGCATCTTCTGGAGGAGGGCGGGAATGTCGTGGGGGTCGTTCTGGAGGTCTGCATCCATGGTGACGACGAGATCGCCCCCGGCGTGGTCGAACCCCGCTTTCATCGCCGCACTCTGGCCGAAGTTGCTCCTGAACTTAACGACTTTGACTGTGCTGTCCTGATCATGAAGGTCTTTCAGACGCTGATAGGTGTGGTCTGTCGACCCGTCGTCCACGAAGAGGATCTCGTAGGTCATGCCGAGGGGGGGGAGCACTTTGTGCAGTTCCTCATACAGAGGTACGACGCTCTCCTCCTCATTGTAGGTGGGGATCACGACTGAGAGGTCGACACCCATGCTATGTACCTCTTCAGTCCCTCTTCCAGAGTCGTCTGTGGGGCCCACCCGATCTCCCTCTTCGCTTTCTCTGTCCCGGCAAAGGTGTGCTCTGCATCGCCTTTCATCGGGTCCGCATACCTGATCTCGGATCCACTCCCGGTGATCTCGATGATCTTTTCGGCGAGTGTCTGGATGGAGACCCGGTGGCCGCCGCCGATGTTGTACGCCCCTTCGCCTTTCGTCATCGCAATGATGTTTGCGTCGACGATGTCGTCGATGTAGGTGAAGTCCCGCGTCTTCTCGCCGTCCCCGAAGATTGTGATGGGTTCGTTCTTCAGGGCGTGCCTGGTGAAGATGCTGATCGCAAGGTCGGGCCTCATCCGGGGGCCGTAGACGGTGAAGTACCGGAGAGAGCAGGTCTTCAGACCATAGAGTTCGTCAAAGACCCTGCAGTACTGCTCGGCCATCAACTTGGAGACACCGTAGGGCGAGACCGGCAGGGTGGGATGGTCTTCGTCGAAGGGGAGGTACTTCACGGTGCCATAGACGGAGGACGAGGAGGCGTAGATGACCTTCCTGACGCCGGCGGTGCGTGCCGCCTGCAACAGGTTCAGGGTGCCGGTGGCATTCACCTCGTGGGGTTTCACCGGGTCTTCCACCGAGATGCGGACACCTGCCTGTGCCGCCTCGTGGAAGACATAGTCGACGCCGTCGAGAACTTGCGTGAGGAGGTGAGTGTCCCTGATGTCCCCTTCGATAAGGGTGAAGTTCGGGTCTGATGCGAACGGTGCGATGTTCGCTTTCTTGGCTGCCGGATCGTAGTAGGGGTCGAAGTTGTCGAGACAGACGACCTCGTGCCCCTCACCAAGCAACCGTGCAATGATGTGGGAGCCGATAAATCCGGCTCCACCTGTGACAAGTATCTTCATGGTTGTCATTCCTAGATGGTGCGGGAGATGTCCTCCAGGCTGTGCCCATTCTCCCTCAAATACCACTCATTCGCCCGCATCAGATCATGCGGGGTCCCGACGTCGATGTGGATGCCGTTGATCTGCCTGTACAGCACCCTCTTCCCCTCCTCGATCTCCCGTCCAATCGAGTCGGTGAGCTGGTACTCGCCCTTGTAGCCGGGCTCCGTCTTCCTGATGGCGTCGAAGATGTTCTTCTCGAAGACATAGGCACCGATGGCCCCGAGGCAGCTCGGCGCCTCCTCGGGGGAGGGCTTCTCGACCATGCCGAGGATGCGGTCGCCGTCAGGCCTGATGATGCCGTGGCGGGTGACGTCGGCCACCTCGGCGACACCGACGGTGGCGTCGGCATGCCGGGAGGTGTGGAAGGCGATGAGGTCGGCGAGGAAGGTCGTGGGGGCGAAGAAGTTGTCGCCGAGGACGACGGCGAAGGTGCCGTCGATGACGTGCTCCCCCGCCGCGACGGCGTTCGCAAGCCCGAGGCGCTCGTCCTGGACGACATAGGTGCAGTTCACGCCGAAGCGCTTCCCCGAACCGAGGTAATCGGAGAGGCCGTGCTTGTGCGGCGAGACGACGATGGCGATCTCCTCGATGCCCGCGCCGGCCATCGCCTCGACCACGTGCTCGATCACGGCCTTCTCGCCGACAGGGAGGAGCTCTTTCGGGATCGCGTTGGTGAAAGGCCCGAGGCGCGTCCCCGACCCGGCCGCCGGGATCAGCCCCTGTCTTACCAGCATATGCCCTCCTTCCCGTCGCAGGAGAGAACTCTCCTCCCCTCGATGACGACGCGGCTCTTCATCAGGTCGAACTCCCCGTCGAGGCGGGAGAACTCAGGCCACTCTGTCATCAGCAGGCAGGCGTCGGCACCGGCCAGGGCCTCCGCGGCCCTGGCGCAGTACTCGATCTGCGGGAAGACCCGGCGCATATTCGGGACGGCGAGGGGATCGTAGGCGGCGACCGCCGCCCCTCCCTCCAGCAGGGCCTCGATGACCGGGACCGCCCGCGACTCCCTGATGTCGTCGGTGCCGTCCTTGAAGGCGAGACCGAGGACCGCGATTTTTTTCCCGTTCAGGTCGCCGACCCGTTCCTTCAGTATCCCGACCATCCTGAGGGGTTGCCGCCTGTTCACCTCCATCACAGACTGGAGGAGGACCGGGTCCTCGCCCTGCTTCTCCGCAAGGTGGATGAGGGCGGCGACGTCCTTCGGGAAGCAACTGCCGCCGAAACCGGCGCCCGCGTTGAGGAAGTGGGGGGATACCCTCTTGTCGAGCCCCACGCCCTGCATCACCTCATAGACGTCGATGCCGAGGCGCTTGCAGAGGTTCCCGATCTCGTTCGTGTAGGAGATCTTCGTTGCGAGGAGGGCGTTGGAGGCGTACTTGATCATCTCGGCGGCGGTGGTGCCTGTCCGCACGGCAGGGGCGTCGATGCCCCGGTACACCGCGGCGACGCTGTTTCCTGCCGCGGGGTCGGCGCTCCCGATGACGATCCTGTCGGGGTGGAGGAAGTCATCCACCGCCCTGCCTTCCCTGAGGAACTCCGGGTTCATGGCAAAGCCGAGGTCGTTCCGGCCCGACGCCACCCCGACCGTGGGGACGACGAGGTTTTCGGTCGTCCCCGGCGGCACGGTGCTCTTCACGACGACGGTGTGCGTCTTCGTCCTGCCGCGGAGGGCCTCGCCGATGGAGCGGCATGCCGCGGTGATGTACGAGAGGTCGGCGCTCCCGTCCCCTGCCGGCGGTGTCCCGACACAGATGAAGGAGAGGTCCGCGTCTGCAACAGGCCCGTATTCCGTCCCCGCGACCAGGGTCTTTCCCGCATGCGCCGTGAGAAGTTCTTCGAGCCCTTCCTCATAGATCGGGGGCTCTCCGGCATTGATCGCCCTGACCTTGCCGGCGTCGACCTCGACTATTGAGACCTCGTGCCCCAGATGTGCAAAGCACGCCGCCGTGACCAGGCCGACATACCCCCCACCGATTACCGCTATTTTCATCCCGTCCACCAGATCCGGCTAAATTATCTGAATACTTATTTTTGCTCGGTTAAATGGGTTTCTTATTTGTTGTTCGTATCCGGCAGATCGCCGCATCTGCAGTCTCTGGTATATATTGTCTCTGCCCTCGCCCTTCATTCCACAACCTATAAATCCCATCTCGCCTCACTCCCGCCATCCATGATCGCCCCTTCCCCCAGGAACGCCCCTGTCCTCCTTGGCGCCACGACCGGCCTCCCTCTTGGCGTCGCCGCAACAGCGTGTCTCGTCGCCGCCGGCTCCCCTGTCAACGCCGGCATGAACGCCCTCATCCTCCTCATGACCGGCATGATCCTGGTGGTCTGGCGGGATATGGGTGCCCTGCCCGACAGCGTGGCCTGGCTTGAGGTCGGCGGCATCATCGTCCTCGAACTTGCGATCTGCATCGGGTGCGTGCTCGGGGGTGCGTGAGAGGAGAGTCCCTGCCTATTCTCTCGCCGCCGCCCGTCCGGTGCTGTAACCGATCGCGATCGCCATCGTCGGGATCAGCAGGTACCGAAGGCCGATCTGGGCGAAGTACGTCGCAATGTCCATGCCTGCGATGGGGACGAGGACCAGGAGGTCGAGCGCCCAGTTCATCGCGAGCCACACGCCGCCGACGACCGCGCCCTCCCTGAGGTGGCGGGCCTGCACGCCGTCGAACCAGTGGACCAGGAGCAGAGCTCCCGTGACCCCGCCGACGACGACCATGACGCTCTTGAAGAGGGAGACGTCGACGAGGAGGTCGCCGCCCGGGCCGTAGAAGGGGACGGCCGCGAGGAAGGGGACCAGCCATGTCAGGGCGCCATATCCGAGGAGTCGGGCCGTTCTTTTCAGTCTGTGTTCCATACGCAGATTTCTCCGGCGACCGGGATGAAGAAACTATCCGCCGTCGATAGGGCGTGAGGGCAGAGGAGAGTCCTCCCCTCCTGCCCCGGAAAAATGTTCAGATCGAGTTCTCCCAGCCCTGGCCCATATCGACGATGGGGCGCACCTCGCCGATCTCGAAGGTCGCCGTGGCCTGGATCGTCGCCGCCACCTCATCGCCCGCGATCTGTGCGATCTCTTTCCTGTACGCGTCCAGCCTCGCCCCTGACGTCGTGCACTCCTTCATTCTCATGGAGACCCTGATCCCCTTCCATTCCTCTACCCCTGTCTCTGCCGGTTTTACGATCATATAGACGGCGTTCGGGTTTTCCTGGAGGTTTGCAAGGGTGCGGTTCTGTCCCAGGGCGACGACGACGGTCTTCTCATCGATCATCTGCGGCGATTCGAAGACTGCCACATTCACTTTCCCGTCTTTGCTTGCGGTACCGAGGACGCCGATCCGCGGGGTCCTGTTGAAGTAGTCCATCAGTCTGGTTGACATCAATACTCCCCTCGGCCACCTCCTTAAAAATAGTATCGGGTCATCCCTCCGTCCTGTATGTCCCCCTGACCCTCTCCGGCAGGACGACTGCCCGGAATCTCTCGGCGAAGTAGCGGTCTGTCATCCCGGCGATGAAGTCCCGGACCTTCTCGCCCTCGCTCGCCTCTTCCCGGTACTCCCGCGAGACCCAGGGGGCGTCGAGGTAGTCGGTGTAGATGGGCGAGTCCCTCTTCTCCTCTTCGAGGTCGGCGGAGTAGTGCTCGAAGAGGGCGGCGAACATCCTCCTGATCTTCTCATGCTGGGAGGTGAGTCTTGGATGGTTGTAGACATGGTCGATGCTGAATGTCTGCATCTTTTTCACGCCCTCCGCGGCCTCGTCGGAGAAAGAAATCTCTGCTTTCCCGAAACTTTCCGTGATGAGATCTTTGATGAGGGTGTCGATGGTCGTCCTGGTGATCGTCTGATAATCGTCTATCCCGAAGGTCTCCCGGCAGATCGCCGCCAGGTCGTCGTCGTCCCGGTCGATCAAGCCGACCTCGATCGCGTCCTGGAGGTCGCGGCCGAGATAGGCGATGACGTCCGCAGCCCTGACGACGCACCCCTCCATGGTGGACGGGAGGACGGGCGCCCCGCCGCGAATCATCTCGCACTTCGATCTGAGGGACGCCGCAGAGATTGGTCCGGCCGGGACGAGGCGGCCGACGAACTTCTCGCCGTCGTGGCAGAGGACGCCGTCCAGGGTCTGGAGGGTGAGGTCCAGGTCTTCGATGGCGTCGAGGAACTGGACGCTCTGCACGTTGTGCCTGAAGGCGCCGACCCCCGCCTGCCGGCAGATCCCGTCCAGGCACTCCTCCCCTGTGTGTCCGAAGGGGACGTGCCCGATGTCGTGGCCGAGGGCGACGGCCTCGATCAGGTCTTCGTTGAGGCCGAGGGCCCGGCCGATGGTGCGGGCGACCTTGGAGACGAGCTGGACGTGGAGGACGCGGTGGGTGATGTGGTCGTTGTCGATGAGGGAGAAGACCTGGGTCTTGTCGATGTACCGGGTGTAGGCCCGGGAGTGGAGGATGCGGTCGGCGTCGCGGGAGAAGGGCGGGCGGATGACGGGTTCCTCCGCTCTTGCGTCCTTCTTCCTGACGGCACCGGCGTTCCTGGCGGCGTAGGGAGAGTACGTCCTCTCGACCGCGGCCTGCCGCTTCCGGATCTCTTCGAGGGTGGCGGGGGAGATGTCCATAGGAGGAGGGAGGACGGGGACGGTATTTGGGGCTTTCGCCCTCACACCCTCTCGAAGTCGATGTAGCCCCTGTACGGGTCGGTGCGTACCAGGCGGACGCGGACTTTCCGGCCGACGGAGAGGCCCTCCTCGCCCTCCATGACCCTTCCTTCGACAGGGGGCGAGACGATCCTGACGTACGTCCCTTTCTCCGAAGCGCCGGTGACGAGGGCGTCGAATACGTCGCCGATCCGGTCCTCCAGGAGCACCGCGGCCGCGGCCTTGCGCATGAACCTCTCCACCTTCTCCGACGCCCTCTCCCTGTCTGTCAGCCATGCGGCGAGGCTTTCCAGGTCGTCGCGGGTGTATGGGGTTTCCTCTCCCTGGAGGGCCGCCTTCACCTGCCTCTGGATGATCACGTCGACGTAGCGCCTGTTCGGCGCCGTGCCGTGGGTGTAGTCGGTGACCGCGAGGCCGAAGTGGCCGCACGGCGGTTCGCCGGGGTCGAGGGGGAGGTAGATGCCGTGCCCGATCAGTTTCACGATCGTCAGGGAGAGGTCGGGGAAGCGTTCGGGGTCGGCCATCTTCCGCCGGACGAGAAATTTCGAGAGGGCCTTCGCGCTGGGTTTCTTCGGCAGGCGCCAGCCGTACTCCGCGGCTGTCGCCACGATCCCGTCCCAGTTCTTCGGCGTCAGGACGACCCTCTGGATCATGGGGACGCCGGCCCTGCCCAGGTACTCCACCACTGCCCCGTTCGCCCCGATCATGAACTCCTCGATGAGGCGCCGGGCCGCGTTCTGCCGCGGGACGACGAGGTCGGTCACCGTCCCCTCCTCCATCACGGGCGCCGCCTCGATGGTTTCGAGGTCGAGCGCCCCCTGCTCCATCCTGTGCCGTCTCCGTCTCCGGGCCGCCTCGTCCTGGAGGAGGACCTGCTCCTCCAGGCCGGGGACGTCGGAAAAGATCGCGGGCGGATCGCCGATGTCTTCCAGCCAGTCGCCGACTTCTTCGTAGACGAGTTTCGCCCTGTTGCGGACGAGCGCCCGGTAGATCCCGCCCGGCCGGGTGCTCCCGTCCGGGCGGACGGTGTACTCGATGACGACCGCGAGGCGGGGCGGGCCGGGCAGGAGCGAGGTGATCCCCTTCGAGAGCCTGTCCGGGAGCATGGGGAAGGTCTCGACCCCGGTGTAGACCGAGGTGCCGTTGTGGACGGCATGCCGATCGGCCGCCGACGCCCTCGGGACAGAGGCGTCGACGTCGGCGATCGCCACCCTGACAAGGATCTCGCCGCGGCCCGTGCGTTCGCAGTATTCGATCTGGTCGAGGTCCAGGGAGTCGATGTTGTCGATGGACGACCAGAGGAGGGACGAGAGGTCGCGGACGCCGTGTGGCACGGCCGGCGCCGCGATTGCGCCGACCTCCCTCTCGACGGCCGGGGAGAATCGGGGGGAGAACCCGTACGTCTCCATGGCATCCCGTGCGATCGCCTTCAGGTCGATGGATGGGCGGGTGGTCATCATACGTGGACGGGAGACCCGCGAGCATAATTATCTTCTGGACCGTGCCGGCACGCCGATGCCTTTGCACCTTGCACCTGTTTTCTCTCCTTCGCGCCGGTTTTGCACCGGGGAGATCCGTCGCCGGCAGCCTCCGATCCGGCAACAGGGCCGTGCACGCCGGGTGCTCGCCGACGTTTGCACCAGCCCGCGTATCGCAGCACCATACACCACCCCCGCAGGCGTGCCGTATGTTCTCCGGATCGTGTGCAAATTACCCCGGGTACCTGTACACACTTCTCATACTGTACTCTGTACGCACATACCTCTCAGGAACGGTCCCCTTCTGCCGCCGCCTCGTTTCCACCGCCCTGGTGCAAACCCGGCGCGAAGGTGGAAAGGTCGGGGTCGTCGTCGATCCAGACGTCCGCTTTCGCCATCCACTCGCGGTAGGCCCGGTCGTCGAACGAGAAATAATGTTCCCGCCGTTTCATCTCGATCCCGAAACGCTCCTCGGCCACCGTGGCGTCGATGAGACTCACCGCCGGGCACTTGTCCAGGATGCCGGTGTAGGTCGCCCTGCTGTTCGTGTAGCCGTGGAGCAGGCGGTAGGTCTGGTGGTACGAGAGGCCGAGGGCGTCCTGCAACTCCCTGACGGTGAAGGCCTCAAGGCCCATCTTCGCGATCGTCTCCAGGGCCGCCGCCTCGTTCCTGGTCAGCTTCGTCTCCTGCCCGCCGGCGTCGCCGTTGATCGCAAGGAAGAGCCTGCGGGCATAGACGAAGTCCTCGCGGTCGGCGATGAGGCTCCCGTCCTCGTCCCGGTCCCGCCGGCAGGCGTGGAGGAGGGCGGAGGCCTTGATCAGGTCGAAGAGCATGGCCGGGTTCCGGCGGTTTCTTGCTGTCTGGAAAGAGATCCGCGTCGAGAAGGGGATGCGGACGTGGTAGGTCTGTTCCTTGACGATCTCCCAGATGGCACGGCAGACGTGGACGTCTTCGTCCTCGTCGTCGCCGCGGCGCTCTGCCTCGGCCGTCTTCATGTGGGCGAGCACCCGCTCGTCCTGCTCCTTCGAGTCGTCGATCCAGACGGTGAGCATGCGGTTCATCACCTGGTCGTCGCCGACGCTCTCCACTTTCGCGAGCCACCAGACGCACCTCTCCGGGATGGTGCAGACACGCAGGCGCCTTTCGGTGGTGAGGGTGCGGTGCTCGATGGGTTCCCGGAAACCGGCGGTGGCGCTCTTCAGGAGTTCCTGCATGTCGTCGGAGAGGGAGACGTCGTCGAAGAGGAAGACGGTGCCCGGCCTGAGGGAGTCGTGGTAGTAGAGGGCCTTGTCGGAGACGGTGCCCGTGAGCCTGAAGGTCTCCGGGATGAGGGTGAGCATGGTGGTGCAGGCGTGGGTCTTGCCCTTGCCGGAGTTCCCCGAGATGGCGACGTGGAGGCCGTTCGTGTTCTCGACGGACTGGGAGGCGACGGACATGATCAGGCACTCGGCGACGGTGCGGTCACCGACGTGTTCCCGGTGGAAGGTGTCGAGGAGGAAGGCGATCGGGTCGCCGTCCCGGAGAATTTTCATCGCACACTCCCTGATCTCTGCGGGTTCGGACGAGGGCGGTGTCGTCTTCTGCTTCGTCTGTCTCTTCGGTTCGTGCATGGCCCGCAACTCCGGCCACCTCTGCGTCCCGCCGCCGCAACTCGCATGGTGGCACCCGGCGTAGATCGCACCGCCCGGGAACTGGACGGCGAAGGCGCCGTCGCGGTGGGCGGTCGAGAAGGGGCAGTCGGCGAGGACAAAGAGGGTGCCGCCCTGCCAGGGCCGCGTGCTCCGCACCCCGAGGCCGTGCTCCCTGAGCCACGCGGCGAGGTCGATCTTCCCGCCCGTCGGCGCCGGCGGCGCCTCGACGGGGAGGAGGGCGGCGATCGCCCGGAGTTTTTCGGCCGTGACGATCTTCCTCTCTTTGGGAACCGAGAGGACCCGCGCCCGCCGGTGCGGACGCTCGCGAGTGGTGTCCCCCTTCCGCGAGCAGGTGCCGTAGAGTTTCCAGATGCGGGCGGCGTTGGAGTTCGCGGTGTCGACGGTGACCGTCTCGTCGGAGAACAACGCGTCAAGGGTGGCGAGCACCCCTTTGACGAGTCCCCCGTCGTCGTTCGGCAGGTCGATCGCGTAGAGGAGGTGCGCCCCGTTCCCGGAGTCGGCGCGGATAGGTTCGGAGAACCCCTGCTCAGCAAGCCAGCGGGCGATCTCGTCCGCCCGCCTGAGTGCTGCGTCATGCTCCTCCTCCGTCGACGACACCCCGCCCGGTCGCACGGGGTCCAGGTCGATGGGGAGCCAGCGGCGGCGGAGGATGTCGGCGTCCGAGGTCGTCGGGTCGCTCCTCGTCAGCCGCATCTTCACCCTGTTCGCCCGCCTGGCCAGGAGGGCCGGGTTCACCTCGTTCAGGGTGACGTAGATCCCGCGGACCTCCGGGTCGGTGTCGAGTGCCTCCGCAGACGCGGCGAGTCTTGCAAAGTCGTCGAAGTAGCCGGAGTGCGTCGCATAGTCGCCGAGCGCCCGCACTTCGACGACACCGCCGGTCGGGAAGAGGGTGGCAAGGGCCTGAGCCGGGGTGTCTCCAGTCGACGGAGACGTGGCGGTCTTCCCGGATCCGGTGTTGGCGCACGGGGGATCACGAAGGCTGCCGTCTGTTCTTTTCTTCGGGTTCATGCCTCTCCGTCGGCGACGGGGGTCTTAAGCCTGACTTAACCGGGGAGAGAGTCGGTCGTCGCCGCGGATCTGAGCCCGGACCGTCCTCGTATCGAATACATTTTTTATACTATAGTATACATTATTGATACATGCTCGAACGGCTCATCCCCTCGAAGACGCGGGTGAAACTTCTCACGCTCTTCCTGCTGAATCCCGGCCGGGAGATGTACCTCCGCGAGGTCGGGCGCCTCACGGGGGAGAACCTCAATGCCGTCAGGCGGGAACTCGCGAACCTCGAAGAGTTCGGGCTGCTCTCCAGCATGCGGCGGGGGAATGCACATTATTATATGGTGAACCGTTCCTTTCCCCTGTATGAGGAGTTGACCGCCATCATTCTCAAGACCGAAGGCGTCGCGAAGGTCATCACCGAGCATCTCGACGGGATCGGGGCGATCGAATCCATGTTTATCTATGGCTCTTTCGCTCGCGGGGAGGCCGGTGTCGGGAGCGACATCGACCTCTTCATTGTCGGGACGGTGAACGAGGACCGGTTGATCGCCGCGGTCCGCGCAACGGAGGAGTTGCTTGGACGGGAGATCAACTATGCCCTTTTCACGGCCGAGGAGATGGAGAGAAGGATCGCACATGATGATCCGTTTGTCTCGAATGTGCTTGCAGGACCGAAGGTGGTGCTGATTGGCGGAGATTGAGGCGCTGGAACGTCAGGGCCTGATCCGAAAACTCCCCCTTGATACACAGGCGGTGAACAACGCGATGGATCTTGCGCGAAGGGATGTGGCGGTCGCGGGAACCGTCCTTGCGGGCAACAGCGACTGGGCCTATACCATTGCCTACAATGCCATGCTTCAGGCCGGACGGGCGTTGATGTTTTCGAAAGGGTACCGGCCGTCCGGGGCCAACCAGCATATCTCGGTGGTCAGGTTTGCCGAACTCTTCCTGGACCGAGAGATCGTTCTCGCATTCGACCGGATGCGGAGGAAACGGCATATCACGGTCTACGACATGGCCGGGACGATCTCGGAGGAGGAAGCAAAAAATGCCGTTTCGCGTGCGGAAGTATTCCTTGATGCCATAGAGGGTCTTCTGCGCTGAGTGTGTTTGAGTTCAGACATAGACCGTCTCACATGGCATTCCTCTCCTTCATCACCGGTTTGATGGCGTCGGGCGTCCCCAGGTCGATCGGTGCGCCGACCGGCCGGGAGAACTCAGGCATGGGATGTCGATGTCGCTCTCCGGCGTCTGCTCGCCGCGGGAGACCGACCCGAAGACGCCGATCTTCGCGACGTGGAAGCGGGCCGCGTGGGTGAGGGCGTCTCCGTCGGTGTCACTATTGTTTTCTCGATCCCTGATATCGCATAGAGTGAGAAACCCGTGCTCGTCGCCGTGAAGGTAACCGCCCGTCCGCGGTTGTCCCGACGATCGTCGGCAGGGCGGTCCAGGTGCCGTTGGTGTGGTGGTACAGCACGATGTCGGCCGGGGAGAGGAGGTGCTCGTCGAGCCACGAGAGCGGGACGGTGAAGGTGACCGTCGCCCCGGTGATGTTCGTGTACCGGGCCGGCACGAGGTCGACGTACTCGAAGACGTCGCCAGGTGCCGGGAAGACACCATTGGGCAGTGAGGAGAGAACCGTGGCCGTGACGATGAGCCCGTTATTCTTGCCGTTAACATGCAAAGACGCGAGAATGGATGTGGTCTTTGCCGGTTCGGGCGGGATCGCGAACACATAGAGGTACGGTGCCGGAGTCGGGTGCGTGCTCAATGATCGTGTACTGTACTATACTGGGTAGTGTGATTCCCGCAATGATTACCGGCCGGGGATGCTGCATGAGAATATTCCTTGTTATTATCAGGAAGCAGCCCGTCATCAGGGTTAAAAATAGATGTCCCGGTTGTTGTTCCGCCCAGGGTCCAGACGCTGTCCGGGGCGGATGCCGGGGGGAAAATTGTTACTGCACTGGAGACTGGTCTGCCGGGCCGGTGTATATTCCGGAACCAAGCCACCAGTCATCATCGATCTTCACACCATACACCAGTTTTGATTCGAGCGTCCGGTTGTGTATGGGATTGACATACTTGATCTGGTAAAAACCGCTTCCATTCCTGACCGCATCGCTGGAGCCCCGGAGGAAAATCCCTGTTTCTCCCTCATCCATACGGTTTACTCCGACCTTCTCGGGATCGACCGGGTGGGCGAGGGTCGTGCCGTTGAAGTCGTAGGCGTAGATGTAGAGTTCGCCCCTGATAAAAGAACCATTCGGGTTGTTAAATTCTGCAAGGGCTTTTTCTTTGCCGTTTGCTTTCACATAGGCGGCCGCACTCTCAACGAAGGCGACGAGCGTTTCATTGGAGGTGTAGGTCTCCTGCTGAATTCCCGTACTTCCCGGCGTTGGAGTGGCCGTGTCGGGCTGAGTCTGTGTGCACCCGGCTGTTACAAGAAACAGGCCGAGAACGAGCAGAATCAGGAATGAAATTGACGTTTTTTGCATGCTATTAATGCGATTTTTCCGCTGATAAATATGCTGTCTCAGCGAATGCCTTGATGGGAGTTTTTGTCGATATTATGCTCTATATATGGCTATTATGCGCAATGTCGGCTATTCTGGAGTCATCAAAGGGTTCTCAACGGTCTCGCCTCGAACGCCGTCCCGGCGGTCAGGTTTGCCGAACTTTTCCTGGACCGGGAGATCGTGCTCGCCTTCGACCGGATGCGGAGGGAGCGGCATATCGCGGTCTACGATATGGCAGGGACGATCCCGGAGGAGGAAGCAAAAAATGCCGTTTCGCGTGCGGAAGGATTCCTTGATGTTATAGGGGGGCCTTCTCCGCTGAGAGTGTTCGGGTTCAGGCTCTATGAAGGTGAAATTTGCCGACCGACCGGGAGAACTCAGGCCCTGGATGTCGACGGGCATCTCGATTATCCAAAGAGAAATTCTAAAATTCCGATCGCTAATTTTAAGGGAATTCGATACCCGGAGTTATACTATCCATGAAACCCCGTATAAATCACACTGAGATTGCAATGCGAAACATATCTCATGTTGTGTATTCTATTCGGGATGATCCTGAGAGATGGTACAAAGTCAACTGGATAATTGTCAGTACATCTCATGCAATGTACAAAACACATGGAGTGCGTGGACATAATGTGCGACAGAAAATTCGCCATCAGTTATGGCGTAAAGCACAGAGAAAATATCCTGTTCTCAATAGATATTCGATACCATATGAAATCTCTGGCAACAGTACGTGCAAAATAAAGTGGTATTACTGGATCCTGGATTTCTTCTCTTTTTTATATAGGCCGGTGAGGGATCTTTTGTGTCTCAAACGGGACATTGCATTGCGTAGAGAAAAATGATGAAGGGATCGATTCCCCTTTCCACGGTAATAGGATCGAAATCTAAAATAATTTCCCTACGATTCTGAAATATTATTTGAGAGATTTATCTCGAAAAAAAGATTATTCTATAATCTCCGCCCGCACCGTCAGAAAAACCGGCCCGCGGACGTCGATCTTCCTCTTATTGTCCGTGATATACCGCATCGCCCATTCGGGTATCTTCACATTCACATCGGACGGCGTCTTCGCCATCTTCGTCTGGACGACAACGCCCTCGCCGATCCTCGCCGCCTCCTCGATCCGTGCCGCCGCGAGGTTCGCCGCCGCCATCAGGTACGAGATGCCGGTCGGGGCGCCGTTCGCCCGCACGTCCGCGAACTTCTCCGTGTCAGGGACGCCGAGCACCTTGCCGTCCTGCACGAAGATCTCGTTGAAGGTCGCAGGGCCGCAGAGCTTCGAGTTCTCCTCGGGTTCTTCCACGAAGACCCGGATGTTTCGGCCCGCGAACTCGCCTTCAAAGGCCGGGAACGAGCACGGCCCCACCGCCGTGGCGTGCTCGGTCGCCGCCGCCATGATCGAGCCGACGAGACGCCGCCCCTCGACGGTCCGCGGCTCCTCGCGGAGACCGATCGCCGCCGCGATCTCGCGGTCGGTGAGAGTGCGGGGGAAGAACTGCGGGTACGTGAGTTTGCGGACGTCGTTCGCCTTGTAGAGGATCATCGCCAGGCGCTCGACGCCGAGGCCCAGGTTCATGACAGGCACGCCGACGCCGTACTCGCCGAGTGCCGAGGGCGAGTACATGCCGAAGGTGGCGACCTCCACCCACCCGATCTCCGGGTGCCTGGCGTAGACCTCCGTCTGGGTGTCGGGGATGTAGTACTTCGACCTCTTCTCGTCAGGACGGAACTCGAAGTCTTCGAAGCCGAAGGCCGAGAGCAGGGCCTCGGAGACCGCCTTGCCGTCCTCGATCGTGACGTCCTCGCCCGCGATGATGCAGGATGCCGAGTGGTAGGTCATCAACCGCGTCGGCCCCTCCTCCTGCTCCCGGCGGAAACAGCGGTCGATCGAGAAGAGACGGATCGGGTGGGCGTAGTGCTCCCACATCGACCCGAGAGAGAGGAACCACCCGCTCGTCATGTGGGAGCGGAGGGTCGTGTGCGAGGACTCGGGCTCAAGACTCTTGAACTCCGGGAAGACCGCGTCCAGGATGCGGACCACCAGGCCGTCGTCGATCGAGAGGGACCCGGCGATCTCGTGGGTCAGTTCGTCGCCGTCGATCTCGGCCTTCTTGTAGGCGTGGAAGATCTTCTGGAGCCTCTCCTTCGCCTCCTCGGACGTGACCGGCGCCTCGGCGTACTCGGCCCCGATCATCGCCATCACCTGCTCCATCTGGCGGTCTGAGATCCCGATGTTCGGCCGCGGCAGGCCGCCGAGATAGAAGACCCGGTCCAGGACCGCGCTCGCCTCGGGGCCGAACTGCCTGTAGACGTCCGACTCCTCGATCATCACCGGGACGCGGGCCTCGTCGAAACCCATCGAGAGGTACACCTGGCGGAGCCTCTCGATCGTCTCCGCGATCGGGTGCGGCCTCGCACGCGTGTAGGCCTTCCGCGGGTACGTCCCGGCCAGGGCCGGCGGCGTCAGCACCTCGGGGCCACGGTGCCATGCCTCTTCAAAGTCCTTCCTCGACAGTTCCTTCCTTTCTTCTGGATCAAATCTCATTCTGTTTCATCCCCTCTCTCTGTTCTCTCCATCAGGACGACCCTGGATATGGGGCTTTCGTCCGCGATACGGTACCTGGTGCAGTGCCCGGCGACTTCCTCGGCAAAGCGGCGGATCTCCTCGTGCTCGGGCATGTTCTCCCGCGACAGGCGGTTGCGACTGTATCCGAGATACATGTATCCCTTGATCTCAATAAAACGTGCGCCCGATGCCTCGTATTGCGCCGCATATCCTGCCGGGTCGATGTCGTTGATCCCCTTCACGAGGGTTGTCCTGACCGCCGACCTGCGGCCGGAGAGGAGTCCGAGGCTCTGCTGGATCCTCTCCCACGACCCCTCCTCCTCCGGGTTGCAGAGGGGGAGGTAGGTCTCCTCGTCGGGTGCGTCCAGGGAGACGTAGGTCTGGAAGGGACGGCAGCGGGCGAGGACGTCGGGCCGCGTCCCGTTCGAGACCAGGAAGGTGGTGAAGCCCTCCGCGTTGAAGAGGTCGATCATCTCCGGCAGGCCGGAGTACAGGGTCGGTTCGCCGGAGAGGGAGATCGCCACCATCGTCGGGTCGAGTGCCTCGGCAAAACGATCCCCTGTCACGTACTGCGAGACCTTGTACCCGGAGAGCGCCCTCTTCTGGAGGTCGCGGACACGTCCGAGGATCTCCGCGGGCGTGCACTCCCTCTCTGCCGAGACATCGTGCTCGAAAGAGCGCCAGCAGAAGAGACAGCGCTGGTTGCAGCGGAGGGTCGGCGTCATCTGCACGCAGCGGTGACTCTCGATCCCGTAGAACTGGTGCTTGTAGCACATATCGCCACCCTTCAGGGCCCGCTTGTTCCACATGCACGGCTTCACGGCCGCGGTGGCGTCGGGAGAAAAAAACTGGTAGCCCTGCTTCCGCAGGGCGCCCCTCGCGTCTTCACATCGTGGAGATCGCATCGATACCAAGGGTTTCGAGAGATTCCTTCAGCGTGTTCTGCGCAGCCTTCACGAGAGTGAGCCTGCTCGCCCGCATCTCCCCCTCGCTCTTCAGCACAGGCACGTACCTGTAGAAGGTGTTGAACTGGTCGGCAAGGTCGCGGGCATAGGTGGCGAGGAGGTGAGGCCGGAGTTCGCGGACCACCTGGTCGATCACCGCGGGGAAACGGGCGATCTGCTTTGCAAGGGCGATCTCGTGCTCGTCGGTGTACGTGAAGGCCTCGTCGAAGGCACCCGCCTTCTCCAGGATCGAACAGGCGCGGGCATGGGAGTACTGGACGTACGGGCCGCTCTGTCTCTCGAAGTTCAGGGCCTCCTTCCAGTCGAAGACCGTCGACTTCTCCGGCGAGATCCTGACGATGTCGTAGCGGATGGCCGATATGGCGACGGCCCTGGCGATCTCCTCGCGCTGGTCCGCCGGGAGTTCGGGCCGCCTCTCCGAGACCTCGGCGAAGGCCTTGTTCGTCACCTCGGCGACGAGTTCGTCGGCCGAGATGAACTTGCCCGCACGGGTGGACATCGAGCCCTCGGGCAGGGAGACGAACTCGAAGATGACGATCTCCGGGGCCTTCTCGCCCAGGAGCTTCAGGGTGCACTGGAGCTGCGAGCCGATCAGTTTGTGGTCGGCGCCGAGGACGTCGATCATGCGGTCGGAGTTCCGGCCCTTCCAGGTGTGGAAGGCGAGGTCGCGGGCCGCGTAGACGGACGTCCCGTCAGACCGGCGGATCACGTAGTCCTTCTCGAAACCGCACTCCGTCAGGTCCAGGGAGAGCGTGCCCTCGTGCTTCGCCTGGGGCAGGCGGTCGATCCGGTCGATGATCCTCTCCATGTCGCCGTTCCGCACGAAGTCCGACTCCCAGACAAAGCGGTCGTGGACGACATTGAGGTTGCCCATCGTCACCTTGAAACCGTCGAGACAGTGGGAGACGACCTCGCGGAACTTCTTCTGCGTCTCCGGGTCGCCCTTTTCGATCAGCTGCATCAGGTGGTCGACCTCGCCGGTGATCGCGGGCTCTTTCTCGATCTCGCGGTTGGCGGCGACGTACACGCGGGCGATGTGGTGGTCCTCCTTCTCGTCCTCAAGGCGCTCCTTCGGGACATGGTCGAATCCCCAGGAGACGATGGCGATCTGGCGGCCCATATCGTTCACGTAATACTGGACCTCCAGGGGGTAGCCCGCCTTCCGGAAGCACCGGGCCAGGGTGTCGCCGATGATCGAGTTCCTGATGTGGCCGACATGGAGGGGGCCGTTCGGGTTCGCACTCGTGTGCTCCAGGATCACCCTCCCGGCATGTGCCGGGAGTTTCCCGTAGCCGGGCTCCAGGGCCTCCCTGACCGCGTCCTGCACGTACGCGGCGCTCACGTGGAAGTTGATGTACGGGCCCTTCGTCTCGACCGTGATCCCTGCGTCGGCAAGACGCCCGGTGAGCTCTGCCGCAAGGTCGGTCGCGATGACCATCGGGGACTTTCTCAGTTTCTTCGCGAGGGAGAAGGCGACGGTGGTCGCATAGTCCGCGTGCTCGCCGCCGTCCGTGAGTTCGACTGTCTCCTCTCCGGTGCACGCCCGGAGCGCCTCTTCTATCTGCCGGTAAGTTTCAAGGAACATTCAGTATCCCGTCCTGTATCTGAGGATCGCTGCAATCCCGCCGAAGGCGGAGTAGAGCATCGAACCCTCTTCGAAGTCGTCTGAGATGATCTCGACCTTCGCACTGCTCTGGTCGGCGAGGGTCGTCATCTCCTCGATGATGTCGACTTCCTCCTCGATCTGGAGGGGGGAACTGCACTTCGGGCAGTTCCCGAGGTCGATATCCTTTGTCGTCTTGCCGGGCTCGGTCTTCACCGTCTTCTCCTCGCCGTAGCCGCAGTTCCCGCACCTGATCTTCAGGCGGGACTCGCGCAGCCTGTCGGAGAGGATCAGGACCGCGACGGCGCCGTCTTCGAGGTTCTTTCGCACGCTCTCCTCGCCGTAGGCGGCGACGCCGTCGTCCTTGACAAGTTCTTTCAGGAAGCGGTTCATCACTTCCTTCTCCTTGACGACCTCGACGCCCTTCAGGGCGTCCTGTGCATTGTCGACGAGTTCGGCAAGGCCGCTCTCGTTCGTGTACGCGACGTCGAAGAGGCCGAGCACACGCTTCTGGACCTCGTGGTGGAGGAACCCGCCCTCGTTGAACTCCTCTTTCGTCGGCGACGGCCCGCCGATCAGGAGCCCCTGGAAGCGGTTGAAGAAGTCCTTCTCGGCAAGGAAGGTGTCGCTTGCATGGTCGCCGACCTTCTTGTAGAACTCGTTGATGGCGATGAGACGCAGACGCTGGAATCGCACCGACGACTGACCGCCTTTACGCTGCTTGCCCGGCACCATCGAGGTGGACCCTCCGATGGGCTCGATCCTGTTGCCCCGCAGGAAGCCCCAGTACGCCTCTCGCCTGTCGATGACCAGAAGTCCGTAGACCTGCTTCTCTTCGAGCATCTGCTTGAGGGGTTCGAGCTCGAAGTTCGAGGAGCAGCGGTACATGTACAGGTTGATGGGCTCGGGCGGGTGGACGATCTCGCACTGGAGGTCGGTGCGGTCGCCGACCGTGCTGACCGTCCCGCAGAAAACGGCCATGCCTTTTTCCGGCGGCCTCTTGAAGTATTTGAGCCGGGAGAGGATGGAAGAGATGGCGCTCTGCACGTTCGTTCGGGTCTGTTTGCTCTTGATATTCGCGCACTGCCCGAACTCGTCCCGTAGCTGGGCTGTCACGTCATAGATCTGCTTGTCCGGGGGGATATAGAGGGAGATGAGCTCGGTGCCGCTCCCTTGCTTCGCTTCGAGGCGTTCGAGCATCTTCTTGAACTCGTATCGCAGCCTCGCCGAGTCCATCTCCACTATATTTTCGGCGTTTTCGGTCATCTCTCATTCACCAGTCATCAAAGTTAGTACTTGTTTCTCTTCAGATTCGTATAAATTACATGCACACGGCGATCACGCGGGCCGGAAGGCCTGCTTCATCGCAGGCACCGGCAGAGGATCGCGATCGTCTTCGCGTCCGAGATCCGCCCGTCCCGGCACATGGCGACGGCCTTTGCGAGGGGCATCCTGACCACCTCGATCACCTCGTCGTCGTCCGGGTCGAACTCCCGCGACGGCGTGAGGCCCCGCGCCTCGAAGAGGTAGGCCCTCTCATCGGTGAAGCCCGGCGAGGTGTAGATGAAGCCCCGCGGGATGAACTCCCCGGCGGCGATCCGGCACTCCTCGACGAGTTCTCGCCGCGCCGTCTCGATCGGTTCCTCGCCGGGTTCAAGGGTCCCGGCCGCAGCCTCATAGATGTACTCCCCGATGGCGAAGCGGTACTGCCGCACAAGGTAGCAGTCCTCCCCCTCGATCGGGAGCATCACCGCGGCGTTGCCGGGTTTGACGACGACTCTTTCCTTCTCCTTCCCGTTCGGGAGGGTGTACCTGTTCAACTCGACCGAGAGCCTCTTTCCTTTGTAGATCTCGGTCATGGCCGCACCTCGTACGGGATCGGGTCCTCGATGCCGAGGGCGCGGAAGGCTTCGAGCCTGAAGTGGCAGGACTCGCAGACCCCGCAGGCGGTATCGTTGGTGCTGTAGCAGGACCAGGTGTGCTCGTACGGCACGCCGAGGGCGAGGCCCGTCTTCAGGATCTCCGTCTTGTTCATGTGCACGAAAGGCGTCATCAGCTTGATCGGCTTTTCCTGCGCGGTGCCGAGGTCCACCGCCGCCTGGAAGGCCCGGATGAACTCCTCCCGGCAGTCAGGGTAGCCCGAGAAGTCCGAGGACTGCACCCCGATAAAGACCGCGTCGGCGTCGCGGGACTCGGCAAAACTCGTCGCCATCGCGAGGAGGTTCCCGTTCCTGAAGGGGACGTAGGTCTTCGGGACACCCGCGTGCTCCTCCCTGAAATCGTTCACCGGGATCTCCTCGTCGACAAGGGCGCTCTTTCCGAACTGCCTGAAGTAGCCGACGTCCACTTCGAGGAACTCCTTCGCCCCGAGGAGGCCGGCGACCGTCCGTGCGCACTCGCGCTCCTTCCTCTCTGTCAGCTGGCCGTAGTTGAGGTGGAGGGCGAGGACATCGTAGCCCATATCTTTCGCCACATAGGCGAGGGTGGTCGAGTCCATCCCGCCCGAGAGGAGGCATACCGCTTTCATCCTTACTTCATCTCCAGGTACTTGTGGAGCTGGATCTGGAAACGCACCGGGAAACCCGACTCGAGCACCCAGCGCGCGATCCCCTTTTCGTCGGAGCCGTACACCGGCGAGACGAAGACCTCGCCCTTTATCGGGCAGTGTTTGAGGACCTTCTCGACATATGCCAGGTCCTCGTTCGTGCCGACGACGAACTTCACGCTGTCCTTCTCCCTGATATACGGGAGGAGGGAGAGGTCGCTCTTCTCCCCCGACGACGGGCACTTCACGTCCATGCAGACAGAGGCGAAGGGCTGGACAGGTCTGAAGTCCACCGTGCCGTTCGTCTCGATGTCGACGGCATAGCCCATCCCCGACAGGCGGCGGCAGGCCTCGACCACCTCGTCTATCTGGAGGAGGGGCTCGCCGCCGGTGAAACAGATCGTCCGGCACTTTTTGCGCCAGAGATGGTCGAGGAGGACATCGACCGCGACGTCCCGGCCCCCCGCGGCGTCACGCGCGGACGGCGTGTCGCACCAGCCGCACGCCAGGTTGCACCCGGCAAGCCTCACGAAGGCGGTCGGCCTGCCCTGCTCTGTCCCCTCGCCCTGGAGAGAGTAAAAGACCTCACAGATCCGCATCGGTCGCCTCCGCATAGCAGGTCTCCGCTTCCCAGACCCGGATCTTCTCGACGCGTGCGTCTCTCCCGTCCCTGCCGCACATCTCGTTGATGAGCCCGGCGATCACCCTGGCGAGCACCTCGCTCGTCGGGTCGCCGACGGTGGTCACCACGTCCTGGAACTGCCGCAGGCAGGCCACCATCGGGTCCTCCTCGTTGAGGACCACCTGGTGGTCGAACCGGTCTACGACCTCTTTAATATCATTGTAGTCGATGAGAATACCGGTCGTCTCGTCGGGCGTCCCCCTGATCCAGACCTCGACCTTCCACCTGTGGCCATGGAGGCGGTGGCACTTCCCCTGGTAGTGGAGGAGGCGGTGACTCGCGTCGAAGTAGGTTTCTTTGTAGATACAGGTGACCATCACCTATCATTCGGCGGGTGAGGATATAAGATTATTATAGTGGACGTCCCATGAATACTACAAGATTTCGAGATGATGGAGAATATATAAATTCATTCCGCGCTTTGGTATATACCACAGTGAGGAGTTTCCACATCGAGAAAATCTACTCTAAAGAGGGTATTCAATGGGAATGGGTAAATTTGCAGCCAGAAAGCTGAAGCGTGACGCCAACAGCACCCGGTGGAGCGACAAGAACTACGCTCGCCGCGAACTGATGCTCGATATCAAGTCTGATCCCCTCGAGGGCGCCCCGCAGGCCCGTGGCATCGTGCTCGAAAAGGTCGGTGTCGAAGCCAAGCAGCCGAACTCGGCCATCCGTAAGTGTGTCCGTGTGCAGCTGATCAAGAACGGCCGTCAGGTCTCGGCCTTCGCCGTCGGCGACGGCGCGATCAACTTCATCGACGAGCACGACGAGGTCACCATCGAAGGTATCGGTGGCCGTCTCGGCAGGTCGAAGGGTGATATTCCTGGTGTCCGTTTCTGTGTCACCAAGGTGAACGACGTATGCCTCCAGGAAATGGTCCTCGGCCGTAAGGAGAAGCCGCGCAGGTGATCATGATGGTGGAAGAAGTAGAAACTCCTGTCCAGGAACAGGTAGAACAGGTAGAAGAGAAAGAAGCCGGCGTACCGAGGCTCCTTTTCAACAAGTGGGACCTTTCCGAAGTCCAGATCGCCGACCCCGGCCTTCTCCGCTACGTGAACCTCACCTCGATGATCGTCCCGCACTCCTGCGGCAAGCTCTCCCAGCAGCAGTTTGCCAAGAGTGAGATGCTCATCGTCGAGCGGCTCATCAACAAGCTGATGCAGAAGGAACAGAACACCGGCAAGAAGCAGGTCACGATCGGGATCGTCGAGGAAGCCTTCGACAGGGTCAACAAGAAGACCAAGAAGAACCCGGTCCAGGTGCTCGTCGACGCGATCGCCAATGCCGGCCCCCGCGAGGAGACCGTCCGCCTGAAGTACGGCGGCATCAATGTCCCGAAGGCAGTCGACACCGCCCCGCAGCGCCGGGTCGACTCCGCCCTCGGCTTCCTCGCCATCGCCACCTACAACGGCTCCCACAAGAGCAAGCGCTCGGCTGCCGACGTGCTCGCAGACGAGATTATCGCTGCGGCGAAGGGCGATGCAAAGGCCTACTCCGTCTCGAAGAAAGAAGAACGCGAACGTGTTGCCAAGGCTGCACGGTAAAACCCTTTTTTTTGGTTCTGAGGCACTCCCATGACACGAAGAAAAAAGATGGTAGAGCGGGTCACCGAGCTGATGGACAAGCCGGACCGTATCCGCAACATTGGTATCGTAGCACACATCGACCACGGGAAGACCACCCTTTCTGACAACCTGCTTGCAGGCGCCGGCATGATCTCCGAGGAGCTCGCCGGTCACCAGCTCTTCATGGACTCCGACGAGGAGGAGCAGGCCCGTGGCATCACGATCGATGCCTCGAACGTTTCCATGGTCCACGAGTACAACGGACAGGAGTACCTCATCAACATGATCGACACTCCGGGCCACGTTGACTTCGGCGGCGACGTCACCCGTGCGATGCGTGCGGTGGACGGTGCGGTCGTCGTCGTGGACGCTGTCGAGGGCACCATGCCCCAGACCGAGACGGTGCTCCGTCAGGCCCTCAAAGAGGGTGTCAAGCCTGTCCTGTTCATCAACAAGGTGGACCGCCTGATCAACGAGATCAAGGTCGACGCCACCGAGATGCAGATCCGCCTCGGGCGCGTCATCGACAAGGTGAACAAGCTCATCAAGGGCATGAACGAGAAGATGTACAACGACGGCTGGAAGCTCGACGCCGCACAGGGCACCGTCGCCTTCGGCTCCGCGCTGTACAACTGGGCCGTCTCTGTCCCGTACATGAAGACGTCGGGCGTGAACTTCGGCGAGGTCTATGACCGCTGCCGCGCCGGGGACATGAAGACTCTCGCCAAGAAGAGCCCGCTCGCCGACGTTCTCCTCGATATGGTGGTCAAGCACCTGCCAAACCCGATCCAGGCACAGGACCGCCGTGTCCACATCATCTGGCACGGCGACTACGAGTCCGAGGTCGGCAAGTCCATGATCGGTTGTGACCCGAACGGTCCTATCGCCATGATGGTCACTGACATCTCCTTCGACCCGCACGCGGGCGAGGTCGCCACCGGTCGTCTCTTCTCCGGCACTCTCCGCCGCGGCGAAGAGGTCTACATCTCCGGCACCGCCGGAAAGTCCAACCGCCTCCAGCAGGTCGGTATCTTCATGGGCCCCGAGAGGATCGAGGTCGAGAGCCTCTGCGCCGGCAACATCGCCGCCGTCACCGGTCTCAAGGACGCGATCGTCGGTTCGACCGTCACGTCGATGATGGAGATGACGCCGTTCGAGTCTCTCCAGCACTACTCCGAGCCTGTCATGACCGTTGCGGTCGAGGCGAAGAACATGAAGGACCTTCCGAAGCTCGTCACCGTGCTCAGGCAGGTCGCAAAGGAAGACCCGACTGTCCGCGTCACGATCAACGAGGAGACCGGCGAGCACCTGATCTCCGGCATGGGCGAGCTCCACCTGGAGATCATCACCGGCCGTATCAAGCGCGACAAGGGCGTCGAGATCGTCACGTCCCCGCCGATCGTGGTGTACCGTGAGACTCCCACCCTGAAGGCGGGTCCTGTCGAGGGTAAGTCCCCGAACCGCCACAACAGGTTCTACATCGAGCTTGAGCCCCTGAGCGACGAGGTCGTGCAGCTGATCAAGAGCGGCGAGATCACGATGAACCTCCCTGAAATTGAGAGGCGTGACATCCTGATCAAGGCCGGTTTCGAGAAGGATGAGGCGAAGAACCTCAAGGCCATCGAAGCGACGAACATGTTCTTCGACATGACCAAGGGTATCCAGTACCTCAACGAGACGATGGAACTTGTCCTCGAAGGCTGGCGCGAGGCCCTTGCGGGCGGTCCGCTTGCCGAGGAACAGGTGCAGAACCTGAAGATCCGCCTCGTCGATGTCAAGCTTCACGAGGACGCGATCCACCGCGGTCCGGCGCAGGTCATCCCCGCGGTCCGTTCCGCGGTCAAGGCCGGCATCCTGATGGCCGGCGACTCCCTCCTCGAGCCGCTGCAGAAGATCCAGATCACTGTCCCGATGGACCAGATGGGTGCCGCAACCGGTCAGATCCAGGGACGTCGCGGTCAGGTCTTCGACATGCAGAGCATGGGCGACACGATCACTGTCTCCGGCAAGGCGCCGGTGGCGGAACTCTTCGGCTTTGCCGGCGACATCCGCTCCGCGACCGAAGGCCGTGCGATGTGGTCCACCGAGTTCGCCGGTTTCGAGGTTGTTCCCCAGGGTCTCCTCCCCGAGGTCGTCAAGGCGATCCGGAAGAGGAAGGGTCTGAAGGAACAGATCCCGCGGCCGGAAGACTATCTGGCGTGAGCAGAGGAGCGCAAAACCGTTCCCGGGGAATACCCTCCCCACAATCTTTTTTGGGAGGGGTGGTGTTCTGCTCTTTTCTGCCCGGCAGGGGCTGATCTGTTTTCTGGGTGTCCCGGTAGGGGTGCCTGTTGTATGAGACCGCAAGGTCTGACGTTCTTCTCCGCTGAAAAGACGCGTGGTATCGATGATGCGTGCCCGGTCATCGCCCGGAGGCGATCGCACGTACCGGCCGGGTGGATTCAATCCTGATGGACGGTCCCGACCCTGTAGTACCGCCCTGCATACGCGAAATATTTTCTCGTGCCTGTCGTCGGGTCGATGAGATAGAGGTCGATGGTCGCCTGCGTTATCTTTTCGGGATATTCCACCTCGCCCGCGAGGCGGATGTCTCCGTCGTTATATCCCTGCCCTGTCCGGTTCGCTTCGCCCTCCAGCAGCACTTTTTCGAGCGCCGGATAGTCCCTGATGGTCTGCTCGTCGAGAGAGATGATGATACCTTCCCCGGCCTTCTGCCCGGTAATTTCGAAGACCTGGAGGCGGTCAGGCGGAACGGTCAGGGACAGGAGATGGGGAAAGACGGCGATGCAGATCAGGGGGAGAAGCACCAGTACGATAAGGAGAATGATGAGTTTCGTATGCCGGCGCACTGTCTGAGAGAGTGACGCTGCCATCCTCGCGGTCTCCACGGCGCGAAATCTCTCGGGCGTACTATATCCCGGTTATGGTACGATCATCTTCGTGTCGCGGAATTTTCATCCTCCCTCTTCCCCGCCCCGAGCACCCGGTCGAGCCAGTCGAAGATCAGCTGGTTCCTGCGCATCGTGCCGCCGATACCGCAGTGCTCCTCGATCCCTTCGGCTGCAGGGAAGGGCATCCACTCCTTCTCGCAGGCGAGGGCGTTGTACAGGAGGCGTGCCCTGCCCGGGAAAGACCGCTCGTTCCCGGCCTCGATGACGAGTGTGGGGCAGGCGATCTCGCCGGCCATGCCCTCCAGGGTGTAGGCCTGCGACATGAGGAGCCACTCGTGCGGCGAGGCTGCGCCGTAGACGTACATGCCATGCTGGAAGGCCCAGCGGATCGCGGGGTCGGTCTTCATCACCTCCCGCACAGCCGCGTCGAAGGCGTCGGGGTCGGTGTGGAGGATCTCGATGACGTCCTTTGCCATCACCGTCAGTTTCGTGTAGTCGGCGTCGAAGACCCCGCCGTTGGCGACGAGAGCGGCGATCCGGTGATCGCAGGCCGCCGCCCGCGGCGCGAGGTAGCCCCCCATCGAGGCGCCGATCAGGGCGACCCGCCCCTGATCGACCTCCGGCCGTGCGAGGAGCCAGTCGACGGCCGGGGTCATCACCGTCTCCCAGTCGGGCCTGAATGCAAGGCCCTGCTCGCGTATCACCGCGCCCTGTCCCGGCCCCTCGAAGGCGAGGACGTTGTATCCTCTTTTCAGGGCCGAGACCCCGTAGTCAAGGTAGAGTTCCTCCGCGGTGCCGTCGAAGCCGGTGGTGAGGACGACGGTCGGCCGCCCCTCCCCGCCTGCCGGGAAGAAGTAGCCGGGGAGGGTGGTCCCCTCGTACGGGATGGCGACGACCTCGTGCTCCACGTCGAGGAGGGCGAGGGCCTGCCTGAAGCAGGTGCGCGATTTCCCCCAGGTCTCGACGATCCGCGGGTCGGCCGGATCCCCGTGGAGGAAGAACTCCGACGCCCGGTAATAGGAGAATGCCCGCATATATGCCTCTCCGGCGCTGACGCGGCCGGCCCCGGCCTCGCGGGCATAGCCCTCCACCAGTTCGGCCGTCCGCCGCCATTCTGCATGCCAGCTCTCGAAGTCGGACTCCCTGATCCGTGCCGCGGTCATCAGGCATTCCCCGATGTCCGCGCCGCCGACCGCGCACGTTCCGAGGATACGGAGGTACTGGAAGGAGAACTGCTCGTCGCTGAAGTGGACTTTCATCGTGACCGCTGAACAGTCGGCGCCATTTCATTTAAGGTTTCGGAGAAAATGGTGGGTCGAGAGTCCTCATCCCGTGATGATCTGCCTCTCACCCCGTGATGATCTTTTCACAGTCCTCTTCAGAGAGCGCGACGGGCCGATGTGATGAGGACGGTTTTGATGGTATCTTCTGTCGAGGAGTTTGTCAGAGGGGATATTCCTGTGCGTCCCTGTTCAATTCAGGCAGATCCTGTTGTGTTCTCCCGTTCCCGGAAAAAATCCTCTATCGGCACCGCGTGTTCTTTGTAATGCCTGAAGAGCCGCTCGCCCCATGCAAGCGCCTCGGGCGCCCTGCTGACCAGGTCGTGCACGGTGTCGTAGGTGCCGTCCTCACGGCACAGGCCAAAGGAGAGGGCCCTGTCGGTGACCGTGAGTCCGACCGTGATCGGGACCGTCGAGACGAAGAGCCTGAAATTGGGGAAGGCGGCGGCGTCCCTTTCCCTGCCGACGAACTCCTCCTGCCAGAGCGGTTCCGCAAGGTCGGGCGTGATGACGAGCTCCACCTCCGCCCCTGCCATCACCCGTTTCCAGAGGGCCCCGGCAATGAAGGGCAGGGACCATGTCGAGACCCCATGGATCGATCCGGCCTCCTCGATGATCTCCAGGAAGAACTCGAACGTCTGCTCCGCGTTCACCGGGAGGTCCGTGACAAGTCCGGCACTCATCAGGTCCCCGATACGCTGTAGGGCGAACTCCGGGATGCCGTCGAGGGAGTGGCTCTCGAAAAAACTGTTGAACTGTTCGATGGTCGCGATCGTCCTGGTGCAGCGGTCGAGAAAGGTGAGATATGCCTCGCCTCTCGGCGTCAGGCGGAGGGCGCCGTCTGCCTCCGAGAGATGCCCGCGGGAGAGCATCCACTCTTTCATCTCGTCCCCTGCACGGTCGGGGTGGTGAAAGGCCTCATGATAGGCGGGTAGTGTCAGGTGACCGATATCGTCGAGCACGCCCTCGACCACGAGGGGCAGGGGCGGGAGAAAAAATCCCGGTCTGCTGTAGAGGGCCCGGTACAGCCCGGAGGCACAGGAGAAGAGTCTGCCCGCAAGGACGTGCCCGCTCTGTGTGAGCCGATAGCCTCCTGCTTCGCGGATGATCATTCCCCTGCGCTGGAGGCTGCGGAGTGCCTCTTCGGTCTCGTCCCGCCGGCACCCCGTGACGGCGGCAAGGTGGTGGGTGCGTTGTCCGCCGCCCGAGAGTGCCACGAGGAGGCGGACGACCGCCGGTGCGGTGTACAGACGGATCAGGTCGGGACCGATGCTACTATCGTGTGCGTCCATTTTTCCAGAGTGTCTATGATCGTACTCTCGTTCGGCTTTCGACTCTGGCGAGGAACTCCCTGACGACGGCAAGGTAGTCGCCCGTCGCCTCCAGGTGGTGCTCGTGCGACGCACTCTCGAAGACGGCGATCTCCGATCCCGGCATCATGTGGCTGTAGTATGCCGTCGTCTCCGGGGTCGCCTCGTCGAACTCGCCGCAGGTGAAGAGGGTGGGGACGGCGATCTCGTGGAGGCGTCCGGCACGCTCGAAGTCGCCGAGGCTTCCGGTGATGGTGAACTCGCTCGGGCCCCACATCTGCAGGTAAATGTCGGTGTTCAGGCGTTCGAATGTTTTCATCAGGCAGTCGGGCCAGGGGTCGAGGCGGCAGACGTGGCGGCGGTAATAGGCCGTCATCGCCTCCTGGTAGGCGGGGCCGTCGTAGCTGCCCGCCTCTTCGGCGCGGAGGATCGCCTCCCTGTGGTCGTCGGGGAGGGCCTGGAGATATCTCCGCCCGTCCGCGGCCCAGCGCGAGGCCGAGAGGCAGGGTGCGGAGAGGACGAGGCTCTCCACCCCGTCGGGCCGGTGCGTGAGCATGTACTCGACGGCGAGCATCGTCCCCCAGGACTGGCCGAGGATGTGGACGCGGTCGAGGCCGAGGGCCTCACGCACCGCGGCGAGTTCGTCGACGGCGCGTTCCAGCGTCCAGAGGGAGGGGTCGTCCGGGCGGTCGGAGTCGCCGCAGCCGAGCTGGTCGTAGAAGACCACCGGCCTCCCCCCGAGGGCGGCGAGGGGTTCGAGGTAGTCGGACGTGCAGCCAGGGCCGCCGTGGAGGACGAGGAGAGGGGTGCCGCTCTCCTCCGCTCCGGCGACACGATACACTATCTTTCCGCCGGGAACGTCTGCACAACCCTCATGCGGGAGATCCATATTTTTTCTCTTGACGTTTTCCGGGATGAATCTGGCGATCCGGTTGTGGGTGAAAAAAAGTCCTGTGATAGGCGGTCTGTTTCGAGATCTTTTTTCTCGGGGAGACTCCCGCCCCCGGAGGAGGGCATTGGTCGACCGCTTTCCCGACAATCTGAACCGGGGTTTTTCTCGAAGGCGACCTTCTCTAGCCCGCTGACGCTCGCAACCCCGGAACCCCCTGTCCTGTACCGGGGGAAACGAGCGTCAGCGAGTTCAAGAAAACCGAAGGTTTTCGCTGACGGGGGCGGTCGTCCCCCGGACCGGTCACCCGAGAAAAACCTTCACGTACGGCCGCGGCACGAGCACGCAGGCGCAGTAGGCCTCGCGGTCCCCGACGGCGACGACCTTTGCTGTGACCGGTTCCGTCTCCATCGCCGCGGCAAAGCCCGGTTCGATGTCCTCCATGAAGGCGAAAAATCTGCGGAGCTCCATGAAGGGGCGGTCGGCCTCGGGGACCATCTCGAAGGCCGCGAGGTCGGCCTCGATGGTGGACGTGCGGGCCACCTCCCTGTCGAAGTAGACCCAGACCTCGACGTCGTGGTCGCGGACGATCGTGCGGAGGGCGAGGAGGTCGGCCTCCCCTCCTTCCGTGATGCCGAGAGATGCGAAACGCTCTCTCGTGTCCTTTCCCGGCAGACTCTCAAAAGGTGCGGCTGTCATAGACCTCACATCGTAGCGACGGCCACGCACTCCTCCATCGTCCCGATACGGGCCACCGCCCCGCACATCGTCGGCACATACGCGAGGGCCTTGCCCGAGTTCACCATGATCGCGTCGTACCTGTCCAGGGCCGGGGAGACGACGACGCAGGTGTCGGCATAGACCCGCGCCCCGCTCTTCTCGATCGCCGCCACGGCGTCGCGGTTCTCCGCGATGACACCCTGTGCGGCGAAGACGAAGAAGGGCTTATTCACCTTTTTGCCGGCGAGAAGACCGGCGAGGTTGTCGAGTTCGGCGGGAGAGAGATGGGGGCACCCGACCGCGATCGCGTCCACCTCGATCGAGGAGAAGACCTCCTGCACCTCGTCCATCCTGATCTCGACAGTCTCCGGGACATCGCGCTTGAAGGTCGGCAGGCGGGCCTCGGGGGTGATCCTGTCCACGTGGAAGAGGGCCACCGCGCCGGTCGCCGCCATCGCCGCGCCCAGGGCCTTGAGGTGGTCGCGGGGCGGCCTGATCCCGGAGAAGAGAGGGATCCTGTTCCCGACAATCTTCCCGGCCACATAGCCCAGGGCCCCGTACTCGGCCGCGTCCTTCAGCGCCGCCGGGTCGTCCACCGTGATCCCGATGTTCGGCAGGCGGTTCTTGAAGAGGTGCAGGCCGTAGTACGGCGTCTTGCCGACGATCGCCGCGGCAAGGGCGCCCGGCCCTCCCTCGCGGTTCGTCCTGGCCCCGATGACAGAGTTCGCATAGACGACGGCCGACGACTCGGCCCAGGCCAGGTGCTCGCCGTACTGCGTCTGGGAGACATAATACGGCGTGCAGGTGCACTCGAGTTTGATGCCGAGACGCCCGTAGGCCGCGACCACCGCCTCCTGCTGCTGTGCGAACACCTCGGGGATCCCCATCTCCTTCCAGCGGTCGCGGGCCATGCCGATCGGGTTCAGGACAGTCGGCACCGCCACATGGGCGTCCAGGCCCTGCAGCCATTCGAGACCCCATTTCCCGATCGTCTTGTACGACGCCCCCGAGACCTGGGCGCTCGCGATCGGGATGAGTTTCTCGGCGCCGAAGACCTTGCCGAGTCCGACGAGGATCTCCAGCATCTGCTGCATCGTCTCGCCGTACTCGCCGTTCTGCATTTTTTCTTCTTCAGGTTCCAGATACATCAGTCATTCCATCCTGCACGCACAAACTTTTCCTCCTCTCCCATCACCATCGTGGCGTCGAGGCCGATCTTCACGTTCGTGCCGTCGCCGTCCCTGCAGGGGTCGAGGGACGAGCCCCGCACCCCGGTGATCACCATCAGGTCGCGGTCGCCCCGCACCCGTGTTGCGATCGCGTACTCCACGTCCTCCATGGAGAAGGGGTCGATGTCCTCGTCCACGACGACGACGTGCTTCAGGGAGGTGTGGGCCGCGAAGGCCGCCATGATCGCGTTCTTCCCGTCGCCCTGCGTGTTCTTCCTGACCTGCACGACCGCGTGGAGGTAGCCGCAGCCGCCTGTCGTCAGGACGACGTTCCTGACCGTCGTCACCCCGGCGACGGCCCGGTAGATCTTCGGCTCGTACGGCACGCCCATCAGGAGACGGTGCTCGCTCCCGCCCGGAAGGATGGAGTGGTAGATTGGGTCCTCCTTCGTCCACATGCCGGTGAGTTCCATGACCGGCTGGATGCGCTCGAAGTCGTAGGTGCCGGTGATGTCGACGAAAGGCCCTTCCTCGGACTTCTCCGGTCCGATATAGCCTTCGAGCACGATCTCGGCCTCCGGGACGAGGACACCGTTCGAGCACTCGTAGACCGGGAGTTCCCCGCCCATCAGTTCGGCGGCGAAGGCGAGTTCCTTCCCCTCGGGGACGCGGGTGCAGGAGGCGAAGGTGACCGCCGGGTGGACGCCGAGGGCGATGGCGATCGGCAGTTTCTCGCCCCTCTTCAGCGCCTCGCGGTGGAGGACGTCGGTGTGCCGACCCTCGACGAGGCGTGCGGCCAGGCGGTCCTTGCCTATCACCATCATCCTGTGGATGGAGGCGTTCTCCACGCCGTCCAGGCGGGAGAAGACGATCCCGGCGGTGATGTACGGGCCGCCGTCCTTCGGGAAGAAGGTCATGATCGGAAGTTCGGTGAGGTCTGCCGGGCGCATTTCGAGTTTGCCCATCGGCTTCAGCGTGCCGCTGTACGACGCCCCGGCCAGTCTCTTCACCAGGTCGGCCTCCGTGCTCCCGAGTGCCGCCGCAAGGGTGCTCCTGTTTGCGGTGAGGTTCATCACCGCCTTCTTCCCGCCGATGTCGTGGAAGAGGAGGACCCTGTCGGTTGTGCTCGCCATCTGTGCCGCTTCGAAGCGGTCGGAGACCGGTCTTTCGATCTCGTCGACCAGGCCCCTCTCCCGCATCTCGTCAATGAACTGTCGCATCGTCATCATATCCGCTCCATCTTTTCCCGATATCGTGTTCCACGCCGAGGTGGTCGAGGACCCGTGCGACCACCATGTCCACCAGGTCGTCGATCGTCTGCGGCCGCCCGTAGAAAGGCGGGCTTGCGACCATCACCGTCGCCCCGGCCTCGTCCGCGGCGAGCATGTTCCGCAGGTGGATGCGCGAGAGGGGCATCTCCCGCAGCACGAGAATGCAACGCCGCCTCTCCTTCAAACAGACGTCTGCGGCCCGTGCGATAAGGGTGTCGGAGAAACCGGCCGAGACCGAGGCCAGGGTCTTCATCGAGCAGGGGACGATCGCCATCCCGTCGTACTTGAACGACCCGCTCGCGATCTCCGCGGCCAGGTTCCTGTTGTCCTCCTCGATCACCGGGAACCCGTCAAGGCTCACGCCTTCGTGGACCGCGATCTCCCGCGCCGTCCCGGAGACGATCAGGTGCACCCGCGCCTTCCCTGCGAGCACCTCAAGGAGGCGCCTCGCGTAGACGATCCCGCTCGCGCCGGTCACGCCGATAACATATTCCTTCTCCATCGTCGTCCTCACACCGGCAGCCTGTCCTGCTGCGTCGGTTTTTTGATGTGGAGCACCTCGATCGCCGCCGCTTCCACCGTCTCCCTCTGGTCGGGGAGGGTGTAGACGCCGAGGCGCCACTGTTCCCGCCGCGTCTCGTTCAGGGTCGTCAGGAGGGGGGAGACCTGTTCGAGGCCGACGAGGGCGTTCTTCTCCCGCACCCGCACCTCCATCGACATGTCTGTCGGGAAGGGCGGGATGTCGACGAGCACCGTCTCCTCCCCGACGCCTGCCGCCTCCGCGACCTCCCGGGCGATCTGCCTGCTCTCCGCGAGGGATGTCCGGGCCTGCACGGCGGCGGCGTTCACCTGGCCGCGGCCGACATAGACGGCCCTCTTGTACAGTCTCCTCTCATAGAGTCTTCGGGCGAGGTCGCGTGCCGTCTCGTCGGGAGAGGCGAGGAGGCGGGTGAAGAGGGCGGCGTCGTCCATCCGCATCAGCGCCCCGACACTCTCCCTGCTCTCCTCCAGGTGGGAGAGGAGGGCGAGGTGGAACATGGAGGTGGCGATCCGGGAGACATGATGGTAGTAGACGACCGGGCGCATCAGGGTCCGTGCGATGAGCAGGGACTCCGCCGCATTGATCCCGGAGGCGTCGAGAGCGACGCCGTACTCCGTCCCGGCCGTCGCCCTGATCAACCGCCCGGCATCGACGAGGCCGTAGGGCACGCCGGTGTAGTGGGCGTCGCGGAGGAGGTAGTCCATCCTGTCCACGTCCAGGTCGCCGTGGATCACGCCCGCGTACCTGTGGGTGCCGTTGATGACGGCGGCGACCTCGGCCGGGTCGAGGCCGCGGTCTTCCAGGATGCCGGCCGTCTCGCCCTCCCCGAGGAGGTCGCCCGCGTCCTGGTGGCCCTTCCCCATCATCTCGACCATGAAGGCCTCGGTGACATGGGAGAAGGGGCCGTGGCCGATGTCGTGGAGGAGGGCGGCGGCGGTGACGAGGTCGCTCTCGCCCGCGTCGAGGCCGAGGTGGCGGCAGAGCACGGCCGCGAGGTGCATCGTGCCGAGCGAATGCTCGAAACGGGTGTGGTTGGCCCCGGGATAGACGAGGTGGGCGAAGCCGAGTTGCCTGATATGGCGGAGGCGCTGGAGGGCGGGTGAGTCGAGGAGCGCGAGGGCCGTCTCTCCCACCTCGACGTCGCCGTGCACCGGGTCCTTGATGATTTTCATCGGGCTATCTGTTCACAAATCTTCATGTATGGACAGTTAAACTATTCTCTATGATTACATTCCTTTCCGGCGGGACCGGGACGCCGAAACTCCTGCGGGGGATGCGCAACCTGGTCAACGACGACCAGATCGCCGTGATCGTCAACACCGCGGAGGATATGTGGATCTCGGGCAACCACATGTCTCCGGACATCGACACCGTGCTGTATCTCTTTGCCGGCCTCCTGAACACCGACACCTGGTGGGGGATCAGGGGCGACACCTTCTCGACGCATAAATTTCTCGAACAGTTCACCGGCGAGGAGTTCATCGCGGTCGGCGACAAGGACAGGGCCGTCCACATCGCGCGGGCACGTCTTCTCTGGAATGGAGCGACTCTCACCGAGGCGACCCTCTCCCTGTCCCGGGCCCTCGGGGTCCGCGCCCGCGTCCTCCCGATGACGGACGCCGAGGTGACGACCTATGTCGAGACTGACGCCGGACCCATGCACTTCCAGGAGTACTGGGTCGGGTACCGCGGCGAGGTGGAGATCAGGGGCGTCATGCGGAAAGGCGAGGAGCACAGGAAGGCGACGCCCGAGGTTCTCGCCGCGATCAGGGATGCCGACGCCGTGATCCTCGGGCCCTCGAACCCGGTGACGAGCATCTCGCCGGTCCTGGAGTGCGAGGGTGTGCGGGAGGCCCTCAAGGAGAAGTTCGTCATCGCGGTCTCCCCCTTCATCGGCGACAAACCTGTCTCCGGCCCCGCGGCCGCCCTGATGGAGGCGTGGGGGATGGAGGCGTCGTCGGCGGGGACGTACGCCCTGTACAGGGACTTCGTCGATGTCTTTGTCCAGGATGTGCGGGACAGTACGGAGGTGCCGGGCGCCCTCCGCCTGGACACCCTGATGAAGGACGAGAGGCGGGCCGAGGCCCTTGCCTGGGAACTGATGTCCATCGTCAGGAGCGCGAGCCGAAAGAGATCCTGAGGCCGGCGCCTGTCGGGCCGACCCTCGCCACGCCGGCGATGGCGGCGGCCCGAAAGCCGGTGCAGTGGCAGGGGTGGACGTGTGCGGCGCCGAGGTCGCGGAAGTACCGGCAGGTCGCCTCGACCTGCTCCGCCGGGGCGTCGCCGAGGTGGAAACCGCCGACGACGTCCGCGACCTTCTCCTCGTCCAGAACATCTTTTGCATGCTCGACCACCGAGCAGATGCCTGCATGGGCGCAGCCGGTGACGACGACGATCCCCTCGTCGGTGCGGCAGGCGAGTGCCGTGTCGTCAGGGACGAGGTCGGGCTTCCCGCCCGACGTCCCGACCGCCGTCCTCCCCTCGAAGGGGAAGATGCGGGGGATCTCGCCGAGGAAGACAATGTCGTCGGTGATCCTGACGGGGTCGCGGGAGAGGCGCACCTCGCCGTGGCGGGCGAGGGTCTCCTCCGGGAGGATCATGCCGATCTCGGGTTCGCCCCCGGCCTCGACATGCCTGAAGATCTCGGGGTGGGCGAGGAAGACCGGGTGCGGCCGCGGTCGCCCGGCCCGCCCGGCGGCATTGATCGCCCTGAGGTACGGGACGAGCCCCCAGGTGTGGTCGAGGTGGCAGTGGGAGAGGACGACGTGTCCGGCCTCCAGGGGGTCGATGCCGAGGGCGGCGGCGTTCTGGAAGGCGATGCCCGACTGCCCGGTGTCGAAGAGGACCGACTCCCTGCCGTCCCTGACGTACGCCGAAAAGCCGTGCTCCCCGAGGAGGCCCCTGCCGGGAAGGACGGTGTTATCGACGAGAATGGTGATCTCCATGCCCGATCCTTCGCGGTGGCGTGGCATAACCCTGCCGGGGACAGGTTCATTTTCTCTGCGGGGGAGGAGGGCCCATGGCACACCGTCGCGGCGACGACAGGTTTGCCCTGAAGGTGGCGGTCCTCCTGACCGCCGGGTATCTCCTGGTCGAGGTGGCCGGCGGGATCGTCACCGGTTCACTCGCCCTCCTCGGCGACGCCGGCCACATGTTCAGCGACGTCATCGCCCTCCTCCTCGCGCTCGGCGCCCTCGTGATCGCGGGGCGCCTGCCGACGAAAGAAAAGACCTTCGGCTACCACAGGGTCGAGATCTTCGTCGCCTTCATCAACGGCCTCGTCCTCGTCCTCCTCTCCGCCGGGATCCTGAGGGAGGCGGTGCTCAGGTTCCTCTCTCCCGTGCCGATCGAGGGGGCGACGATGGGGGTGATCGGCGGCATCGGCCTTGCCGTCAATCTCTATGTCGCCTGGACCCTCTCGGGAAGAGAGAACCTGACGGTGCGGAGCGCCTACCTCCACGTCCTCTCCGACACCCTCACCTCGGTGGCGGTCATCGTCGCCGCCGTCTGGATCGCCCTCACCAGCCAGACCCTCGTCGACCCCCTCCTCTCCGGGGCGATCGCCCTCCTGATCCTGGGGAACGCCGTCCTCCTCCTGCGGGAGACGGCGGCCATCCTCCTCCAGTACGCCCCGCCCGGCATCGATCTCGACGAGGTGGTGCGGGCGATGGAGGCGGTGGAAGGGGTGGACGGCGTCCACAACGTCCACCTCTGGACCCTCTGCTCGCACATCAATATCCTGGACGCACATGTGGTCACCTGCGTCCCCGACCTTGCCGGGGTGGAGGCGGTAAAAGAGGAGATCAGGGAGAGGCTCGCACGCTTCGAGGTCCAGTACAGCACCCTGGAGTTCGAGACCGAGCCCTGCGCCGGGGCGGCGGTGGTATCGAGGATCGAGGTGTAGTCAGATGTCTCTCCTAGATTCCATGGTATGCGGCGTGAACCAATCGCCTTCCCCCCATTCTACGCCGGGGGACTACTCGAAGACCTGACGGTCTTCTCCTGCTCACTTCGTTCGCATCTCGAAAGCCTGGCGGCTTTCTCATGCTCCCTTCGGTCGCTGCCCCCGGACCCCCGACATTAGGATAGGACCGGGGAAGAACGAACTGGAGGTCTTGACGGGGAGAATCCATCCCACCCCAATCCTGAGCGGGGACGACCGAAGGGAGTGGAGAAAACCGTAGGTTTTCGAGTGATCGGGGGCGTAGTCCCCCGACGCGGGACTAAAGAGCCCTTAATTGATCAGGGGACTCTGGGGGGAAGGCAGCGGTTCCGCACTTCCCTTCATAGGATTATCGGGATATATCAGCCCGAGCATGAGGGTCTCTCCAGAGTCTAACATTCTGACCCTGGTGTGATGACGCCCCCTTACGCGCTCTCCGTCCCGAACCGCAGGTCGATCCAGCGGCAGATCTCGTCCCTGACCCGCCGAAATCCATCGAGGATCTCCTCTTCCGGGCCGTCGAGGGCGCGGGGGTCGTCGAAGACCTCGTGGATGGTCGTCGTCGCCCAGGGGAACATCGGGCAGACGCCGCCCTCGCAGACGGTCACGACATAGTCCATCTGCTGCCCGAAATATTCGGTGAGGGGCTTCGCCCGCTGGGCCGAGATGTCGACCCCGATCTCGGCCATCACCGCCACGGCCCGGGGGTCGAGGGCGTCGGGCTGCATGCCGGCCGAGTGGGCCTCGTAGCGGTCGCCGTAGTGCGCCCGCATGTAGCCCTCGGCCATCTGGGAGCGGGCGGCATTGTGCGTGCAGATGAAGAGCACCTTCTCTTTCATGCTCTCCCCTTGGCCCGGTCGGTTATAATGGTCGCGCACGGCCGCAGGCCCCCTCGCCGCCGGCGACCGGGAGATCAAAATATGGAGAAAAGAGAAAATCCGGCGGCGGCCATCTCAGACCGCCTCCCGCAGGGCAGAGACGACCCGTGCGATCTCGTCGTACCGCACCTCTGCCATGCCGTTCTTGACGACGCCGAGTTCGGTCGCCACGATATGGGCGTCCGGCACGACGCCGAGGCCTTCGAGTTTCTTTCTCCCGCAGGCGTCGGCGCAGCCGTCGAGGGCGATCACCCGGCAGCCTGCCGGGACGGCGCCTGTATCCAGGCGTCCGGCCGGGACGGCGTCGTCGAGGGCCGAGGGGTGGCGCTGCCTGAAGGCCGACGCCGCCTGCGTCGTCAGCCTCCCGGTGTTCGAGACGCCCGAACAGGTCACCAGCACCCATCCGGCCACGGGCTCACTCCCCGCCGCACCCGCAGCCGCACCCGCCCTCGGGGAGGTCTCGGCACCTCTTTGCCTTTCCCTTCCCTTCCCAGGCGGCGCAGACGACCTTCTCGATCTCCTCTTCGGAGATCTCGAGGTCATGGGTCTTTGCGATCCCCTGTTCCGTGGCGATGATCACCTGGTCGGGTGTGATCCCCTGGGCCTCCGCGATCTTCGAGGCGCAGGCGACAGGGCACCCGTCCAGGACGACGACCTCGTCGGCCTCCGCACACTTCCTCTTCACCGGGCCGGCGCCGGTGGCGAGTTGCGCCGTGCAGGCCGGACTGCCGAAGCCCTCGACAAATAACTGGATCGCGGCGATGTTCGTGATCTGCCCGACATTGGAGGCGCCGGCGCAGGCGAAGATGATCCTCTTCTTCCCGTCGCCCTCTCCACAGTCGCTGCCGCAGCCGCAACTGCATCCTGCCATCAGGCCACCTCCGAGAGGATCTCTTTGATCTCGTCGACGGTCGGGACGCGGCCCTCGACCACGACCTCGCCGTTCACCGCGAGCGCCGGGGTGAGCATGACGCCCCGGTCGGTGATCGCGTCGATCTCCTCGACCTTGACGACCTCGGCCTCGATGCCGAGCTCTTTCACCGCTGCTTCGACGTTCTTTGCCGTTCTCATGCACTTTGCACAACCTGTGCCGAATATCTCAAGCTTTGTCATGGTTTTTCACCTCATTGCGGTAGACCGCGAGGAGCGCCTCTCCGTACATCTTTTCCGCGCTCTTCGGGATATAGTTGTAGACCTTTGTTCTCTTCACCAGTTCATCGGAGAGGCGGACCTCGGAGGCGAGCCCGAGCGCCTCCACATCCGCGATGACTTTATCAAGCATCGAGAGCCCGACGACGACACCGCCGACGTCCACCTGCCTGATGCGCCTGAGGGCCTCTGCCGCACAGCATGGTTTGTCTTCTTTCATGATTTTTTTCACCCCACGATGTTCCCGTACACGAACCCGGCCAGGGCCGAGAACAGGATGACGAGCACGGCGTACACCGCCGTCTTCTTCGCCCCCATCACCCGCGATATGACCAGGAGGGAGGGGAGGCTCACGCTCGGCCCGGCAAGGAGGAGGGCGAGGGCAGGCCCGCCGGCCATCACGCCCGAGGTGTAGCCGAAGGTCGTGCCGATGATCGGCACCTCCAGGAGGGTCGGCATGTACAGGATGCCGCCGACGATTGCCGCGAGCAGGGTCGCCCCGATCGAGTTGTCCCCGAAGTACGGGGCGAAGGTCTCGGGCGGGAGGAAGTAGGCGAGCATGCCGAGGACGAAGGTGCCTGCGATCAGGATCGGGAAGATCTTCTTTGTCAGGTCCCAGGTCTCGTACGCCCAGTCTGTCACCTCGTCCCTCTCGAAGGTGTAGATGACGAGCACGGCGACGGCGAGGGTGAGCAGGTACACTATCGGGAACTTGATCGTCCAGGGGAGTTGCGAGGCGCCGAAGACGAGGATGCCGACCAGGGAGGCGAAGAAGGCGAGGGTCGCCCACCAGGGCCTGCCGCCCTCCTCCGCCCGTGCGGCCCGTGCGGGTGCGGCCGCCCGCACCCCGGCGTCATGGTCCCTGAAGATGGCCGCCATGATGAGGCCGATGACGATCGCAAGCGCCACCGCTGCCAGGGCCCTGGCCACGCCGAGGTCGAAGCCGAGCACCTTGGCCGTGTAGATGATGGCGAGCACGTTGATCGCGGGCCCGGCGTACAGGAAGGTGACGGCCGGACCGATGCCGCTCCCTTTCTTGTAGATGCCGGCGAACATCGGGAGGATCGTGCAGGAGCAGACCGCGAGCACGGTCCCGGAGACCGATGCGATCCCGTAACTGACTGTCTTCTTCGTGTCCGGGCTGAAGTACTTCAGGATCGCGTCCTTCTTGACGAAGGCCCCGATCGCTCCCGCGATGAAGAACGCGGGCACGAGGCACGTTATGACGTGCTCGGAGAGGTAGCCGACGAGTGTGGCGACGCCCGCAAGGAGGGCGCCTGTGATGGGGTCTATCATTGTTGTATCATCTCCTGGTTTTCTGGATCCGGGGTGTTCCTCATATTCTGGTCCGGGTGTTCCCTCTGACTTCCGCAAGGAGAGTGGAGATCCACTGCCTTCCCCGAAACCTGGACTGGGGGCTGTTGCCCCCAGACCCCCTCATCAGGATAGGCGGGGGTATGGCAATCTCCCTGCGGAATCAGAGGGCCGCCACATTGAGAGCAGAAGGAACTCCTCAGACCCATCTTCTCTCCGTCTTTCAGATCATGCCCCCTGCCGCGAGCAGGGAGAAGGCCGCGCCCGTGAGGACGGCGACGCCGAGGACCACGCCGGCGAAGACGGCGACGAGTCTCTTCTCGAAGATCGCGGCGAGCAGGGTGAGTTCGGGGATGCTCGCCCCGGCGCCGCCGATGATCAGGGCCATCACCGCCCCGATGCCCATCCCCTTTTCCAGCAGGACGGCCGAGATCGGGATGATCGTCTCGGCCCTGATGTACATCGGGACGCCGATCAGGGCGGCCGCCGGGATGGCGAGGGGGTTGCCTGGCCCGGCAAGGCCAACGATGAGGTCTTCGGGGACGAAGCCGTAGATGAAGGCCCCGATCCCGGCGCCGAGGAGGAGGTACGGGAAGACGTGCCTGAAGAGGGAGAGGGCGAAGGCGAGGGCCCGCCCGAGGCGCGGGCCGTGGCCGTTCTCCGCGGTGCATGCGCACCCTCCGTCCCTCTCCACCATCACGTCCTTCACGTACCGCCCGTAGCCGAGCCGCCCGAGGAGGGCGCCGAGGCCCACGGCCGCGAGGAAGGTGATCCCCGCGTAGACCGCGGTCGGCACGACGCCGACCAGGGCGACGAGGAGGGAGAGGATGACCGGGTTCAGGAGGGGCGAGGCGATGAGGAAGGACATGCAGACGCCGAAGGGGATGCCCGCGTCCAGGAGGCCGAGGAGGATCGGGATCGTCGAGCAGGAGCAGAAGGGGGTGAGGGCCCCGAACCCCGCGCCGATAAAGTGCCCTGTCCCCCGGCCGCGACCCGCGAGCACCGCCCGGATCCTCTCCTCAGGGATGTACTCGTGGAGGAGGCCGACGAGGAAGGAGATCCCGATGAAGAGGAGGACGAGCTCCGCGGTGATCACCGCGAAGAACCCGCCTGCCGTCATGAGCGCCGACACCGTGTCCGTCTCAGTCTCCCCCTTCCCCTATCATGCCGGCCATCTCCTCGCCCTTACTCGCCCTTCTTCTCCTCTTTCTTCGGGACGATCTTCGTGCCGCAGCAGCAGCACCCGCCTTCCTTGCCCTTCAGGGCGCCCATGAGTTTTGAGACGATGCCCGACTTTTTGCTGTCTTTCTGTGTGTTGTCTGCCATCTGGTTCACTCCATGTAGTTTCAAGATTTGTTGAAATAGTATCCCTATCCCAAAGGGTATAAGGCTATCCATTTCATACTATCTTGAAATAGCCCTCAGGGCTCCGGTGAGAACAAAAATGCCAATTCCTGAACCTGTTGAAGGCGACCTCGCACGGGTCGGCGGTATAGAGGGCCTCACGCGCCTGCTCCCCGACGGGGAGACGCTTGCGCTGCGGTCGCAGCAGTTCCATGCCCTCTCCGATCCCGTGCGCCTGAAGATCCTCCTCCTCCTTGCCGTCCAGCCCCTCTGCGTCTGCGTGATCAGGGAGGTGGTCGCGGTCGCCGACTCGCGCCTCTCGTACCACCTCAATGTGCTCAAAAAAGCCGGCCTGATCGCGGGAGAATCTCGCGGGAACTGGATCATCTACTCCCTCACCGCGGAGGGAGAGAAGTTTGCCGCCCTCCTTGCCGGTCAGGGGAGGGCATAGGCCGCCGCAAGCCCGAGGACGACGTACTCGATGAAGATCGCCCGCGGGACAGGCAGCAGGGGGACGCTGCCGGTCTTCATGCGGTGTGCGGTGACAAGTGCGTCGGCGATGCCGCAGAGCCATGCGCCCGCGGCGATGAGGCCGCCGATCGCCGACGCCTCTTTCAGCCCGAAGGCGCAGAGGACACAGACGAGAAATCCTTTTCCCGGATTGCCGTTGACGACCTGGCCGAGTCCCGGCAGCGCCGCCGAGCAGACGGCCGCGACATAGGTTTTTCCTCCGGCCGCGAGGTGCGGGCCTGCGACCGGGACGACAAGGAGAGCGATGATCCCGGCGGCGGCCCAGAGCAGACTCTCCTGCAGGGGGGTGCGGGAGGCTGCGGCGGCGATGAAAGGCGTGAGGGCCAGGAGGGCGAGGGGAAGAATGAGGACACGTCCCCGAACCGGCTGTTGCAGCATAATATTATGATATTATATCAATCATTTGATTTTTAAGTTTCACCTATTTGACATGATTTAAATATTTTGTTCAATTATATGTGTATATTCAGCATCCTCCCGATATATCTGGAAATTGCATATGGATCGCCAGGACATACTATCGATTCTCACCGGGGTCGTCATCGTACTCGTCATCGCCCTTGTCGTCAAACCGGCACTCTACGGGGGGCCTGGCGGCGGCGATACGCCGGGTGCTCTCCCCACGCCCGCACCTGCGGTGACAGACCCCGACCCGACCCTTCTCCCTGCCGGGAAAGAGATTGCCAGGGAGTTCAGGTGGACCGCCATCGACGGCGGTGTCCAGACAGCCACACTGGAAATACCGTCTTCCCTCTTTGACAGGGAGAGGGAGACGCCGCGTCTTCCCGACCACGCGTCCTGGGGGAGGTACGCCCTCTCTGAGGACGAACGCCCGTACCTCGAGGACCTTGTCAGGCAGATAGCCTCCCCACGCTTCAACACCCCCGACGAGGACTACTGGCGGGTGATGGACGTCCTCTTCTTCGTCCAGCAACTCCCGTACTCCTCCGACGACACACCTGAGAGTTATACCGGCGGCGCTGTCCCGGCGCATGCCCTGCATGTTGCCGACGGCGTCGAGTACCCGAAATATCCTGTCGAGACCCTCGTTGACGGGAAAGGGGACTGCGAAGACTCGTCGATTCTCGCCGCCGCCCTCCTCAGCCTCATGGACTATGATGTGGTCCTCCTGGGGTACTCCGACCATATGGCCGTCGGCGTGCAGATGACGGATTTCGGCCCATATTATGCCGGCTATACCCCGAAATACTATGATTTCGGCGGCAAGCGCTACTACTACGTCGAGACGACCAACTACATCCAGCTCCCGAGGACCCAGCCGGGGAATATTGACCGCTGGGGGAAGCCGTTCCCTGTCGGCGATACGACCGACGGCTCGATCACGAGCGTGAAGTCCGAGACCCCGACCGTGATCCCCCTCCACTATATCGTCAGGCCCGCGCGCCACACGGTCCGCCCGGCCGATCCTCTTCCCGGAGGTGAGGGCTGGTGGTGAACCTGAAGATGCCGGGGCCTGAGGAGATCGCCCTGAAGGTCGGTGAACTGAAGGCAAAGCTCTCCGGTCTGCAGGTCTCTGACCTGAAAACATTCCGCCCGAAGATGCCTGAGTTGAAAAAGCCGACGCTGACACCGAAGATGCGGAAGGCGCTGACCGCCTGCGGGATCGCGGTGGCAGTGCTGGTCGTCGCCTTCGTCGGGTGGAATCTGTTCCACGCGGCTGAACAGCACCACGAGGTCAGGGTGCTCGCAGACGCCATTGCGTCCTCTGAAGCCGACCTTGCCGGCCTGGACAGGGAAGTCTCCGCTCTCATCAGTTCGGCTGGCAAAGCCCCGTCTCTCAAGGAATCCGATGCCTATATGGCGACGTTCGAGGACCTGGCCGATCGGGGAGTCGCCACAACCGCCCGGCACCTGCAGGCGATCGAGGGGATTGCCGTCCCCGAAACCCATGAAGGTGTCAGGGAAGCATATCTGCAGGCCCTCGATCACCTGAACCGTGCCTACACCCTCTGGTCTGCGTCGGCGACGGCCTACGACCTCAGGCGCTATGCTGAGGCGGAAAAACAGATTGGAGAGGCCGACCGGGAATGGCAGGCATATGAACTGGCCATCAACGACTATAACCGGGAAATCATTCTCAGTCAGGAAAAAAGAGAAGGATCCTGACCTATACCAGGTATTTCTCCGGCACCTTGATCACGAGAGAGAAGGAACTGATCTGGTCGGTCTTGATCACGAAATAATAGTCCCGGAACCCCTCCCTGAGGAGAATCGTGCCTGAGTTTGCCGTATTCTCCAGGGTGCTATTTTTGGGCTGCAAGAAATTTGCTCTATTCATGTTGACCTCGGCGACAAGGCGGTTCGGATCCTCCGCGTCCCTGACCTCGAGATCGAACCGTGCAAGCTCCTTGATTTTTGCGTTGGCCGTGTAGTCGAGCTCCCAGTATGGGAAGGGGATGTGATAGATCTCGGTGGTCATCACCTTCTCCACTTTCGTGGGCGAGATCTTCGCGTACTCCTTCAGGGCCGTCTTGTCGACCTGCAGGTCGTTCGGCTGTTTCACCACGGTGGTGGTCGCCGTCACGGTGGGGGTGATGTGATAGGTGGCCGGGTCGACGAACTTCACGTCATAGGGCTTTTTTCCGTCCCACTCACCCGGCGGCGTCGGCACCGGCTGGGGAACACCGGACCCCGCCTGAATGGGGGGCGTCGGCGTGGGGGTCGGTGCCGGGGTCGGCTGCGCCTCGTCGCCGCCCGGTCCTGTGCACCCGCAGGCGAGAAGCGACAGGACAAGAACGCAACAGGCGAGAAGGTCTCTCCTCTGCATATCCATCTATCGTCTCCGCTTTTATTAAGCCGTTTCCAGACCGATCCCCGCCGGAGAGGCAGGGAGAAATCTGAAGCACCATCTCCCCCTTATAGAAATGGGCATGTTTTTGTACTTCCTGAACCAGTATCATCCATTATCTCTCTGTCCTGTAGGTGTGCGATACTGTGGACGACTGCCGTGTGTTGAGAAAGTTCTTTGCTCCTGAGTTTGTTTTTGGAGAAGGGGCGATGCGCCTTGCCGGTCGGTACGCACTGAACTTCGGCATCAGGCATATCCTGCTCGTCACCGATCCGTTTGTCCGCACCATGCCGTGGTTCGAGGAGATATGCACGGGCCTCGACGACGCGGCGATCGCATGGACTCTGTACTCCGACGTCTCCTCGAACCCACGGTCGGGCGAGGTGATGGCCGGCGCCGGCGTCTATGCCGACGCCGGGTGCCGGGGGATCCTGGCCGTGGGCGGGGGAAGCGCAATAGACTGCGCCAAAGGGATCGGGGTCGTATCCTCCAACCAGGACCATATCCTGACATTCGAGGGCGTGGACCGCGTGCCGCTACCGGGCCCGCCCCTCATCTGCGTCCCGACGACGGCAGGCAGTGCCGCCGACGTCTCCCAGTTTGCGATCATCACCGACGAGCGTGCACGGCGGAAGGCGGCCATCATCAGCAAGGCTGTTGTCCCCGACATCTCTCTTCTCGACCCTCTCCCCCTTGTCACCCAGCCGCGGGAGGTGACGGTCGCCTCGGGTATGGACACCCTGAGCCACGCGATCGAGGCCTATGTCTCGAACGCGAGTTCTGCCATGACCGACCTTCATGCCCGCACTGCGGTCGACCTCGTCGTCCGGTCTCTCCCTGTCGCTGCCGCTCGCCCTGCCGACCTCGACGCACGCTCCATGACGATGCTCGCATCCCTTCATGCAGGACTTGCCTTCTCCAATGCAAGCGTCGGGGCGGTCCACGCCATGGCCCATGCCGTCGGCAGCCTTCACGACTTCTCCCACGGCCTTGCAAACGCACTCCTCCTTGAGCACGTCGTCGCCTACAACTATCCTGCGGCCGCGGACCGGTACGGGGACATCGAGAGGATCATGGGGCCTTCCGGCGAGGGCGACACGCACACACTTTCTGAACGTATCCACGAATTCAGGTCTTCGCTCGGCATCCGCGGCACCCTCCGCGAGACAGGCGCCACGCTCGCCGAGATACCTCTTCTGGCCAGGAGGGCGATGGCCGACCCCTGCATGGTGACCAACCCGAGGCGGCCGAAAGAAGACGAGATCGCGGAGGTCTATGAAGCAGCCTTCTGAACCCGGCGACTGGGACGACCTGCGAGACCGGATCATCGGGTTTGGCGAGACGTCCATTCATAAAAGTTATTATCCCGAACTCCAGAAGCAGATGGCCGACCTTGAGCGTTTCCGGGCCCTTCTCGACGAAAGTCACGATGCGGTCTATCTCATCGACGTGCGGTCGGGCGTGGTGGTCGACGCGAACCGCCCGGCCTGGGATCACTTCGGGTACCTGCAGGCGGGCGTCGTCGGCAGACCTTTTATCGACCTGATCGTCCCCTCGGAGCGCCCTCGTTTCCTCCCCTTCATCGCTGGCTCCGCGAGGGACCGGGACGCCCTGCACACGATCGTGCTCTCCCTCCGGAAGGCGATCGGCGGGACCGTGCCGGTGGAGGCGACGCTACATGCCGTCCATTTTGGAGACGAATTCTACATCGTCGCCGTTGCCCGGGACATCACCGGGAGACGGGAGGCCGAGAAAGACCTCAGGATCAAGGAGAGTGCTATCAGGTCTTCTTCGGACGGTATTCTGATCGTGGACCCGGACGGCGGAGTGATCTATGCGAACGAAGCCTTCGGACGGATGTTCGGCTTTTCCGATGCCGCCGACCTGAAGGGCACCAGGATCGAGGGTCTCCTTGAGATGAGCGACGGGGGGCCGGGGATGTGGCAGGCACTCTGGACCAGCCAGGCGTTCCGGACGGAGACGAAGGCCCGGAGGCGGGAGGGAACGGTCTTCGACCTCCGGGTCTCCGGGTCCGCGGTGCCCGACGACGACGGCCGGCCCCTCTGCCTGATGTTCGTCTGCCAGGACATCACCGGCCTGAAGGCGATGGAGGAGATGAGGCGCCGGGCCTATGAACAGCTCGAGCAGAACATCGAGCAGTTTGCCGTTCTCGGCGACCATATCAGAAACCCTCTCCAGGTGATCGTCGGTCTTGCCTGCATGATCGACGACCCTGTCGCCGCGAAGATCGTGGAGCAATGCACCCGGGTCAATGGCATCATCACCGAACTCGACCGGGGCTGGGTGATGTCGGAAAATGTGCGGCAATATCTCCGGAGACGGGAGGGGATCGATCTCCAGGCCGGTGCCGGTCGTTCGCGTTTCTCCTATCATAAAGCCCATATCCCTTCCCCCCCCATAGGTACAGGATTGTACATGCGTACTCCCATCAACGAGGTAACTCCCGAAACAGGGCGTGCCGAGGTTGCCGGCTGGGTCCACGAGATCCGGGACCTTGGCGGGCTCACCTTCTTCCTGATCCGCGACCGGACCGGGATCATCCAGGTCACTGTCGTCAAGAAGAAGGCATCCGAAGCCGTTCTCCAGGCCGCGAAGGCTGTCTCCCGCGAATCGATCGTCCGCGTCAGCGGGACCGTGAAGCCGATCGAGAAGGCGCCGGGCGGCCGCGAGCTCACCCCCGAGACCTTTGAGATCGTCTCCCCCTGCGAGAGCCCCCTGCCCCTCGACGTCGTCGAGAAGGTGCCGGCCGACCTCGACACCAGGCTCGACGCCCGGTTCCTCGACGTGCGGAAGCCCAGGGTCGCCGCGATCTTCAAGATCAGGAGCGCGGTCACCGCCGCCACCTACGAGTTCTTCTCGAAGCGCGGCTATTACAATATCACCTCCCCGAAGGTCGTCGCAGCGGCGACCGAGGGCGGCACAGAACTCTTCCCGATCGCCTACTTCGAGAAGGAGGCCTTCCTCAACCAGAGCCCGCAGCTCTACAAGCAGATGATGATGGCCGCCGGTTTCGAGAAGGTCTTCGAGATCGGGCCGATCTTCAGGGCCGAGGAGCACAACACGGTCAGGCACCTCAACGAGGCGACGTCCATCGATGTCGAGGTTTCGTTCGCCGACCACAACGACGTCATGAAGGTCCTGGAAGACCTTGTCTCCCACCAGTACGCCACCGTCGCGGAAACCTGCTCCGACGCTCTCGCCGACCTCGGCGTCGAGTTCGAGGTCCCGAAGGCGCCTTTCCCCCGCATCCCGTACGCCGATGCGATCGATATCGCGGCAAAGAAGATCGACGAACCGATCGCCTACGGCGACGACCTCTCCACACCGTCTGAGAGGGCGATCGGCGAGGAGATGGGCGAGCACTACTTCATCGTGGACTGGCCGAGTGCGATCAGGCCGTACTACGCGATGCCGTACGAGGACGACCCGTCCATCTGCAAGGCCTTCGACATGATGCACCCGCGTATGGAACTCTCTTCGGGCGCCCAGCGCGTCCACCAGTACGACCTCCTGGTCGACCAGATCAAGGCAAAAGGATTAAGCCCGGAGAGCTTCGAGTTCTATCTCCAGCCCTTCAGGTACGGCATGCCACCCCACGCAGGTTGGGGCATGGGCATGGAGCGGCTGATCATGACGATGCTCGGTCTCCAGAACATCAGAGAGGCCGTTCTCTTCCCGCGTGATAGGCACAGAGTCGTCCCATGAACTTTATCTCGAAGGTCCTGCCGACCACGGTCGTCGGGAGTTACCCGGTCGTCAAGGCCGGGGGGCTCCGCTCTCTCCTCGACCCCCTGCACGGGGCTGTCGAGACAGCGGTTGCCGACCAGGTCCGCGCCGGCGTCGATATCATCTCGGACGGCCAGGTGCGGGGCGACATGATCACGGCGTTCGTCTCCCGTCTGCCCGGCATCAGGGGACAGAGCGTCATCGGCAGGATCGAGCCCCCTGACAAACCCCTCACCGTCGCGGACACGAAGTATGCCCTCTCGAAGCACCCGAAGGTGAAGGGGATCATCACCGGCCCCTCGACACTGGCCCATGGCCTGCGGATCGAGACGCCGGCGTACAGGGGGCGGGACGAGGTGGTTCTGGACCTTGCGCAGGCCCTTGCCACGGAGGCGCGGGCCCTCCAGGCCGCCGGCGTGACGATGATCCAGATCGACGAACCGATCTTTTCCACCGGCGCCGCCGACCTTGGCGTCGGCAGGCAGGCGGTGGACCTGATCACCTCGGTGCTCCGCATCCCTTCCTGCCTCCATGTCTGCGGGAACCTCGAGAGTGCGATCGACGACATCCTGAAGATCCAGGTCTCTGTCCTCGACTTCGAGTTCTCCGAGAACAGGGAGAACCTCGAAATCCTCTCGACGAAGGACCTGAAAGGGAGGCCGGTCGGCTACGGCTGCGTCGCCTCCGCCGATCCCGGCGTCGAGAGCATGGAAGCGATCGAGAAGAGGATCGAACGGGGTATCGACGTCTTCGGCGCCGAGAACATGCTCATCGACCCCGACTGCGGCCTCCGGATGCTTGAGAGAGATGTGGCCTACGAGAAACTCTCCGCGATGGTGAAGGCCGCCGCGGTCCTCAGGGCCGAATACTGATTCACTTTTTTTCTGATCCGGGATCTCCATAAACTTTTAGCGAAGATCTAGTGGGCCTCTCGCCTCACTCCAATCGTATCTCCTTAAAATAGGGGATTGATGACAATCCTCTCTTCAGGATCTCCTGTTCGCTCTTCCCGGGACCAATCGCAAGTGGGGGTCTGGGGGCAACGAGCGATAGCGAGTTCGAGAATACAGGGAATCGAAGATTCCCGGTGAAGGAAAATGCTCTGCATTTTCCGTGAAATGTAGGTTTTCGAGGTGCCCCTGGTTCAGATTGTGGGGAAGGCGGTTGATCGGTGTATCGCGCCGGGGGACTACGCCGAAAATCAAAGATTTTCTTGAACTCGCTATCGCTCGTTGCCCCCGGCCCTCGAAGACTTCGTCTTCTCGAACTCGCTGATGCTCGTTCCCCGCTCAGGATAGGCGGGTATATGGCAACCTCCCTCCTCTGGATGTCCTGTTCGCTCTTCCCGGGACCAATCTTTAGGTTGGGGGACCGGGGGGCTACCGCCCCCCCGGTTCAGGTTATGGGGAAGGCGGTTGATCTGCACCTTCTCCGGAGGATTGCCGCCCCCGGAACACCCTCCTCCGGGTCTGCAAAAATCTCTCAGAAAAAAGTATCGTGAGCGATTGAAAAAGATCAGACGACTCTCTTTGTCGTCGAGAGTTCGAGTCCATCGGCGGTGATATTGTATGGGACGAGTTGCCTGGGGAGTTCTACCCCGACCATCTTGAAGACGCCGAGCATCCTTTCCACCTCGGAGCCCTCGATTCCCTGTTTGAGTTCGATGTAGCCGTCAACCGACCTGATCAGCTTGTTCTCGTCTGCCTTCCGGTGGATGCCGAGGTACATGATGAGCGCCACGTTCGCCCCCTCCGCCACCTTCTCCCGCAGCCCGCGGGTCACGAGGTCGACGGCATCGTCGATGCCGTGCCTGAGGATGATGCTTGAGAGAGAGTCGATGACGATCCGCTGGCCGTGCATATGTGCGGGGTACTGGTCGGGCGGTATCTCCCGCGCGTCGGTCATCCCCTCCTCGATCTTCCCGTCGAGCATCAGGTATGTCCCCTCCTCGGGGTTGTCAGGGTCTCCCTTCCAGAACTGACGGGCGAAAAGGTCGAGTCCATTTGTGGGTGTGCCTGCGACGATGATCACCGTTCCCTTCGGTATCCCCCCCTCCAGAACCAGGTCGAGACCGACAAGACCGGTTGAACGCTGCTTTTCCCTGTCCAATATACTCTCCGGCAGATCACATGGATATCTGCGTACATAAACCTTCCCAAAGGTTCAAATTGGCATCCTTGATATAAACGGGACGAAAATAAGGTGTCCGGGGGGTCAGTTCCCCGATGATGCGGGATACATTTCCCTGAGAGTCCGCCTGAGGAGTTTCCAGCCGCTCACCCGGGGGAGGTGGTCGAGGACGACCATGTCGCGGGGCACCTTGTAGCCGGCAAGTCTCTCCTGGCAGTAGATCGTCAGGTCGTCGAGCGTCATCCCCTCTCCGGGGTTGAAGACGACGGCCGCCACCGGGATCTCGCCCCGCCTCTCGTCCGGCCTCGCGAAGATCGCGACGTCGGCGACCTTCGGGTGCTCGACGATGACGTTCTCCACCTCTGTCGGGTAGATCTTCCAGCCAGACATGATGATCATGTCCTTCTTCCGGTCGGTGACGAAGAGGACGCCGTCTTCGTCAAGGTAGCCGAGGTCGCCGGTCAGGAACCAGCCTTCCGGGAGGAAGGCCCGCTCCGTCGCCTCGGGCATGCCCCAGTAGCCCTTCGCGACCGCCGGCCCCCGCAGGGCGACCTCGCCGACCTCGCCGGCAGGGAGGTCGCGGCCGGGGTCGTCCGCGGCGACGATCCTCGCCTCGGCATACCCGACCGGCGCCCCGACGCTCAGGTACCCCTTGTGAAGAGAGTAGTGGGCCGGGATGACCGCGGTCGCCGACCCGACGACGATCGTCTCGGAGAGGCCGTAGGCGTTCACCACCGGGATGCCGAAACGCCTGTCGAACTCTGCCCATATCACCGGCAGGAGGGGCCCTCCGCCGGAGATGATGCACCTGACCTGCTTCAGCGCCTCCTCTGTCCCGGGTTTCGAGCGGATGAGGGTGTGGATCACCGGCGGCATTGCCGAGAGCACCGTCACCCGGTGTTCGGCCGCGAGGCGCACGTACGCCTCCGGGTCGTAGCGGTCCATGCAGACACAGGTTCCTCCGGCCTTCAGGACGGAGAGCCCCCAGGAGAGGCCGACATGGCCCATCGGGTAGATGCCGAGGTAGACGTCCCCTTCCCGCAGGTCGAGGACCTCGCGCTCTGTCGCAAGGGCGGACATCCAGTTGCCCTGGGTGAGCATCGCCCCTTTCGGGCGCCCGGTCGTCCCCGAGGTGTACTGGAGCTGGCAGAGGTCGTCGAAGGAGCAGTCGACCGCCCTCTCCAGGGGGTCAGCGCGGAGGAGGTCGTCCCATGCCGTCTCGCCCTCTCCCGCGGCGCCGACGATGCAGACGTGGTCGAGGTCAGGGCAGTCGTCCCTGACCGCCCGCACGGTGGGAGCGCCGGCGGTGTCGGTGATCACGGCCGCGGCCCCGGAGTCGGCGAGGGCGTACCTCACCTCGTCTGCATGATAGACCGCGTTCGTCGGGACGGCGACGGCGCCGATCCGCCAGATCGCAAGGTACGAGAGGAGATATTCGGGCGAAGTGTCGAGGTAGATACAGACACGGTCGCCTTTTTTTATGCCGAGAGCGGAGAGGCCGCCGGCAAGGCGGCAGGCGGCCTCCCGCATCTCCCTGAAGGTGTACGTCCGGCCGTCCTTCGCAAAGATAAAGGCGGGGCCGGAACAGTACCGGGCGTTTACATCAAGAAATGTGGTGATATTTGGCATTCGTGGCACCTGATATCCATATAATTGCTTCGATGAATATGTATGTGCATTCTCCTATATATGCGGGCCCATTGGGGGCCGTCGCCGAAAAAAAGGTGGTGTAGGTTTCCCTACTGGTACTCGGGCGGCTGGACCTTCTCGGGCAGGCCGCCTTTGAAGAAGCCGCGGATCCTCTGGTAGTAATCGACGAGGCGCTCGTTCATCGTCGGGTGCACCTTCTTCGCCGCCGTCTCCAGGTGCTTTTTCGTGACGGTGCCGGTCTTCTCCCGCATCGCAAACATCCCGGCCTCGCGGCAGAGCGACTCCAGGTCAGAGCCCACGTACCCGTCGGTCGTCCCGGCAATCGCGTCGATAAGGGCGGTCCTGCCCGGGTCTTCGAGGGTGATCCGCCTGAGCGCGAGGAGGTCGACGATCATCCGCCGCCGTGCTCCCGCACCGAGTGGGTCGCCCTGGCCCTTCTGTGCCTTCGCGGCCGCGTCCCTGAAGGTGTCGATGCCGATTGGGGCCCCTGACGTGAACGACGCGAGGATGTCCTCGATCCCGGCGCCGTCGAGTCCCTCGGTCGCCGCCACCGCTTCGTTCATGGCCGAGCCTTCGATCGGCATGGTGCGGGTGTGGATGTCCATGATCTTGGCCCGACTCTTCCGGTCGGGCGCCCCGATATAGACGAGGCGGTCGAAGCGGCCGGGCCGCAGGAGGGCCGGGTCCACGATGTCCGGCCTGTTCGTCGCTCCCATCACGACGACGTCGCCCCGGCCTGTCAGGCCGTCCATCTCGGTGAGGATCTGGTTCAGGACGCTCTCGACCACATGCGTCTCGGCGCCGCCGCCCCGTGCCGGGGCAAGGGCGTCGAGTTCGTCGAAGAAGATGATCGACGGCGCCACCTGCCGGGCCTTCTTGAAGATCTCCCGCACGGCGCGTTCTGACTCGCCGACCCACTTCGAGAGAAGCTGCGGGCCCCGCACCGGGATGAAGTTCGCTCCCGACTCCGAGGCGACGGCTCTCGCGATGAGGGTCTTCCCCGTCCCAGGCGGGCCGTACAGCAGGACGCCCCGCGGCGGCTGGATGCCGAGGTCGTCGAAACGCTCCCTGCTCGTGAGCGGGTACTCGACGGCCTCGCGTACCTCTTCTTTCTCCGACTCCAGGCCGCCGACGTCGTTCCAGGTGATGTGCGGGACTTCGAGGAGCACCTCGCGCATGGCGCTCGGGGAGACGTCGCGCAGCGCCTCCCTGAAGTCAGAGGCTGTCACCTCCATCTTTTCCAGGATCTCCGGCGGGATCTCCTCTTCTTCGAGGTCGATCTCGGGCATGTACCGCCTGAGCGCCCTGATCGCACCTTCCCGTGCGAGCGCCGCAAGGTCGGCCCCCACGAAACCGTGGGTCTGCCTGGCGAGGTCGGTGATGGAGACGTCGTCGGCGAGAGGCATGCCGCGGGTATGGATCCTGAAGATCTCTGTCCGGTCATGCTCGTTCGGCCCGCCGATCTCGATCTCCCTGTCGAAGCGTCCCGGCCGCCGCAGGGCCGGGTCGATGGCGTCGAGCCTGTTCGTGGCGCCGATGACGACGACCTGTCCCCTCTCTTCGAGGCCGTCCATCATGGTGAGCAACTGGGCGACGACCCTCCTCTCCACCTCTCCGGTGACGTCCTCCCTCTTCGGGGCGATGGAGTCGAGTTCGTCGATGAAGATGATCGACGGGGCGTTCTGCCGTGCGTCCTCGAAGACCTCGCGCAGGCGCTGCTCGGACTCGCCATAGTACTTCGAGATCACTTCCGGCCCCGCGATGGAGATGAAGTGCGCCCCCGACTCCGAGGCGACGGCCTTGGCGATGAGAGTCTTCCCCGTCCCCGGCGGGCCGTACAGGAGCACGCCCTTCGGCGGGTCGATCCCGAGTTTCCTGAAGAGTTCGGGGTGGCGCATCGGAAGCTCGATCGTCTCCCGCACCCGCTGGAGTTCGTCCTTGAGGCCGCCGATGTCCTCGTACGAGATCCTTCTTACGCCGTCGAAACCCGCGACCGGTTTCTCCGAGAACTCGACCTTCGTGTTCTTGGTGATGATGATCGCTTCCTCGGGCTCGACGGTCACCGCCTTGAACGCGACGATCTGCGGCTGCATGAAGGGCAGCCCGGCCTGGATCGGGACGGTGTCGTTCTTGATCACCGGGAAGTCGATGAGGTGGTTGACCACGCTCTGGAAGTTGATCGGGACCTGCCGCGGCATGTCCTCGGGAGGCGCGAGGACGACCCTCTGCGCCTCGATCTCCTGCTCTGCCTTTCGCACAAGGATGCGGTCGCCGACCGCAATCCCGGCGTTCTCCCTGGTGAACTTGTCGACCCTGATCTTCCCCTGCTGCCAGTCGGAGACCATTGCCCGCCAGACCTTGGCGACGGTCCGGCGTTTGCCGATGATCTCGACGAGGTCGCCGGGCGAGAGCCTCATCTGGAGCATGGTGTCGGGATCCAGGCGCGCCTTCCCCCCGCCCTGGTCCTCAGGATATGCCCTGTCCACTTTAAGGTACATTTCCGGCATTCGTTACAATCATATACGCCCGGATTTATAAGTACTGCTTCAGTATGCGGATTCTCCTTCTCGATCCTTTTCACGGCGCAGCCGGCGACATGACTATCGGGGCCCTCTTAGACCTCGGCGCAGACGAGGCGCAGGTGAGGGCGGCGATGGCCTCGGTGGTGGCCGACCCTGCCTTTTCCCGGGTGGAGCGGTGCGGCATCGGTGCGGTCAGGGTCGTCACCCATGCAGGCCCGGCCCACCGGGACCTTGCCGGGGTTATTGCGCGGGTGGAGACGGCCGATGCTCCGCCCGCGGCGATCGAACGGGCGAAACGGGTCTTCGGCCGGATCGCCGCTGCCGAGGAGAGCGTCCACGGGCATGCGCCGCACTTCCACGAGGTCGGGGCCGACGACGCGATCGCCGACGTGATCGGGGCGTGCACGGCCCTGGAAACCCTCGGCGTCGACGGCGTCGCCGTTCTCCCGGTCGCCCTGGGTGCGGGTACGGTGGTGGCGGCCCACGGCACGATGCCGGTGCCGGCCCCGGCGACCCTTGCGGTTCTCAGGGCCTCGGCCCTGACGGCGACGGTGGGAGGCGGCGAGGGCGAACTCTGCACGCCGACGGGTGCCGCACTCCTGGCCGAGTTCGCGACCCTCCGGCCCGATCAGATCGGGGCGGCACAGGTCGCCGCCGTCGGCTACGGCGCCGGCAGCCGCGACCCCGCGGGGACGCCGAATGTGCTGCGGGCTGTGCTCCTGGAGCGTGAGGGAGTCTCCGGCGCCGACGAGGTGGATATCCTGGAGACGAATGTGGACGATGTCACCGGCGAGGTGCTCGGCCACTGCATGGACCTCCTCTTTGCGGCCGGGGCAAGGGACGTCTCCGTCGTGCCGGCGGTGATGAAGAAGGGGCGGGCCGGCCACCTGGTGCGGGTCGTCTGCCGCCCCGCGGATGCGGCCCCCCTCACCCTGATCCTGGCGAGGGAACTCGGCACCCTCGGGGTGCGGTGCATCCCCTCGGTCCACCGGAGCGTGCTGGAGAGACGGCTGATGCAGGTGACGGCCGCGGTGGCAGGCGAGAGGCACGAGGTGACGGTGAAGGTCGGGTATATCGGCGACGTCGTCTCCTCGGTGAAGGCGGAGTCCGACGAGGTGCGGGCGATTGCCTCTGCGGCAGGCGTGCCCGTGCGGACGGTGGCCCGGATCGTCGAGGACGCCGCATGGAAGGACCTGGAGGAGAGGGAATGAAGTTGTCCAGACTGAGCACGGGTTCCGAGCCCCTTGACACCCTCCTCGGCGGCGGCCTGGAGAGGCGGACGATCACGCAGATCTACGGCGAGCCCGGCTGCGGCAAGAGCACGATATCCGTCATGACGGCGGTCTCCTGCCTGAAGGGCGGCGAGTCTGTCATCTACATCGACACCGAGGGCTTCTCGGCCGAACGCTTCGAGCAGATTGCGGGCGAGGAGGCGACGGCCCTTGCCGACCGCCTGTACCTCTACGAACCCGTCGACTTCGTGCAGGAGGGCATCATGGTAAACGAGTGCGAGGCCCTCCTCAGGTCGAAGAACGTCGGCCTCATCGTGATGGACTCGGCGACGGCCCTGTACCGCTCCGAACTCGGGACGACGAAGGACGCCCTCCGCGTCCTCTCCCAGCACATGGTCCGCCTCCTCGGCTATGCGAAGAAGTACGAGGTGCCGGTGCTGATCACGAACCAGGTGTACATGGACGTGGACACCGACGCCTTCTTCGGCCTCGGGGGCACGGCCCTCGGCCACATTTCCAAGGCGATCCTGCGGATCGAGAAGAGGGAGAGCAAGAGGCGGGTCGTCCTCGAAAAGCACCGCTCCCGCCCGACCGATATCTCGTTCGATTATGTTATTGTGAATGAGGGGATCAGGCGGGTATAGTCTTTTTTTGGGTCGTGTGAGATGAGGTGAGGGACTATCCTTCTTCGTCCCTGACCATCGCCTCTATCGCCTCATCCCGCGGGCCGAGTTTGGTCTGGATGATGTCCCGGAGAATCGTCGGTTTACCCTGAAAACCACTGTGGTGGTTTTCAAAGAACCGCTTGAAACTTCGTTTCATGGGCGATTCACCGAATAATAGGAATGAATGCTGATGTCCCGGAGGCCGGAAATCTTTCGCCACTCGATCTCCGAATGGCGGGCAGTGACATCGGTGGGGATATGTTTCACCGCCTCGCCGATGGTGATGAACCTGAGCACAACGGCGTCAAGGCACATCGGATCGTCCGCAAAATCTTCAAATGATCTATCTCCCACATAGGAGCGGATGACAGCGATTGCGTCCCTGATATCCTCCAGATAGAGCAGTCCGTCCCCGGGCATAGACGACCTCGCCGAGGACGACGTTCCGGATCCCGGGCTTGAGGGTATCGGCAATGACAAGGTCTGTCCGCCGCCCCAGGAGGTCCTCTAGATAGAACGTGAGGTCCATGAAGTGGTCGAATGTCTCCTCCCCCTCCCGGAACTCCACCAGGATGTCGATGTCGCTTGCAGGGGTGTCCTCCTCCCGTGCGACAGACCCGAAGACCCCGATGCGTGCCACGCCGTAGCGTTCCCGGATGGTGCGGAGGTTCTGCCGGATCTGCGTGAGGGGTTTCATCGCTAATTTCGGATGGTGCATCCTCCAATTTATAGTGTGCGATGGGTTCGGTCGTCACCTATGAGAACCCCGTCGGCCCGAAAAATCGCAGCTCTTTTTTCCCCGTTGATCCGATGCACCCCTTTCACCCCTTTTCGACCTCTTTCGACCGGCGTTGAAAATGAGTCTGGGCGCATCCGGGCCGCATATTTTAATTTTGCCGCCTCTCCGCCGATTTGAAAAATCGTTTTCACCAGGCGGAGGATCACACTCACCCACACCTCCATCACCCTCGCGGTCGCCTGCACCCTGTGCTCTTTCCACCTGGTGAAAAGAGGTACGTATGTACATATAGTGATCATTAGATCTCTCCGTAATTCCTGATCCGCCGTCACCACGCTCCCCCCCCTGTTTTCGACAGGCGGTGAAAATCTGTCGAAAACAGTCGAAAATGATGAAAAATCCGGATCGGCACCCCCCTCCTTCTTCATGAGAGATCCCCCATAGATCGTAAGGATGAGCTTTGTCCTCCATGCCAGCGCTGCGACACAGGAGTTTTACAGGGCCGAATTTGTTTTGTTTCAAAAATTAACAAATATACTTCTATTTTTAATTATGGACACTCTGATCTTTTCGTTACCTTAAAGGATGTACACGTAAAGCCAGATTGTGCGAATGACTATGCCAAAGTTTTGTCCTGAATGCGGAACGCCACTAACGAACACCAATGCAAAATTTTGCCCTGAATGTGGCACCAGATTAACACAAGAGGCATCAGCCCCCACTACTGCCAAAACCCAAACCCTTCCTCACTCTGATGACGATTGGTCGGATCCTATCGATTGGTCGGAGGAAGAATACACGGAAGAGGACAGGTCACCTTCTGCGAATGTCTACGAGCTTGGAACAAAACTGGAAGAAATTGTCGACTCGATTTATCAGGCCGAGGGCTACAAGACTGAAAGACGGGTCAGAATGCCTGGACAGGGGGGTTATACAAACGAAATCGATGTCATTGCCAGAAGAGGAAAAAAGCAGGTTGCCATCGAATGTAAGAATTTTACATCCGCAGTCGGCATAAAAGAAGTTCGGGACTTTTCCAAGAAACTTGATGACCTCGGCGAGGGCTGGCAGGGAGTTTTTGTCGCCTTCAACGACTTAACCATCGACGCTCAAAATTTTGCGGAGAGCAGGAATATTGAGATCTTCAGTCACGAAGACATCAAGGAAAAGTGGTTTGCTGTCTCTGCCGGCAGGGTCAGTCGGAGAGGAGAAAAACTGAATTTAAAATTCGCTCTATCCATAATATCAGACTATCTCACTGTAACGACACTACCGCTAAAGAACAATAATCTGATTGAGGTGAGCGATGCTACGCTCACCTTCCATCCATATATAAAAATTCCCTACAGTTTCAAAGCCCAGGTCTACGATCCCACCAAGAAACTCCACAAGTTTTCCGATGACGGCATCGTCGTGATCGATCTTCTGGACGGCAAGGTGCTCAACAGGCAGGCAGAGAAGGGAGGCTCGATTTTTAACTCGCTGAGTACCTCGAAGCAGAGCACTGATAACGCTCAAACACTCCAGACATTCAATGAAGTATTGAATAATTCCCCCTCACCTGAATATTCCATTACGATCGGTTCGGATTATCAGATCACCGAACTGAAACCCGAAATCACCAAGCGGACGGTCGAAAGAGCTGCCATAGAATATATCACGGCGAAGAATACGAGCGATATAACGTACACTCCTTCAAAGGGGGATACCATTCTGGATAGCAAACGCCGGAAGTTCATCCCGAGAAGAGGCGATGTAAAACTCTTCAAAAGTGAAATGGTTTCCGTTCCCAAATGGGCCGTTCATTTCAACGCATTCGGCACGATTTATACGAAAGAAGTGTTTGCCCACTCTGGAACAGTCCTTGAAAACACCATTCGCTATTGCCCTCAGCATTTCAAGTTCGGTGTCATTAACATCAAGAAAGAGGCCGTCGCCGTTTGTGAGGTGTGCGGAAAAGCCTGTTGTAGTGAGCACATTACACAATGCCCCGTCTGCGGGAAATGGGTCTGTAACGAACATGCTTCGACCTGCAGTTCCTGCGGCAAGACATTCTGTAAAGAGCACGCCAGTACGATCTGTTCGGTATGCAATATGCCGCTCTGCTCTGACTGCGAGGTTGAGTGCCCGATCTGCAACAGAACATACGGGTCAGATCATACCCAGATCTGCGACAGGTGTGGGACAGCGGCCTGCTCGCAGTGTATTACTACATCAGGATTATTTCGAAAGACGAGGGTCTGTAAGAATTGTCAATAATTTTTTAAACACGAATTGATGCCAAAGGTAGGGAGGGATACTCACCCAAGAATATCCGTCTAAAAATCCATTGTGTTTTTCTGTCTCCCTCTTGAGATCCTCCTGATGCACTTGGGCTCATTTCATAAGTTTGCGAGGGTAGATTGACCGAAGTATAATGATTTCTACAAAATCTATGTAAGGTACATCTAGAGCAATAAATTCGGGAAATATGGTTTAAATCTATGTTGGGTCGTCTCTTAGAGTCCTTTGGCAGGGGATTGTGCTGGAAAAGCCACTTCAGATATGAGGTGGTTTACCGCGTTTCAAGTTTCTCCAACACATCCCCAATATCAGTTGTATAAGCCAGGAGCAAGATGGCACATTTCTTGTCTACCGATTCCCACCACTCGCACTCTTTTTTGAGGCATTCGGATTTTAGTAACGGGCAGATTCCCATAAATGCCACACTATCTGATTGAAGTGCCCGAATAAGTATATTGTGCGTTGAGGTGGGGATCAGGGAGATTTGAAAGAGAATCTGGTGTGAACTCGCCAGAAGTCACTGATTCATGGAGATCAGGTTTTCGTTTAAATTTTGTTTAACCAGAAATGTCCGGCCCATTTAATCTTTAAAATCGTGAAGCCGTGTTTGAAAAAGATTTTATCTTAAAAATAGGTCTTTTTTCATACACAATTTTCTGCGGCACTCTTTAATGTCTATATTTCACGAATCCCATATCAAAATACTTATCCTTCAGAATGTCGCACGTTTCTGTGTCTTTTTAGATAACGAGGCCTTTTAAAATGGATATGAAAATACATTCATTGGTTCTGGTATTTGTTTCTCTCATCGCGGTTGTTTTAACGGGAGGATGCACCGATTCATCTCTCAGCGAAGGTGATACGCACCTGCAAATACTCGATGTTGGTGCTGAAAATCAAAGCATCTCTTCCATTGATACGTACATGACCGTCAAGAACACCGGATCTATCACGGCACATAACATTGTCGTTGCTGTGATAACTCTGCCCGAATCTGATGTCTCTTCTGCGCTGGAGAGTACTGAGATTTTAAAGACTGTGGCGCTGAATGACTCTCAGAATGAGGATTTAATGCTGGACCGGGATTTTGTCGATGCGTTAGGGCCTGGAGAAACCGTTAAGATTCGTCTTTCTGTGAATCCCGATGATCTCTCTGATGGGTGGGACGTTTTGAGGGTTGCTTTTGCGGATAACGCCGAAGTCGTGTACTCCGAACCAGAACCATCTTCGTCTCTAGGAGTTCAACCGGGTAATACGCCGTCTACAACGACATCCACCACGCCGTCTACAACGACACCCCCCGCTACTTCCGCACCTTTGCAGGAACCTGCGTACGCGATAGGGGATGTGATATCTTATGAGCAGGATTCAAACGTTGCAGAGGTAATTCTGGACTATGACGCTCACAATGATGCGTATAAAACGGATGTGATCTTCAAATGGGACGAATATGATACCGGTGAATATGGGTGGTATCCGCACAGTGCACCGGCTGGTACGTGGGGGTATCGCTTAGAAAGCAACGATTCGAGTTGGACTGATCGTACGTGTATGGAAAAATCCTATCCCTATGTTCTCGGACATGCCGATCAGATCGCTCTCAGAGAGGACTATGATTGACGCCATGGCTTTGTAGAATCCCTCACCATTTTTGGTTACGAACGTGACCCAACCGCCTTCCTCCATCTTCGCGCCGGGGGCTCTGCCCCCGGACCCCCGGAATTGCGATAGGGTTAGGAAGGCAAAATCAACGAACATGAAGGGGAGTTGCCGGCCCCGGTCCTATCCTGATGCGGGGGGATCGGGGGGCGGCCAGCCCCCCGCAGAGATGGCCATCCAGAGGATTTCTACTGGGCCAACGCCACACTATTTCTGAAAATAGATTGAAAATGTCCGTTGATACATTCTCCCCTCCTTTTTCGTGCGCACGCTCTGCCTGCTTTCTTTTGACCCTGTCCTGGAGTTAATCTGAGATGATCTCAACCGGCAGAGATAATGTCTGCAAACATTTTTTGCCGGAACCTTCGTATGGCTGTACGAGGGAGAAGAATGGACTTTTCCGACTGCGTGAAATTTGCAAATGAAAATCCGGTGACGTATATTGCAACCATGGACGGCGACCAGCCCAGGGTCCGGGCGTTTGCCATGTGGTTTGCCGATGAGAGCGGGTTTTACTATCATACCGGAACTCCGAAAAAGATCTGGCAGCAGCTTACGAAGAACCCGAAGATCGAGCTCTGCTTCTATGCGCCCGCCGATGCTACGGGAACGATGCTACGGGTCGCAGGAGAGGCCGATTTCCTCGAAGATGCGACCCTGAAAGAGCGGCTCGTCAAAGAGCGCCCGTGGCTTCTCCAGATCGGCATCTCCGGTGCAGATGATCCCACGCTTGCCGTCTTCCGCGTCGCCCACGGCGAGGCATCTCTCTGGACGATGGAGTACAACATGCGGGAGGCCGAGGCGCCCCGCGTTATATTCTAACACTCTGTATGTATGGGGATATTCCTCCCCCCATCCCCCCCGTACCTGGCGTATCAGGATGTGAGAGCCCGCCCCAGATCAGGTGCGGGCCAGATAAAATTCATCCCCCGGTGCGACCTCTGCCGACTGTTCGACGGCATCCTGTGTGTCCTGGCCGCCGGATGCTGCCGGACGGAAGGGCTTTTACTTTTTCTTTCCGACCAGCAGCACCAGTGCGGTCAGCAGGGCGGCGATGCCGATACCTGCCGAGAACCCCGGCGTGGACACGGGCGTCGTTTCCGTAGTGCCGGCGTCCTCATGCGCATAGATGAGTTCTCCGTGGAACGACGGAAAGTGTGTCTCAACCCAGGTCATGCGGTCGCCTTCCATGGATACATCGTTGGCCAGGCCGTCCACCGATATTTTTTCAACCGCTCCGGTCTTCGGATCACAGAGAACAATTGTTGAGTCAGGCGAATTCTCCGAATAAATCCACCCGATTTGTTCCCCGTCGGTGAACGGTGAGGAAATTTCCAGATTCTTTTCGGCTTTGGCCGTTGGTTGCGATGATTCCGAAAAAGCCCCGGTCTTCGGGTCGAGACGTTTCGTCTTTCCCGTCGAGATGCTATGGAGATAGGGTTCATCGAACCTCCCCTTATCCGGGCCCTCGAAGTTGGCGCTGTGTTTGAGGTAGATCAGGTAATCGCCGCCCATCGCATACTCTCCGACGTTCGATCCGGATTCGTTCCCGAATACATTGCGAAATACTGTTGTGTTTGCTTTGTTTTCGAGAGAATACAGGAAGAGACCCTCGTCAGCCCGGTATGCGATATGATCGCCGTCGAAGAGGGCACCGGCGGGATCGATGATCGGCAGTTCGCAGACCTGTTCGCTCTTCCCCGTGCCGATGTCGTACAGGGAGATCCGGACGTTGAACGAATCGTCGGATTCGTTCATCCAGATGACCTGCCCGCCGTCGATCTTCGGCCACTCTGCGGTGCCCGGAGTATCAAGGATGTCAGCAGAATCGTTCAGGAGCGAATAAAGGTACACCCGGTTCGGCGCAGTGCTGGTTTTGTTCGGATCGAAGTCCGTTATGGGAGTTTCGAACCATACTGCGTACTCCCCGGAGATCTCCGGCCCTGTCACCGTCATGTTTGCGGATGGGCTGCCGACGATCTTCTGGTCGCCGGTCCGTATCGCATAGAGGTATATCCTGTTCTGAGACTGATCGAGCCCCTCCGCCCCTCCGAGGTAGAGGATGAAGTCTCCAGAAATTTTCCCTCCCAGTGCATCGGTCGTATTTTCAGATACTCCTTTCGTCATCCAGCCGGGATCTGCCGATACGGGGACTGCACACAAAATCAAAGCGATGATCACTGCCGGGGCGCAGACGGCCGTGAAGAATCTTCCATGCATAGCGTAGTGTCTCTTTCTTCCGGGTAATAGCCTGATTGTTCTGAAACTCTCTCAGTGCATCCTGACCCGGCGAGTCTGAAGTTATCCGGTCTTCGTTGAAACCCTCCGGGGCGATACGCCGTGGATAAATGCGAGCGATCACGACGGCCCGAATTTTGCCCGTCAATAACCTATACAGACATATTTTCCCCCTCACTCCAGCGTCCGGCGGTAGGTCGTGATCCCGAGGGCGATGGCGATCCCGGAGAAGACGATGAGCGCCAGGAGGTCCAGGCCGATGAGGTTTACCTGCCCCCGCAGGATCAGGCTCTGCAGGGCGTGGATCGCATAATACTCCGGGTTGATCGCGGCAATCCAGCTGAGCCAGTCGGGCATGCCGAGCACCGGGTAGAACGCCCCGCTGGTCATGAACAGGATGAGGTTCAGGAACGCTACGACCGAGGCATACTCCTGCTGGGTAGAGAACCGCGAACTGAACGAGATCACCAGGCTCGTAATCCCGATGCTGATGATGAAGAGGACGACGAGGACCATGAGAAAGGTCTCGATGCTGTCGACCACGACACCTGCGACGAAGATGTCGACCATGAAGATGATGAAGCCCGCCATGAACGCCTTGACGGTCCCGCTCGCGATGATCCCGAAGATGATGCTCGAACGCTTCACCGGCGTGACCAGGTAGCCCTCGATGATCCCGTTCTCCCGGTCGCGGATCATGCTGATCCCGCCGCCCATCATCGTGGTCATGAAGATGGCCATGACGATGACCCCGACCCCGAAGAACTGGATATACTTGATGTCGCCGTAGATCTTCGAGACCTGCAGCGAGTTGTTCGCCCCTGACTGCGCTATGACGCTGCTCACCCCCGACTGGATCAGGTCGGGGATCATATACTCGGAGCTGTCGAGATAGAGGCGGACTGGGCGGTCGGTCGAGACCCCTGAGGGAAATATCGCCACGGCCATCACTTTTCCGTCGGCAAAAGCCGCCTTTGCCGTCTCTTCCCCTGAGTAGGCCGTGACGTCGAACATGGGGGGGTTGTCCCCGCTGTGGAAGTGGCCGAGACCGTCGACGGCCGAGAGGTAGAGGTGCGTCTCGTTCTCGAAGGGCACCTCCTGCGCCACGCCGATGGGGATGTGGGTGATCGTCCCGCCCATGGCGTTCCCGAAGATGATGAGGTACATGATGGGCATGAAGAGGGTCATCACAATGATGGCCGGGTTCCCCAGGAACTTCTTGAAGTCCCGCCTGAAGATCGCGACGGCCCCCCGCATCACGGACGACCCCTCCCCCCGTCCAGCCGTGTTCCCGTGAGGTAGATGAAGACGTCCTCGATCGAGGGGGAGCGGATGGCGATCGACGTCATGGGGAGGGCGTGCTTCTCGAACACCTCGACGATGGAGGGCAGGACGCGGCTCCCGTTCTCGGCCGAGATGATGAGCGTGTGCTCCCTCGCCTCCACCGAGGTGAGGCGACGGTCCGCCCGCAGCGCCGCGAGGGTCTCCTCGTCCACCGTCTCGACCCCGATCTCGATGACGTCCCCGGAGGGAAGGGAATGTTTGAGGTTCTCGGTGGTGTCGAGGCGGAGGAGACGCCCCTTGTCCACGAAGGCGATGCGGTCGCAGAGTTTCTCCGCCTCGTCCATGTAGTGCGTGGTCAGGATGATCGTCGTCTCCTCCCTGTTCAGGGCCGTCACCTGACGCCACACCTCCCGACGGGACTCGGGATCGAGACCGATCGTCGGTTCGTCCAGGAAGAGGATGAGGGGTTTGTGGATGAAAGCCCGCACGATCTCCAGTTTCCGCCTCATCCCGCCGGAGAACGTCTGCACCGGCGCATGGGCACGGTCGGTAAGGTCGACCATGTCGAGGAGTTCCCTGATCCTGGCATCGAGGATGTGCGGATCGACTTCCTGCAGGTTGCCGTAGAAGTCCAGGTTGTCGTAGGCGGTGAGTTCGAGGTCGAGCGTGCTGGTCTGGGGGCAGACCCCGATCATACGGCGGATCTCCTCCTGCTGGCGGGCGACGTCGTAGGGGCCGATGAACACCTTCCCCGAGGTGGGCCGCAGAAGGGTGGTGAGGATGCGGATGATCGTGCTTTTTCCGGCGCCGTTCGGACCAAGAAGGCCTAAGATCTCCCCTTTCCGCACCTCGAAGGAGACGTCGTCCACCGCCTTCACCGTGTGATTCCCGTCCCTGAAGACCTTGGATAGGTGCTCGATCCGGATGATGCTCTCCGGTTCGGCTGTGCGGTCGCTGTTCGTCCCGGCCATGCGGATCATCGTCTCATCAGTTTTTCGACGGATGGTTCGTATGCTCACCGGGGTGTATAATAACTGGTCAGCCGTTGCACCGACCCCCCCGCAGCCGCTGAAAGACCAGAAAAGAGGTTTTATGTCAAAAATGGTAGGGGGTGAGGCCCTCTCACCCCTCGATGACGCCGGTAAACACCGTCACCGCGGGGCCCTGCATCGTCGTCGTCTCGCCGCACTCGATGACGAGGGGGCCGCCGTTCGTCTCGACATGTACCCCGGCGCCGACGCGGCCGAGGCGGTGGGCGACGACCGCCGACGCCGTGGCGCCTGTGCCGCAGGACTCGGTCTCGCCCTCGACGCCCCGCTCGAAGGTGCGGATCCTGATCCCGTCCTCGTCCGTCACCTGCACGAAGTTCACGTTCGCCCCCTTCGGGAAGGAGGGGTGGTGGCGGATGCGGGGGGCGGCGGCCGCGACGTCGACCGCGGCGACGTCGTCGACGAAGATCACCGCGTGGGGGACGCCGGTGTTCGCCGCGTAGACGGTGAAGCCGTCGATCTCTTCCTTATACTCCCCCTCGCCTATCGCCGGGATCGCGGAGCGGGCGAAGGCCGGGTCGACCATCTGGATCGTCGCCCAGAACTCGCCGTCCTCGTCGTAGCCCATCGAGACGGGCATGACGCCCGCGAGAGTCTCGACCGTGCAGGTGCCGGTGGCCAGGCCCGCGTCGAAGGCGTACTTCGCCAGGCACCTGATGCCGTTCCCGCACATCTCGGCCTCGCTCTCGTCCTGCTGGAAGAGCCGCATCTTCACGTCGGCCTTCTCCGAGGGGGAGATGAAGAGCACGCCGTCTGCGCCGATGCCGAAGCGGCGGTCGCAGTACAGGGCGGCAAAACCCCCCTTCATCTCGCCGGGGATGACCGTGCCCTCCATCTCGTCGATCAGGACGAAGTCGTTGCCATTGCCGTGCAGTTTGGTGAACCGGATCTCCATACCTCTATGTTTTCCCTGTCCACGCTATATCACTTCGCCGGAAAGGGCGAGGTCAGGCCTCTCCGCGCTTCCGGTACACGAAGTGTTCGAGGATCAGGACCAGGACCACACCGACGACAAAACCATTTGCGATGACCGGGCGGAGCGTCGCCGGGAAACCGGCGGCGATGGCCGCAGGCAGGAAGGCGACCACCGTGCCGATCAGGACCGGGATCCCGATGACCAGTCCGTCCTCGAAACTCGCGACAGCGCGGGTCTCCTCCCCGAGCATCAACCCCGCGGCGATCTGGGCGGTCATGACATAGGCGAGGACGATGCCGATGACCGGCTGGGGAATGCTGCTGAGATAGGTGATGAGAAGGGGCGAGAACCCGATGGCCATGAGCGCGAGGGCCGCGGGGACGAGGGCAAAACGGGACGCACACCCTGTCGCGGCGATCACACCTGGACTGAGGGAGAAGTCCACCGGGCCGATGACCCCTGCAACGCCTGAAAGAGCGTTCCCGAGACCGGTGACCGTCATGCCCCTGTTCACCCGTTCGTCCATCCTGTCGGCCTGGAGGAGCCCCCCCACCGACTGGATGGACCCCAGTTCGTTGATGGCAAGCGCCAGAAAGCAGATGAGGAATGCCGCCAGCACGCCGGCGTCGGGAACGACAAGAGGTGCGATGAGGCCTTCAGGCAGGGAGAGTATGGCCGCGTTGGTCGCCGGGACGGAGAATGTACCGAAGACGAGATAATAGGCGAGGCTCCCCAGGAGCAGCGCCCATATCGCAAGGGTCGCCTTCCACATCCCCTTCAGCAGGCCGCCGGCGCAGAAGAGGGCCAGGGCGAAGACCAGGGCGAAAGTAAAGTTGGAGACCGGGGAGACCACGCCGTCTGCGGTGATCAGGGTGAGGATCACCGGGGCGAGGGTGAAGGCGATGAGCAGGAGAATGACCACGATCACGCGGGGCGTGAAGAGCATCTTCAGGTATTTGAACAGCCCCGTAGCCGAGAGCAGGGCGAGGATCGCGCCGCCGATCATGATCGAGGCGTTGATGGCGCCGACTCCATGTTCCATGCTTGCAAGAACCCCGATGAGGAGCACGGTGGCGGGCCCGACCACAAGGGGGAGACGGTGTCCCCAGAGCACCTGCACCAGCAGCACCAGGGCGATGACCAGAAAAAGTTTTTGCATGTATGCGATGGCTGACCCGCCCGGTTGAAGGGCCGAAACAACGCTTCCAATGATAAGAATTGCCGGGACGCTCACGGCGAGCCATTGCAGGCCGAAGATGGCAAGTTCTCCGATACCAGGTTTATCGTCGAGTCCGTATGTAAAGTGCATCTCGATACCTCCTGAAAAATCTGCATAGTGAAGTGCGTGGCGAAAAAGGGAATTTATGGAGCTTTAAAATCCTGATAAATTCTCCCAGTGCGGTCTATGGGCCGAGATGCCATATATCTATCGAATGGAAGTTTCTTCCGGGTGAAAATTGAAAAAGCGCATTTTGCTTCTCTGCATCCTGGTACAGAGACGGAGACGATGGTGCGGGTGCTCGGGACACCCGCGTGATGGGTGTGCAGGATTGGGGAGGACGGCAATTGGGTGTTCCATCCCCCCACCTGGCAATGGGTGAAGTCCTGCAGGGCCTCTTTCAGAGACCCGTGATGGGAAATGGTACCTTCTTTGAATATATCATTTCTGTGCAAATCGTCTATCTGTCATGGCCAGTCAGGCATTCTCGTCGTCGGCGATCCCTCTCTGGCCGCAAGGAAATTTTTGTGTGTGTGGTCTGTCCCGGAACGTCATGCCTCCTTCCCCTTCATCCAGGGCGGCGACAGCATCTCTTCAGTCGCCGTCCTGTTTGCGAAGGGGGTCCGGGCGAAGATCACCGGCGTGCTCTTCACCCCCAGACCTCTCCCGTGGCGTTCGACGACCTGGTAGATCGTGTCCGTGGTCGAGTGGTTGGCCGGGGTTTTTCCGTCCAGGAAAATCTGGATGCAGCCCGGGTAGGTGATGCCGTAGGAGTAGACCGGGCCCTCCGGGTAGAGGTACGGCTCAAGCTCGGGCCCGGCCGCCTGGAGGACGGAGAGAAGGTCCTGCCCCTCACCGACCCTCCCGTAGGCGGCGCAGACATCGCACGCGAGGATCCTTTCCAGGTCGGCGTCGCCGATGTCGGGGATCACCTCCCGGATCGCCGCCCCGGTCTCTCCTCCCTTCTGGCCGGAGTTCAGGTCGGCATAGATCGATGCAGCGCCGATGGATACCAGTATCACGGCGATCGCCGCGACAAGAAATGCCGGTGCCTTTGATGACGGGTCCATATTTCTCCTGTGTATCTCTAGAATGCCCGCGGCGCTATATACCGTTTCCGCGGGTGGCGGACGATCCGGAGGGGGAGAGACGGGGCGGCCGCGGGGTTATATCTCCTTCCGGTTTCCGGTCAGGAGAGGTATTCCACCACAGAATCGAGGAACTCCTCGACGGTCTCCCGCGAGTACGGCCCCTCCTCGTAGGCCGAGACGATCGTCATGGACTCGCGGAAGGTGGAGAGGGACATGAGAAACCCGTACGGCCAGCAGACGCAGGGGAGGAGGCAGGCACTGCGGAGGTCGAGAGGCCTGCCGTCCTTCCCTTCGAGGGGGAGGACGTCGCCGGCGTCGAGCACGCCGATATTGGAGAAGACAGGGTTCTTGAGACCTGCCTCTTCGTACCTCTGCATCATGCCGTCGAAGAACCCCTCTACCGCCGGCACGCCGCCCGCGTAGATCTCGTCGTAGAAGAGGATGCAGCCGAGGCCGAGGCCGTTTGCCTTGCGCCGTCTCGTCGCCGCGGTGACCTGGTCGATGACGTCCTCCAGGCCCGCCCCCTCGCCGGCGGTGAGGGTGATGTCGTAGGCGACGGAGAGGTTCATGGGCGGGACAGGGCGGTCGAGGTGGCGGCGGAGGTCTGCCGAGGTGAGGATGGAGCGGGGTGCGTTGCGGTCGGCGGGGTCGGCCCTGGTCTTCAGGACGGCAAGGAAGAAGGCGCCGATCATGATGTCGTTCACGGTGGCGCCATGTTTTTTCCCGAACTCCTTCGCCCGGCGGAGAGAGTCGGGCGGGAGGGTCCTGTATGCGACGCGGGGCGTCCCCCGTCCCTCTCTCTCGACGGGGAAGCGCCACCTGTCGACGAAGGTTTCCTCATCCTCACGCGCCCGTTCGATCTCCGCCGCGGAGAAGCGTGCGAGAACCTGATCCGCCCCACGGTCGTACCACCCGACGGGTGCCGGTGCGGTCCCGCGGTAGGCCGCGAAGAGATCTCGCGCCAGGTCCATGAGACCGCGGGCGTCGGAGAAACCGTGGTGGCAGGTGACGACGACGCGGTCGCCGCCGTCCTCCCGCAGGAGACTCACCCGCACCTGCGGCCCCCTGCGGATGTCGAGGGGGGCTGGTGGCATCTCCGTTCCCGGCGGGAGGACGACGAAGGCCTCATCACTCTTCGAGATCTCCTCCCAGCAGGGCATGCCGTCCCTTTCCGCGAACCGGCACCCGAGATAGGGGTTCGCAGCGATGAGGCGGAGCGTCGCCTCCTTCAGCCTCTCCTCGTCGACCTCGCCGTCGAACGCGAAGAGGAGGTGCATCGTCGGGTCGTAGATGCGCTCGAAATAGACGTTGAAGAGGTCGAAGGGAGGGGCGGGGTGGAGGGTCATATATGATGGTGCTCTCTTGAGGGGGATATGTGCTTTGGCGGCGCCTTCTGCTCTTATCTTCTCCTGACTATCAGGGCCAGCAGCAGGGCGAGGACGCCGACCGAAAGGTCGAACCCCGGGACCGTCCGGCCCTCAGGTTCCATTTCCAGGTCGAGCGTGTTCGTCTCATTCTCGAAGACGACCTCGCGCCGGAGGGGGAGATATCCTTCTTTCCCGGCCGTGATCGTCTGCCTGTACCCGATTGCGTTCTCTACCAGGTACCTGCCGTCCGGCCCTGTTACGGTCGCCACCGCGAGAGGTTCGTCATTCAGCATAATTTCCGACTCAAACCTCACCGATGCGCCGGGGACCGGGCTGCCGTCCGGCCCCGTCACCCTGCCCGAGACGGTGATCGCCTCCGGCGGGGGCATGCCGATGCGGACGGTCACGTTCAGTGTCTCTTCTGCCCTGTTCCCGAGAGTGTCGATCGCCACGACGGTGATCGTGTTCTCCCCCTTCGATACCGGCACGGAGCATGCGAACGTCGTGCCGTTCCCGCACGAAACCTCTCCCGCCCCGCTCCGCACACGCACCTCTCTGATGCCTGCGGGGGCGCTGACATTCCCGACGACCGCGATATGGGGTGGGACGACGTCGATCCAGACCTCCGCCCCGTCGACCGGAGACGTGACGGTGAGAGATATTTTCTCTCCTATGTCTGATGCAAGGCCCGGACACGGGAGCGCGATCAGCAGGACGGCAATGGCCGTGAGTACGCATCTTTCTTCCATGGTTCGTGATCTCTCCGTTGGTGCATATGGCGTTTCTGTGCAGATCGTCTACGCGTCGAAAGGGTCGCATGCCCTGCACGCCCCTGCCGTCACGCGAGATGGGTCCGACCCCCCACAAAAAAAGAAAAAATCTGATCCTTACCTGTTCCCCCACGTCTCCAGCGCCTTCGCCAGTTCGTAGTGGTCCTTCGCGTACTCCTCCGCCGACACGCCGGCCATGAAGGCGTCGACCGCCTGGCGCATCGCCCGTGCACCGGCCTCGGTGCCGTCAGGGTGGCCGTGGATGCCGCCGCCAGCCTGGAGGACGATGTTCGTGCCGAGGTTCTTCAACTCAGCCGCCACCTTGCCGGGGTGGAGGCCGCCGCTCGCCACCGGGAAGGTCGGCTTCAGGCCGAAGTACGCCTCTGTCAGGGCGGCGTTGTCCCCCTTCAGTTCGGAGACGTCGTGGCTCATCTTCCCGGAGACCGTGCCGGTGTGGAGCTGGTCGCCGCCGAGCATTCTGACGATCCTGGCGATCGGCCGCATCGCGATCCCGTGCTCGGGGTTCCGCGTGATCGCCCCGTGCATTGTCCTGTGGACGTGGATCGGCACCTTCACCGACGGCGCCTCGCCGAGGGCCTGGAGGGCGGTGAAACCGCAGGTGATCACGTCGATCATCACCATGTTCGCCCCGAGGTCGATCGCGTGCTCGGCCCTTTCCACGATCTCGTCGGCACGGGCCGAGATGTTCACCGCATACAGCACCTGCCGTCCTGTCTCGCTCTTCGCATCGTCCAGGCGGGCCATCACCGCCTGGAGCCTCTCGTCCATCGGGCAGAATGTCTGGTCTGTCAGGGTCTCGTCGTCCTTGATCAGGTCAACGCCGCCGATTGCCGCGTGGTAGGCGACCTCGGCCGTGTCCTTCGGGTTCAGGCCCACCTTCGGCTTGATGATCGTGCCGACATGGGGGCGGTCCGTCGTCCCGATCAACCGCCGCACCCCTTCCATCCCGAACTTCGGGCCCCTGAAGGGGACAAGTTCGTCCGGGAAGTCGACGTCCAGGAGGCGGACCGCCTCCAGGCGTCCGAGGCCGAAGAGGTTCCCGGCCACGACGGAGAGGTACTGCGGGATGTTTCCCGCCTCGAAGATCTCGGCCGGGTACCGCACCCGCGTCACGTAGCCCTTCCTCGAAGGTTCGACAGAGAGCACCTCGCCGTCCAGGCGGCGGACATACTCGGTCGTCGTCTTGATATCTGTCCAGGTGCCGGTCGTCTCCTCTTCGACGAGAGCCTGCGCCGCCGCTTCGGGCGTCGTGTCGGCCCGCGGGCGGAAATAATAGGTTGCCGTAACGTCTGTCATCTTCTCACTCCTGATTTTTCTCGTCTATCTCAAATGCCTTCTGGAAATCCGAGATATCCCATCCCAGGTGGTCCCTGATGATGCAATAGGCCATCTGCGGCGGGATCGCCCCCATCTCCGTCACGATCAGGTCCACGTACCTCGCGGGCGTCACGTCGAAGGCCGGGTTTCGCACCCGCACATTCGGCAGGGACGCCGCGATCGCCGGGTCGAGCACCTCCGCGGCGTTCCTCTCCTCGATCGCGATCCTCTCGCCCAGGATCGTCCTGGGTGCGAACTTGTACGTCTCCGCGGCCACGACCAGGTTCGTCCGCGCCTCGTGGGCGGCCAGGGCGATCTGTGCCGTGCCGATCTTGTTCACCACCGCCCCGTTCACCGTGATCGCGTCGGCCCCGGTGACGACCAGGTCGACGTCGTTGATGAAGGATCGGACCGCCGAGTCCACGATGAAGTTCGTCCTGATCCCGGCGTCGTTCAGGGTCCTGATCGTGAGGAGGCCCTGGTTCCGCGGCCGCACCTCGGTGGCGAAGACCTCGATCTCCTTCCCCTCCCTGTGGGCGGCGAGGATGCAGGCGAGCGCCGCCTCCGAGTTGCAGTGGGTGAGGACGACGTCGCCGTCGGCGATGTGGCGGGCGCCGATCTCCCCGATCCTCTCGACCGCGTGTTCGGATGCGAGGACGAAAGAGTCCGCCGCGTCTGTCAGCCCGTCCCGCGCTTCGCGCACCGTCGTCGCCCCGTTCATTCCCCTCATCACGGTCCTCACCGCGTTCGGCAGGGAGACCGCGGTCGGCCTGGTCGAGACGAGCGTCTCCGCCGCCCTCCCCATCTCCCGCCTGAAGAGGTCGAGGTCATCCGTCTCCAGGCGCCCGGCACGGTCTTTCAGGGCCTCGGCCGCCGCCCTCGCGATCCTGCCCGCGCCCCTGATCTCCATGGACCGGATTTTCTCTGCGGTCTGATTCAGCAACATACTTTAATGGAGTAGATGAATACTCAATCAGATAAGCATTACCGGTGAGTATCCATGACCGTTGCAGTAGTATTCGACAGTGCGGGCACACTTTTGCGGAGTTACCGGACGGCGCGGGACGTCGTCACCGGCGAACTCCTCTCCGACGTCGAGACGACGGTGCTCACCTGTCTCGACCGGTCGCGGGTGCTCATCGCCCTCAACGCCCACTCGCGGGACGTGATCGCGGCGTCGCCCGACCAGCTCCTCTCCGCCTATCTCTGCGACCGGAACATCGGCTTCGGGGTCTCCTGCCTCCGCCAGGTCGTCCCGCAGGAACACCTCGCCCGCATCCTGTACCAGGACGACACCGCTCAGGTCGAGGACCTCCAGACATGCATCAGAGACGTCTGGACGATCCTGAAGGAGGAGTCCCTCGTCGTGATGGACTCGGGCGCCATCCTCAATCTCTCCCGTCCGGGCATCGAGTTCACGGTGACCGCCGGGGGCAGGCCCTTCGAGGGGGCGAAGGAGGCGATGGCCGACCTCCACGCGATGGGCGTCGCCACCTACATCGCCTCCGGCGACAGGGCGGCCAAACTCGAAAAGATCGCCGACCACCTGGGCATCCCGCGTGACCAGGTCCACGGCATCGCCACGCCCTCGATCAAGGCCCAGATCGTCGCCGACCTGAAGCAGTGCTACGACACCGTCGTCATGGTCGGCGACGGCATCAACGACCTCCAGGCCTTCTCGAAGGCCGATATCGCCATCCTTTCCGAGCAACAGTCGCGGCAGAAACCGAAAAAACTCTGCGATGCGGCCGACTACATCATCGGTAACGTGAGCGATGTCGTGCCCATTGTCAGGGACCTCTGCGGGGACGAAATTGTCTCGATATAAAGGATAATATGATCTGACCTCTACAGTACCCCTGAGGAATCAAAGGAGTAAGGTATGACCGCATTGATCACAATCGAGAACCTCTGCATGGATTTCAACGGCAAGAGGGCCCTCAACAATATCAATTTCGAGGTTGGGGAGGGTGAGATCGTCGGCATCATCGGCAGGAGCGGAGCCGGCAAGACGGTCCTCCTCCACCTGGTCCGGGGGGTCGACCAGCCACCGACGAGTGGAAAGGTGGTCTACCATGTCGCCGCCTGCGACGGCTGCGACTGGGTGGACGTGCCGGGTGCCGCGGGGAAGACCTGCCCGAAGTGCGGCCATACTCTCCAGGCCGTCGACGTCGACCTCTGGAACCCGGCCGAAGAGCCGATGAAGCGCCGGGTCATGGCCAGGTCCGCGATCATGTTCCAGCGGACCTTCGCCCTGTACGGGAACGACCGTGTCATCGAGAACGTCCTCCACGCCCTCGAGGACATCGGCTATCCCTCGACGAAGGCGGTCACCAGGGCGGCCGACCTCCTGGACGAGGTCCGCCTCTCCCACAGGATGATGCACATCGCCCGCGACCTCTCTGGCGGCGAGAAGCAGCGCGTTGTCCTGGCCCGGCAACTGGCAAAGGAGCCCTGTCTCCTCTTCGCCGACGAACCGACCGGCACCCTCGACCCGGGTACCGCGACCCTGGTCCACGAGATGCTCAAGGCCGCCGCGGAGACGAACGACATGGGCATGATGGTCACCTCCCACTTCTCTCAGGTGATCGAGGACGTCGCTGACCGTGCGATCATGCTGAAAGACGGCGAGATCGACCTGATCGGTTCGCCGGAGGAGGTGATCCACCACTTCATGGAGGGCTACACCGATACCGAGGTCTACGAGAGGGCAGAACTCGGTGCAGATGTCCTCCAGTCGCGTGACGTGATCAAGAGGTACCTCTCCGTGGACAGGGGCATGGTCAAGGCGGTCGACGGCGTCTCTTTCGAGGTGAAGGAGAAGGAGATCTTCGGGATCATCGGGAAGAGCGGCGCCGGCAAGACGACCCTCTCCCGCATGATCTCCGGGATCATCGAACCGACGAGCGGCGAGATGAACATCAGGATCGGCGACGAGTGGGTGGACATGACCAAGCCCGGCATCGAGCACCGGGGCCGTGCGAAGGGCTATATCGGCCTCCTCCACCAGGAGTACGACCTCTACCCGCACCGTTCCGTCCTCGACAACCTCACCGACGCGATCGGCCTGGAGTTCCCGAAGGAACTGGCGATCAGGAAGGCGATCATCACCCTGAAGATGGCCGGTTTCCCGGAGGAGAAGAGCCGCGAGATCCTCAACCGCAAACCGAGCGAACTCTCCGAAGGCGAGAAGCACCGGGTCGCCCTTGCGCAGGTGCTCATCAGGGAGCCGCGGATCGTCATCCTGGATGAACCGACGGGCACGATGGACCCGATCACGAAGATCGACGTGAAGCACTCGATCATGCACGCCCGCGAGCAGATGGACGAGACCTTTATCGTCGTCTCCCATGACATGGCATTCGTGCGCGACATCTGCGACAGGATCGCCCTGATGCGGGGCGGGAAGATCATCGCCCTCGGCGAACCGAAAGAGGTCCTCGCCAGGCTGACAGACGAAGAACGCGAGATCATGGGGAAGGCCCAGGACTAGGTGGAGTCATGCACGTCCTCCTTGACGGGAGACCGGTGGAGGCCGGTGCCGGGGCGACGCTCGGCGACCTCCTCCCTGACCTGGACGGGTCGTATGTCGTGGCAGTGATCCGCCCGCAGGCGATGGAGGCGGCGCAGACCGGACATATCCGCCTTGTGACCACGGCGGGCGAGGTCGTGATCGAGACCACGCCTCTTTTTTCGACATATTTTGGCAACGAAACAATCCCGGCCCCTCTCTCTCTCCGCTGGAGCGACCGGTACGCCGCCGCGTTCGGGCCCTTTCCCTCGGGCGTCTCGCCCGACAGGAGGCCGCACCGGTACGCCCGCGGCGACGTCGTTCTCGGGTGTGCGGGCTATGACCCGGCACGTTCTGTCCTGCTCTTCGCCCGCGCCGACCACAGGGCCGACTTTGGCTCCGGCGCGGACGGCGGGGTCGTCGGCACGATCGTCAGCGGCCGTGGCGTCATCGACCGCTGGACGGCGGGCGACGCGGTCACCGCGGTCGAGAGGGTCGTCTCCTGGGCCGATCGGTCCACGTCGTTCACGACCGCCGACCCGGCGACGCCCCTCGAAGAGGGGTGCGAGGTCGTCACCCGCGTCGAGGTGACGGCCGAGGGCTACGGCGGCGACGTTGTCGGGACGAAGACCGCGAGGAGCGTCGAGCACCTCGTCCTCTCCCTGGAGGATGGGTTCTTCTCGGTCGGCAGGGCGGCGTCCACCTTCATCAGGGACGAGACCATGGTCCCGATGGACGTCTCGATGGACCTGAAAAAGCCGCGGCGCGAGGGTGCGGTCACTGTCAGGGCGGCAGGCGGATCCCGCGGCGGGATCTATATGTACCGCGAGGAGATCCCGAGCCACCCGGCACACACTCTCGTCGGGCATGTCGCCCACGGCATCGAGATCGTGAAACTTGCGGAGAGCGGGCAGCGCTTCAGGGTCTCTGTCGACCCGCCCAGGTTCGACCTGGTGGGCCTCCCCCTCGCCGAGGCGCGGGCGATCGCGGAGGGGCGCGGCATCGGGGTCGAGTTGAAAGGCGAGGGCGACGACCTCATCGTCGTCGGCCAGGCGCCGGGGACGACACTCGAAGCACTTGCGAAAGGATCGGTCGTCCTCTCTGTCCTCCAGGCGGAGAAGGTCGTCGGCATCACTCTCGACGACGCCCACGCCCCGGCCACCTGCGACATCTTCAGGCGGGCAACGGGCCTCAAGACCCATGCGGTCGGGTCGATGCCCGTCCTCTTCACCTTCGAGGACGTCACCCTCTTCCAGCCGAAGATCAAGAAGAGCGTCAACATCCTCCCGGAGAATGTCCCGAAAGACCACGTGCCCGCGGCCTCCCTCGCGATGACAAACGAGTCGCGCCGCGGCGCCGGCATGGTCGGCGTGCGGGCGACCGACAACTCCGAGTTCGGCCCGACGTCGGAACCCTTCGAGAGCACGAACCTCATCGGCACGGTGCTCGACCTGGAGAAGGTCGCCCGCTTCAAGGAAGGGGAGACCGTCTATGTGCGGGAGGTGAAGCGCCGTGGCTGAGTATGTCCCGAAATATGTCGGCACCGTGACAAAGTACGTCTTCGTCGAGTCGCCCCTCCTCACCCCGAAGGACCTGGCGGTCAGGGCCTACGAGATATCGGGCGGCGTCATGATCAAGGAGACCTGTTTCGGCCTCCAGGTGACAGGCACGCCCGACGAGGTCGAGGCCCTGGTGGCGAAGGTCAGGGAGTTCGACCCGTCCCACATCTTCGTGAAGGACCGGGGCTTTCCCCCCGGCGACGAACGCCGCTGCCGGGCGAACCTCGGCGGGGCGAGGCCGGGCTACCTCGGCCACGAGTTCGAGATGAAGAAGGTCCGGTACATCTCGAAGGGTCTGGAGGCGGCCGCGGCGACGGTCCCGCCCCTGCCTGAAAAACCGAAACCCCTGGACGCACGGAGACTGAAAGAAATGATGGACGCAGAGGAGCCGTAAAAAATGGCGAAGGTATTTATTTATCCGGCGACGAGCCTCATCCTCTCAGATATGGTCGCCAGGTTCGGGCACGAACCTCTCGGATCGGCGATCGGCATACGCGAACGTATCCAGACTCCGGGCTTCGAGAGCCCGCCCCTCCAGATCACCCCCGAGGAACCGAAGAAGGGGCTGAAATGGGCGGCCGTCGAGGTGCCGTCAGGGGTCAGGGGGAGGATGGCCGTGTACGGCCCCCTGATCGAGGCGGCAGAGGCCGCGGTCATCGTCAGGGACCCGGAGTTCGCCTTCGGGTGCATGGGGTGCGCCCGGACGAACGAATTGATCCTCTTCCACCTGCGGAACATGGGCATCCCCGTCCTCGAACTCGACTACCCCACCTCCGACAACGAAGGCGTCGCCTTCGTCGCCGCGATCAGGGAGTTCCTTGGCGGTCTTCCGAAGGAGGGATCGCCATGACTGAGAAGGTGCGGATCGCGCAACTCTCCTGCGGGCCCGAGTACTCGGGCGTCCAGAAGGAGATCAACGAGGCGGCGGCGATGGTCGACGCCGAGGTCTTCTTCCCCGACATCATGCTCGACGACGTGCGGGAGGGCTTCGAGAGCTTCGGCCTCGACGTCCGGAGTCCTGACCTGAAACTTGCGATCGGGCGGGCGAAGGCCCTCGTCGACGGGAAGATCGACGCCGACGCCGTCTTCATCGCCACCTGCTTCAGGTGTGCCGAGGCGGCGATCGTGAGAAACGAACTCCGCCGGTATATCCACGAGAACTCCAGCCTCCCGGTCGTCTCGTACTCCTTCACCGAGAGGACGACCGCGGGCACCCTCCTCACCAGGATGGAGGCCCTGACCACCATCGCCCGGCGCCGCGCCCTCCTCGCCCGCGAGGAGCAGGAAGGGATCACCATGGGCATTGACTCGGGTTCGTCGACGACGAAGGCGGTGGTCATGAAGGAGAACGAGATCGTCGGCACGGGCTGGCTCCCGACGACGGAGGTGCTGAAGAGCGCCGAAGGGGTTGTCGACCTCGCCCTCGCTGAGGCCGGCCTCACCTTGAACGACATCCAGGCGATCGGGACGACCGGGTACGGTCGGTACCTCGTTGGCAAACACTTCAATGCGCAGCTCGTCCAGGAGGAACTGACCGTCAACTCGAAGGGTGCGGTCTACCTTGCCGACAGGCAGCACGGCCCCGCGACGGTCATCGACATCGGCGGCATGGACAACAAGGCGATCACGGTCCAGGACGGGATACCCGGCATGTTCACGATGGGCGGGATCTGCGCCGGGGCGTCGGGCCGTTTCCTGGAGATGACCGCGAAGCGCCTGGGCATCGACATCACCGAACTCGGCCCCCTCGCGATGAAGGGGATGGGCGATAAGGTGCCGATGAACTCGTACTGCATCGTCTTCGGGACGCAGAGCCTGGTGAACGCCCTTGCCGAGGGGAGCGCCCGCGAGGACGTCGCCGCGGCGGCCTGCCACTCGGTGGCCGAACAGGTCTTCGAGCAGCAGCTTCAGGAGGTGGACATCAAGGAGCCGGTGATCATGGTCGGCGGCACCTCCCTGATCCAGGGGCTGGTGTACGCGATGGGCCAGCTCCTCCAGACCGAGGTCGTCGTCCCGCACCATTCCCAGTATATCGGTGCGGTGGGGTGCGCCCTGCTGGCTTCGGGTTTCGTGAAGGGAGAGTAGGAGAATGGCCGCGCTTGAATACTTCGTCGTCGAATGCACCGAGGAGAAGGGGAGGGAGGCATACGAGAGGATCGCAAACGACGTCCTCCTCGATCTCGACCTCGTGCGGGTCGTCTCGAAACTCCACATCTTCATCGACCCGCATGTGCCGGTCTTTGTCGCGGTCGGGGCGACCCACGCCCTTGGAGGCCCGGTGCGGGTGCGTGACTTCGCCGACGTGAACGTGGACGAGGAAGGGCGGGCCGTCCTCTCGATCGGGGACGAGACCTATCTTGCGCCGATGCTCCAGGCCCTCTGGGACCGTTTCGGCAAGGACGATGTCGAGCAGCCCGACCGTTTTTCTGTCGTCGTGACGGTGCCGAAAGGGGAGGACCCGCGGGCGATCGAGGAGATCGTCGTCGCACGCCCGGAGGAGGGCCTCTATAAGGACCTCGTGTACGCCCTCCAGATCATCGCCCCCGAGGGGTTCAAGGTGCGCCGGGAGTACCATAGAGAGGGGGTCTTTTACTATGTGGCGAGCGAGAACACCCTCGACCCCGAGGTCGTCGAGACCCTGGTCGCGGAGAAGATGAAACTGATCGGGGTGAGCCTGTGATCTTTGTGCCCATCACCTACAAGGGGGGTGTCTTCAGGCACGACGAGGTCGTCGACCTCATCGAGGATCTCGGCGGCTACATCGTGCAGAAGCACATGATCGCCCAGGAGGTCGTCCTCCAGTGCCTGGTGCCGAAGGAAGACGTGGAACTGATCCGGACGGTCGGCAGGCCTCTCGGCGGCGAGGTGACGGTCGCGCCCCTCGTCGGCACGGAGATCGCCGTCGTCTCCCCGTCCCTGGAGATCCACCACCTCCCCCACTCGTCCTGCGACGTCGCGGAGTACCTGCGGCGGGCCGGGGCGAAGACGAACATGGTCGGGCTTGCCCGCGGGTTCGGCAAGAGGATCGCGAACCTCAATGTGGAGGAGAGGGACACGATCAACGAGCACGACCTTGCGGTCTATGTGCTCGGCAACTTCGAGACCTGTATCGAGGAGAAGTTCCCCCATCTCCGCCGGGGCATCCACGTGCCGATCGTCCTCACCGGCGCTCCGCCGACAGACCGCCTGAAGGCGGTCATCGACCCGCCCGTGGAGGGTTATGTCGGCGAGATGGGCCGCCTCATGCACAGGACGAAGCGGCCTGAGGAACTCTCCGTCCTGGACGTGATGGTGGAGGAGGTGGCACGGGTGCTCGACGAGAGGCGGGCCGTGATCGCGAAGGATCCCCTCTCTGTCTCCCCGGCACGCCTGATGGACGTGATCCTGGAGAAAGTCCCTGAGGTCCATGCTGTCACCCACCCAACGCCTGTCACCGTCCAGATGGTGGGTCTGCGGGTGAAACTCCCGTATGAATCATATGCAAAGGGCCTCCGGACTCTGGAGATCGAGGAGGGCGTCACCGTCGGCGATGTCGCCGACGTCCTCCCGTCGAAAATGAGAAACTACATCTGGATCCGGATAAAACCCTTCTCTGAAACCAATACCATGGTGTAAAGATGGAGTTTGAAGAGAAACTCGCCGCGGTTCTGGAGGGAGGGAAGAAGGAGACCGCATCCCGGTGGCTTGCCGAGATCGAGGAGGAGTACGGGCGTGCCCCCCTGATCCTGAAAAGGATGGGCGAACGGCCGGAGGTGCTCATCTCCCACCTGCTGTACAAGTCTTCGGTCTTCGAGACCAGCCACCTCGACCCGAAGTGCATCGAACTGATCAGCCTTGCCGTCGGCGCCGCCCTCAAGTGCCGCCACTGCGTGGAGTACCATATGGCGTCGGCGAAGGCGAAGGGCGCCACCCGCGACGAGATCCTGGAGGCGATCCTCATCGCCGGCCTGGCCTCCAATGCCTCCGTCCTCGCCGACGCCTACCGCGTGATGGATGAGGAGAAGGACTCCGAGCCCTGCATCTCCTGCGACATCCAGGGGAAGGACGGGGACTCTGGAAAGACGGAGTGAGTCTCCGGGGAGGTTTTCCTCCTCTTTTCGTGCTTTTTTCGGTCGCACGTCTCAGATCCGGATAGGGACGAGATCGGCACTCTTCCCTTCTGGATAATCTATTCTGTCCTTCCCTGACCTATCCTGAGATGGAACGACCGAAGGGATTCGAGAAAATCTTTGATTTTCGAGGTCTGGGGGCTTACCCCCGGTCCAGAGTGTGGGGAAGGCGTTTGGTTGGCGTCCTCCTCCGGGGGGCTGTTGCCCCCCGGTCCCCCCTTCATTAAGATAGGGAGGGATATGGCAATCTCCCCTTCTGATTTTCTATTCTGTCTTCCTGGGGCTAGTCAGGAGAGAACTGCGACCGAAATGAGTCGAGAAACCTCCGGTCTAGAGAGTGGGGAAGGCAGTGTGTCGGTTCCTCCCTCAGAGATACTCCTCTCCCCTCCCCGAAGATACCCTTTAATATTCCGTCCGGGGATAGGGGGGTGACAGGCATCAGGCCGCGTCGATGGGGGGACGTTCATGGCGGCGATATGTCTGGGCTTTGAAGTGCACCAGCCCTTCAGGCTCAACAGGGATTTTGTACCGGCGATGGCGAGAGGCCGGCGTGACCTGAAGGACTGCTACTTCGACGCATCGAATCGGGAGATCCTGGACCGCGTCGCCGCCCGGTGCTATATCCCGGCGACGGAGATCGTCCTGGACGCCCTCGACGGTGGGATGACGTGCGCCTTCTCCCTCTCCGGGGTGCTCGTCGAGCAACTTGAGCGGTGGCGCCCCGACGCCCTCGCCCTCTTTGCCGAGGTGGCGGCCCACAAAAACGCCGAGTTCCTCGCCCAGACCTACTACCACAGCCTTGCCGGTTTCTTCGCCGACACGGAGGAACTCAGCCTGCAGATGAGAATGCACGCCGACCTGATGCACGACCTCTTCGGGAGAGTGCCGACGGTCGCCGAGAACACCGAGTTCGCGCTGGACGACCGGATCGCCGCCGTCGTGCGGGACCTCGGTTTCTCCGCGGTCTATACCGAGGGGGCCGACCGCCTGCTCGGCGGGCGGGATCCGAACGAGACTTACACCTGCGCCGGCCTCCCTCTCCTCCTGCGGAACTGCCCTCTCTCCGACGACATCGCCTTCCGCTTCTCCTGGGCCGGATGGGACAAGCACCCCCTGACGGCGGAGACCTATGCCTCCTGGGTCGCCCGATCGTCCGGGCGATGCGCCCATGTCTTCATCGACTACGAAACCTTCGGCGAGCACCACCGGGAGGAGAGCGGCATCCTGGACTTCCTCGAAGCCCTGCCCGGCGCCTTCGACGAGGCCGGCGTCGCCACTCTCCTCCCGTCGGAGGCGGCCGCCTCCGCCCATGCCGGCGAGGTCTCCCTCGAAAACCCTGTCTCCTGGGCCGACCTTGAGAAAGACGCCTCGGCCTGGCTCGGCAACCCCGTCCAGCAGAGCGCTTTCTTCGCCCTCGAACACTCCCCCGCGAGGGCCGCCCGCCCCGACCTCTGGCGCTATTTCGGGACGAGCGACCACTTCTACTATCTCGCACGAAAGAACGGGTCATGTGGCGAGGTACACCGCTACTTCTGTCCCGAGGGGAACGACGGTTCCCATGACGCCTACATGCGGGTGCTCTCCCACCTGGAGGGCAGGTGTCTCGGCAGGGGGAGACGGGCGGTCGCCTCCCTCCCGCCCGACCGCGCTTTCCACTTCTGCTTTCCGGGCGGGCAGTACGCGGGCGTCTCGGCGCACAGTCTCCGTGAGTTCGAGGAGACCCTGGAAAGAGCGCCCCGCGAGTCGGTCTGGTGGCACCTCGACCGCGGCGACTACTCCCGGTGGATCGAGGGATCTGTCGGCGACAGACGGCTTGCACGGGCTGTCTCGACCTGCGCAACGCCGGACGACGTGCGGGAGACGGTACGTGCACGGAGGTGTTTGCTCTGCGGAGACTGAAAATCGCGTTCTTCTGCTGGGAGTCGCTCCACGGTATCAGGGTCGGCGGCCTCGCCCCCGCGGCGACCTGCCTTGCCGAGGCTCTTGCCCGCGACCACGAGGTCCACTTTTTCACCCGCGGCTCCGGGCCGCCGGAAAAAAACGGCGTCGTCTACCACTACTGCGATCCCCATGGCGGGAACATCGTCGAGTTCTGCAAAGACCTCGCCCTGAAGGCCTGCCGCCAGTTCCGGGAGGAGGACTCCCCGCCCTTCGATGTCCTCCATTTTCACGACTGGCACTTTGTCGAAGCGATGCACCGCCTGCGGGAGAGGAGGACGGTGCTCTCCTTCCACTCCACCGAGTACGGGCGGAACGGCAACCAGAAAGGCGGGTGGTGGGAGTTCGGCGAGATCTCGGGGAAGGAGTGGTACGGGGCCTATATCGCAAAAAGGGTGGTCGCCGTCTCGAAGACCCTGAGGGCGGAGGTGATGGATCTGTACTCTGTCCCTGGCTGGAAGATCGACGCCGTCCCGAACGGGATCGACCCCGAAACCTTTGCGATGCGTGTCGACCAGGGGGAGGTGAAGCGCCGGTACGGCCTCCACCCGTATGCGCCCCTCGTCTTCTTCGGCGGCCGTCTCGTCTACCAGAAGGGGCCGGACATCCTTGTGAAGGCGATCCCGTCCGTGCTGCGGCACCGCTGGGACGCTAACTTCATCTTCGCGGGCAAGGGCGACATGCAGGAATGGGTCGCCCGCCATACCCGGGGGATGCCCGCGCAGGTGCTCGGCTATCTTGCCGAACCCGACTTTGTCAGCCTCCTCAATGCCGCGGACATCGTCGCCATCCCGAGCAGGAACGAGCCCTTTGGCCTGATCCTCACCGAGGCCTGGAGTGCGAGCCGGTGCGTCGTCGCCTCCGACGTCGGCGGCCTCGGCGAGAACATCGAGCACCTGGTGAACGGCGTCAAGGTGCCTGTCTCGGCCGAGGGGATCGCGGGCGGGATCAACACCGTCATCGACGACCGCAGACTCTGCTCCACCCTGGGTCGGCAGGGCCGGGAGAAGGTGGAGAGGGAGTTCAGATGGGAGGCGGTGGCGCGGGCGATGGAGCAGGTCTACGAGAAGGTGCTCTGATGCGGGTCGCCTATTTCCTGGACGAGTTCCCCCCCTTTCTCCGGGGCGGCCTCGGGACATATGCGCTGGAGATGGCCCCGCGCCTTGCGGCGTCAGGCCACGAACTCACCGTCTACGCCTTCAGGATGGGGGACGCGGCCGTGGAGGAGGAGTGGGCCGGGGCCCATGTCCGGCGCCTCCCTCTCCCCGAACCCGCTCCCCTCCTCCCGGTGGTCCTGCCCTCCGAGGTGGCGGCCTGGCCCCCTGACGCCGCCCATTTCTTCGCCGACTACCTCTTCTACAACATCGTCTCCGCCGGCGACCTCCTTGCCCGCGGCGAGGGGGCCGACCTCGCGGTTGCGCACGACTGGCTCGCCGCCCCGGCCGCGATGGTGACGGCCGCGTCCCTTGGCATCCCCTTCGTCTTCCATGTCCACTCGACCGAAGGGGGACGGTCAGAGGGCGGAGGGTCGCCGACTGTTCGGGCCCTCGAGGCCCGCGCCCTGGAAAAGGCCGCCGCCGTCATCACGGTCAGCCATGCGATGGAGGACGAACTCCTCGCCCTCGGCGTCCCTGCGGAAAAGATCCGGGTCGTCCACAATGGCGTCGATACTGCGAAGTACGACCCGGCCCGTATCCCGCCGACGGCGGTGCGGGCCTTCAGGGAGCGCCTCGGCGTGGGATGCGACCCGCTCGTCCTCTTCATCGGCCGACTGACGCGGGTGAAGGGGGCCGACACTCTCCTCCGGGCCTTCGGCATGGTCCTGCAAAAGGTGCCTGCGGCGCATCTCCTCGTCCTCGGCGTCGGCGAGATGGACGGGGAGATCACGCGCCTCGCCGAGACGATCGGGGAGGGGCGGGTCCACCTGGAGTTCTCCTTTCTCCCTGAAGAGGAACGTATCCTCCGCTATGCCGCCGCCGACGTCTGCGTCTTCCCCTCGACCTACGAGCCCTTCGGCATCGTCTGCACCGAGGCGATGGCGATGGGAAAACCTGTCGTCGTCGGGGCGCGGGGCACCTCGGGCATGCGGGAGCAGGTCGTCCCTGCCGGAGACGGCATCTGCGGTTTTCATATCAACCCCCATGACCCGGCAGACATCGCCACCTATCTCTCCCTTGTCCTCTGCGATTCCGCCCTGCGGGAAGTGATGGGGAGGAACGGGAGGGCGCGGGCCGTCTCCCTCTTCTCCTGGGACCGAGCGGCGCGGGAGACGGCGGAGGTCTACGAGGAGGCCGTCAGGGGAGGGAAAAGATCGTGATCGCCTTCTCCGCCGGCCTTCAGGACCGGGCGTTCGCCCGGACAAAGGAGTACCTCCTTGTTGCGGACGGCGCCTATGCCTCCTCCTCCCTTGCCGGGAACACCCGGAAGTACCACGGCCTCCTTGTCAGGGACGGCCGCGTCCTCCTCTCCGGCCTCGACGAGTACCTGAACGGCACCGCCCTCACCCCGGCGGCGTATGTGGGCGGGAACGACGACCGCGGGCTTGCCGCCCTCGCCGCCGTCTCCCTCTCGCCGGAGCCCGTCTTCGTCTACCATGCCGGTGGTGCGGTTCTGCGGAAGACACTCTCATTCGACGGCACCCTCTCGGTCAGGTACGACCTCCTTGGTGAGGGGACGCTCAGGGTCGCGCCCCTCGTCGCCTGCCGCGGCGTCCATGAGGTGAGGACAACCTGCGACGGTCTTCTGGTCGCTCCCCTCTCCGACGGCGTGCAGGTCGGTACCCTGGCAGTCAGGTCAGACCTCTCCTTCACCCCGGCCCCGGCCGTCTACCGCGACGTCCTCTACGAGGTGGAGAGGGAGCGGGGCTATGCCCACCAGGAAAATCTCTTCTGCCCCGGTGTTTTCGAGGGCGAAGGAGAGGACCGGACATTCTGGCTGGAGGCCGACGCCGGCGGGGGGTGGTCTCCACCAGAAAAATCAGGTGACTCTCTCTCCCGCGCCGCCGAGACCTTCCTCGTCGGCGACGCGATCCTTGCGGGTTACCACTGGTTCGCGGAGGAGTGGGGCAGGGACACCTTCGTCTCCCTGCCCGGCCTCCTCCTGTCCCGCGGCGACCATGCCCGCGCCCGCCGCATCTTCACCCGCTGGGCCGGCATGATCCGGGGCGGCCTCCTCCCGAACAGGCCTCCTGACGATTATTCTTCGTCGGACGCCGCCCTCTGGTTCGTCCTCGCCCTCGCAAGGTATGCGACCGGAGAGAAAGACCCGACATTTGTCCGCTCCATGTGCCCGCAGGTCGCCGCCGTCCTCGACGGCTATCAGGACAGCCCGGTGACGCACCTCGACGGTGCCCTCCTCTCCATCGCCCCGCGGAGCACCTGGATGGATACCCCTTTCACGCCCCGCGGCGGAAAACCGGTCGAGGTCAACGCCCTCTGGGTGGCGGCCCTCAGGTTCGCGGAGTCCCTCGGCATCGACGGCCCGGTGACGGCCCGCGAGGCCGGAGAGGCCTTCGGCCGGTTCTGGAACGAGGAGAAAGGCTGCTTCTTCGACCTCATCGACCCTGCCGACCCGGCGGTCAGGCCGAACCAGGTCGTCGCCCTCGCCCTCGGCATCCCGCCGGCCGACCGGGCGACGAGGGCACTCGCGGTGGTCAGGTCCGAACTGCTCACGCCCTTCGGCCTGCGCACCCTCTCGCCCCGCGAGGCCGGGTACGCGGGCAGGTTCACCGGCGACGCCGCCTACCACAACGGGACTGTCTGGCCCTGGCTTCTCGGCTTTTACATCGACGCCCTCAGGGTCTACGAACCCGGCGTCGACCCCGACCCCCTGCTCGTCCCCCTCCGCGCCCATCTCGCCGACGCCGGCCTCGGCACGATCTCCGAGTGCTTCGACGGCGACCCGCCGCACAGGCCGGGCGGCTGCATCGCGCAGGCCTGGAGCGTCGCTGAAGTGTTAAGAGCCTCCGCGGCCCTGCGGGGGGTGCGCCATGAGGCGTGAACAGCATGTCGGCACCCTCTCCCCCGGCGACCCCTTCCGGGACTGGCTTGTCTCCGTCCTCGACGGTCGGATCAGGCACGCCGACGCCCAGGCCGATGTCTACCTGATCAGGCCGGCGTCGCACACCGTCTGCCGGTACGGCTTTCGCGGCGAAGGGGTCAGCGTCGTCAGCAAGTTCTTCGCCGAACCGACCGGGACAAACCATCGCTTCGACCCGGAGAAGGCGATGGAGACGGAGTACAGGATGCTGAAGAAGGCGCGGCGGAGGATCGCGGTCCCCGAACCGATCGCCGTCCGCGCCGACTATCACTGCGCCCTTGTCACTGGATACGTGAGGGGCAGGCCCCTCCTCGACTTCCTCAGGGACGACCCCTCCCTCTTCGACCGCCTGACCGACATCGCTGGCCTCCTCCGCCGTCTCCACGGCAGGGGTGCGTCGGCGTACGACCTGGAGAGGGAGTTTGCCACCTTTCAGGGCGTTCTCGGTCAGGTTGATCTGTCTTCGGGGGAGAGGGAGCGTTTCAACCGCCGCCTCAGGCGGTGGCGGGACGCCGGCACCCTGGAACGCCGCCGCGGCTGCATGATCCACCGCGACGCCACGCCGACAAACTATCTCTTCGGGAAGGACGGGGTCGTCGCGGTCGATTTCGAGAGCGCCTGGACAGGTGCGCACCCGGCACACGACCTCGGCATCCTCTGCGCCGAGATCAGGTACGCCTTCAGGCGTCGGTACGGCGACGCCGGGAGGGCCGAACCCTATCTCGGCCATCTCCTCTGGCACTATGCGGGATCGGACGATGCGTTCAGGTACGTCACCGGGTGCGTCCCCTTCTCCATGGCCCTCGGCTATCTCCGTATGGCGCGCCTTTCGATCGGAAACCATGAAAAGGAATGGCTGAAAAAGGAGGCGCTTGCATGTCTCAGGCACCGGTAGATTTCACGCGGGTCCGCGCCGTACTCTTCGACTGTTACGACACCCTGCTCGATATCAGCACCGACGAGAGGGGCGTTTGCGGCTACCAGACCCTCAGCACGTGGGCGGCCTACCAGGGGGTGCGGATCGCCCCCGAAGACCTGAGGGACGAATACCGGCAGCGGATCGCCGGGATGATGGCACAGAGCACGGAGGCCCACCCCGAGGTGCGGGTCGAGGAGATCTTTGCCGGGATCTGCCGGGACTACGCCGCCTGGCCGCTGGACGAGACCATCCTCGGGGTCATGTTCGCCCGGTCCTTCCGGGCCGCGACTGTCAGGAGGCTGGGGGCCTTCCCGCGGAGCCGGAGACTCCTCTCGGCCCTGTACGGCTATCCCCTCGGCGTCGTCTCCAACGGGCAGCGGGTCTTCTCAGAGGTCGAACTCCGGATGTTCGGCCTGGCCCCCTTCTTCAGGACCGCCGTCTTCTCCTCCGACGTCGGGTGCAAGAAACCCGACGACCGGATCTTTCAGGTCGCCCTCAGGCGCATCGGTATCGAACCAGAGGAGGCCCTCTTCATCGGCGACTCGATGACAAACGACATCATCCCGGCGCGGCGCCTCGGCATGCAGGCGATCCATATCCGCGAGGCCTGGCCGCTCTTTTCGGTCTGAGGAAACGATCCCCATTGTTATGGCTGTGATCATCGTCTTTGGTTCTGTCTTCTCGGGGCAGATCTTGGATGGGGGTCCGGGAGATGCGACTAAAGGGAACTTGAGAAAATCTTTGATTTTCGGGATTTGTAGAAACCCTCATGTTCAGGTTGATGTCGCCCCCCAGAATTTCATTGAGTGAGTGCGGATCCACCGCCTTCCCCTAAATCCGAATCGGGGGACTACAACGAAACCTTCGGTTTCTTGACCTTACTTCGTTCGGACAGCGAAGACTTCGTCTCAGTGCACATCAAAGATGTGCCTGAACGAGAAAATCTTCGATTTTCCTGTTCTGGCAGATCTTTGATTTGACGTTGACCGAAGGTTTTCGATTGTCCGGGGGCGTAGTCCCCCGGCACAGGCACTCCTGAACAGGATTTCTACAGAGCCGATTTTCGATGAAACTCCCTGTCTAGATTGTGGGGAAGGCGGTGGATCCGCGCCTCCCTCCTGTGTTCACGAGGGAGATATCATCCTCAGTATGAGGAATAGATCCGGGCAATCGTTGATCCCCCTACAGCCCCGAGTTCACCCGCCTGATCCGCCGGGCGACCAGGGCCGCAAGGAAGACCGCGAGGATGCCGGTGAGGAAGATGCCGTCGAAGACCCCGGCCCCGCCGATGGAGAGGACGGTCGGTTCACCGCCCGAGATCGTCTCGATCGTCCCCGGCGTCGCAAGGAGGAAGATGTCGGCGCCGAGGAGGGTGCCCGCCGCCCCACCCACATACGCGGTCCCCGGCGAGGTGATGTCCGCCCCGGTGAGAAGGATGCCTGCAAAAGCCCCGGCAAGGGGTGCGATATAAAAGGGCATCAGGATCCCCTCCCCCTGCACCGGCGTCGCAAAATAATACGAGATGAGGGCGACGAAGATCACGGCGAGGGCCGCGGGACCGGGCCGCACCCTCTGCCGTGCGATCACCTCGGCCGAGAGGAGGAGGGGGATGATGCACCCGCCGACATTCACGGCAAGGATCACGCCGTTGGTGACCGCGAAGGGGATGTCGATCAGGCTCCCGATCAGCGCCCCGACCGTCATGACCAGGGCCCGCGACGCCTTCATCCCCGCGAGTTCGAACGCCTCCTCGCTGACGACGATGAACAGGTACAGCAGGAGGATCGGGACCATCAGGACAACAAGGAGGATGAGGGTCTCTGTCGAGAGAAAGGGGACAAAGACACTTGCAGGAACTGCGGCCATGATCCTCAGGCCTACTCTCCGGTCAAGCCATAAAACCCCTTCCCCATCCCAAAGGTTTTGAATGCGTGAGGACGAGATCTCACTCATGCCTGCCATCAGGGTCGAAGGGCTGACAAAAGTCTTCGGCAGCCTCGTCGCCGTGGACCATATCTCCTTCGAGGTGACGGACGGGGAGATCTTCGGGCTCCTCGGGCCGAACGGCGCGGGGAAGACCACGACGATCAGCATGCTCACCACCCTCCTCACCCCGACAGAGGGCACTGCGGAGGTGGCGGGTGCCGACATCGTCAGGTCACGGGACCGGGTCAGGGAGCAGATCGGCGTCGTCTTCCAGGAACCGGCGCTGGACACCAACCTCACCGGCAGGGAGAACCTCGACTTCCATGCCCGGATGTACGGGATCGGCCGCGCCGAGAGGGAAGAGCGGATCCGGGCGGTCCTCGACTTGGTGGAACTCTCCGACCGGGCCGACGCCCTGGTCGCCGAATACTCGGGTGGGATGAAGCGCCGGTTGGAGATCGCCCGCGGCCTCATCCAGCACCCCCGCGTCCTCTTCCTGGACGAACCGACCCTCGGGCTCGACGCCCAGACGCGGCGGCACATCTGGGAGTATATCAGGGCCCTCAACCATGAGCGGGGGGTGACGGTGATCCTGACGACCCATTATATGGAGGAGGCCGACCACCTCTGCGACAGGGTGGCGATCATCGACCGCGGCCGCATCGCCGTCCTCGACACTCCGGAAAAACTGAAGGAGGCGCTTGGCGGCGATGCGATCGGCCTCTCGATCGAAGGGGACGCTGAACCTCTCCTGAGATCCCTTGCCGGCCTTCCCTGGGTCAACCAGACAGGAGTGACGGGCGGCGCCATCACCCTCACCGTCAAGCAGGGCGAGCGGCATATCCCTGCTCTCATCGCCGCCGCCGAGGCTGCCGGGGTCGTGGTCACCGCGGTGAACCTGAGAAAACCGAGCCTGGAGGACGTCTTCATCCAGGTGACAGGGCGGTCGATCAGGGAGGGTGCATGAGGGATCTCACCGCGATCGCCGTTCTCTGGCAGAGGGAGATGATCCGCTTCTTCAGGGCGAAGTCGCGGGTCGTCGGGACTCTCGGCATGCCTATCTTCTTCCTTGCCTTCCTCGGGTTCGGATTCCAGACAAGCAGCGTCCCCGGCATACCCGCGGGCATCGACTACGTCACCTATCTCGTGCCCGGCATCCTTGGCATGACGATCCTCTTCTCCTCGACCTTTGCCGGGATCTCGGTCCTCTGGGACAGGGAGTTCGGGTTCCTCAAGGAGATCATGGTGGCGCCTGTCAGCAGGACGGCGATCGTTCTGGGGCGGATCGCGGGCGGGGCGACGACCTCCCTCATTCAGGGTGTGCTCATCCTCCTCCTTGCGGTCCCGATGGGTTTTCCCTTTCCCGGCGTCCTCCCTTTCCTTGCGGCGGTCGCATTCATGCTCCTCATCGCCGCCGCCTTCATCTCCCTCGGCCTGATCTTCGCCTCGAACATGAAGGACATCCACGGCTTTTCCCTCATCATGAATTTCGTCGTCTTCCCGATCTTCTTCCTCTCGGGCGCCCTCTTCCCTATCGAAAACCTCCCGGCATGGCTTCTGCCCCTCGCCTATGCCGACCCCCTCACCTACGGGGTGGACGGCCTGCGGGGCGTGCTGACCGGCGTCTCGTCTTTCTCCCCTCTCTTTGACGCCGCCGCCCTTTTTGCCTTCGTCCTGGTTCTCCTCGCCCTCGGCGCCTGGTTCTTCGAAAGGACAGAGTCTGCCTGATCAGGCACCATCTTTTTCTGGAGGGACGAGATCTGTGCATGGCGAAGATGATGCTGGCCGCCGTCTGCTGTGCCCTTCTCCTCGTGGCACTGGTCGCGGGACTCGTCGGCAGCGGGAAACTGGTGATGGGGGACCTCCCTCAGGTGGCCCTCGCCGGCGAGGGATCTGAGGTGAAGAATGTGAATGTGGAGGAGGCCCGCGCCCTGATCGCCGACCATGAAGGCGACCCCGCCTTTGTCGTCCTCGACGTCAGGACGCCAGGGGAGGTCGCGGCCGGGCATATCGAGGGGGCGGTGACTATCAACTATCGCAACGATTCGTTTTCCCGCGAGATCTCGGCCCTCGACCGCGGGAAGACCTATCTTGTCTACTGCCGTCTCGGCAACAGGAGCGCCCGGACCGCGGAGATGATGGTGAAGGACGGTTTCGCGGAGGTCTACAATATGGAGGGCGGGATCACGGCGTGGAGAGAGGCGGGCTATCCGGTGGTATGAACGAGTCCGGGGGTGAGGGCGGTCTCGCTGCTGTGGACGGTTCTCCCGTACCTGTCGATGATGTCTGTCCGTGCAATCACCGTGACGCCGGGTTCTGCCGGCACAGCCGGGAGTTCGATCGGGTTGTCCGCGGAGATCTCCTCGTAGACCCTGCCGGCTACGGCGACGGCCACCGTCCCGCCCTGCCTGATCTCGAAGGTGGCAAAGTAGGGGGCAGGTTCGGCGCTGTCAGGATAGTAGAGGAAGACGGCCTCGTCGGGCGCCCCGCCTGTATGGATTGCCTCGGCCCTGAACGACACCGGTTCGGGGAGACTGCCGTCCGGCGTGCCGAGGCAGCAGGCCGCGGCCGTCGCTGCGGCAAGGACGACCAGACAGGCCAGTGCGATCCCAATTCTCGTCATTTTTCCCAGTAGTCCCTCTGGCTGTGGGAGAGGTCCTGTGATACCCCCATCAGTTCGGCGGGGAAGGGGGAGAAGAAAGTCTGCTCCCGCAGGTAGTCGTCATCGAACCGCACGATCCAGCCCCTGAGGATCATCAGGTTCGGGCAGATGGTGACCCGGTTCTGGCGGTACTGCTCCAGGGTGTCGAGGAAGAAGGTCTTCTCCGCAGGGGAGATCCCTGCCTTGAAGCGGCCCAGGGCATGGAGGAGGACGTTGATGTTTGCGGTGTAACGGGGCGCTCGCGATAGAGCGGCGTTCAGGTGGTCGCCGTACTCCCCCGCGACCCCGGGAAATGTTTTTTTCTCCGGATTTGCGACGACCCTCCCCAGCTCTCGCATCTCTTTCTGGCTGTAGGCCATCAGGAGAAGTTTGTTCCGGGTGTGGAACGCGGCAAGTTCCCGCAGGTCGCCGCCTGCCTGTACCTCCCTGAATGCCGCCAGGGTGAAGAGGCGCGTGAGGAAATGCTCCCTGATCCGCCTGTTTCGCAACCTTCCCTCGTCCTCGGCAGGAAGGTTGGGGAAGCGGTCGGCCATGGCCGCGGCAAAGGCCCCGGCCGTCTTCCCCACCGTGTCCCCTGTCCCGCCCTGACGGTAGACCTTCACGTCCCTGATCCCGCAGGAGGGGGAGCGGGACTTGAGGAGAAAACCGTCGATCTCGCGGAGGGTGCCGGCAAAAGACGCGGCGAACGTCTCCATCCTGCCGGTGACATCGAGCCCTGTCTCGTGCTGGACAAGGTGGGTGCCGTTCTCCCCCTCGACAAACCGCACCGGCTTTCTCGGCACGCCAAGCCCGATCTCGACCTCCGCGCAGACCGGGAGAAAGTCCACATGGGGCGTGATCATCTGTACGACCTCGCTCGTGATCATGTCCCCGTTCCAGCGGCAGTGGTCGAAGCCAAGGCACCTGCTCACGACCACCCGCGGCCGTGCAAACGCTCTCACGTCTCTCTCCGATCCGTGATGAGCACGCCACTCCTGATAGATGTTTCTCTCCCCGTCCGCCTCCTCTTCGGCTGGACCATCCTCGCGGCCGGGCAACTCTCTGTCTCGTACAGCAACGACTACTTCGACCGTGCGGCCGACCGGGCGGGTGTGCGGACCCGGATCTCGGGCGGGAGCGGCGTCCTCCTGGAGAGGCCCGACCTCGCCCCGGCGGCGCGGCAGATCGCCCTCGTCCTCATCGGGTCTTCCCTCCTTCTCGCCCTCTTCTATGTCCTCCTCTTTCCTGCGCCCCTGTCCTTCCTCCCCTTCGTCCTTGCCGGCAACCTCGTCGGCTGGTACTATACGGCGCCGCCTCCCGCCCTCGCCTCACTCCTTCCCGTTGCGATGGCGGCGGCCGCCTGCCTCAGGCCTCCGGTCGGTCGTGCTGCCGCGGTGGCCGCGGCCGGGAGGAACCTTGCCGCCCTTGCGGTCTTCGTCCTCCTCGCGGACCTCGCCCTTGCGGCCCCCCTCTGATCACGACGCGTTCTCCCATAGGCCGAAGCGGTTCTTCTCCGTGTCCTCGCAGACCGCGAGGTACCCCATCCCCGGCACCGGGGTCTTCCCGGCGACTACCCGGCCGCCGAGCGCCGTCACCCGCTCAAGGCATTCCTCAATGGAGGGGACATCGATGTAGAGCATCATCTGCTGTCCCTCGTACTCGCGGCCGAAGAGGTCGCCCCCGATCCCCCCGCCTGCCGAGACCATCCAGAAATCGTCCTTGAAGGGGACAGGGAAAGGCGTGGTCTCCCAGCCGAAGAGGTCGCGATAAAATGCCTTCGCCCTGCCCGTGTCGTCGGCAGGGATCTCGAACCATGTCACCGATGGCATGGGCCCGGGTGGGCCCGCATCCAGAATAGTCTTTCTCACTTCCCCTTGCGGAAGTACTTGAAGAGCCTGAGCTCGGTCTTCCTGTCCCGCACCTGCGGGAAAGTCCCTTCCGCGGCGTACCGCACGTCTTCGACCGAGTAGAAGGCCTTCGGGGAGTACGCGCTCACCTTTGCGATCACGTCCGGGATATTCCGCCGCCGCACCACGGTGAAGATGACCTTCCCCGGCCCGGCTTTCCCCTGCGCCTCCATCACGGTCACCCCGTACCCCGCGGACCGCAGGGTGCCGATGAGGGCGGTGGCATCCCTCTGGGTGATGATCCTGATGACCGCAAGCCCCATCGCGATCTTCTCCTCGACCAGGATCCCGATGTAGTTGCCTGCGGCAAAACCCGCAGCATAGGCGATGTAGTTGACATAGTTGGTGAGGTTCGCGAAGATCTGCCCGATGGCCGTGAGCCAGATAAGGATCTCGAAAAAACCGAGAACCGGGGCAACGATCTTCATGCCGCGGGCGACAAAGATGATCCGCATCGTCCCGAGGGTGACGTCGGCGATCCTCGCAAAGAAGATGAGGACGGGCAGCAGGACGGTGGAAAAAATCCAGGGGTCAATCTCGAACACAGGCATCGTCTCCTTGGGATTGGGGGGTGGGGATCAGGGGCGCCGTGCGCATGCGACGACCGACGCGGCAAGGACGACGGTCCCTGTCCTGATCGCAGGTATGGCGTCCGGGGCAAAGTGCGAGGAATGGAGGTACGCGTCCCCGCTCTCCTTGCCCTTTGTCCCGATCCTGTAGTAGGCGAGGGGAATGCCGACCTCCCCGAAGACGGCGAAGTCCTCGCTTCCCGAGAGGGGCGGGATCTCGATGACAGCACCGGCCCCGAGGCACTCCTCTATCCCGGCACCGCACTTTCCGGTGAGGGCGGCGTCGGTGACGAGGGGCGGGACCGACTCGTCGATCACCGTGACAACCGGCATCCTCTCCGTCGGCACGCCGGCGGCCAGCGCCGTTCCCTCCGCGCTCCTCCTGACAGCGGCAAGGCCCTGGTCGCGCACTCGACGGCGGTGGTACCTGAGGTTCACCTTCAGGGCCACCTCGTCAGGGATCGCGTTGTGCTTTATCCCGCCGTGGACAGCACCGATAGAGAGGACGAAGAAGTCGTTCGGGTCGATCTCGCGGCTCCGTATGGTCTGGAGGGCGAGCACTGTCTCTGCCATGAGGACGACGGGGTCGCGGGTCCGGTCGGGATGGGCGGCATGGCCCCCGACGCCCCGGACAAGGAGGTCGATCGACTCCCCGCCGGCCGAGAGGATGCCTGCCCGCGTCCCGACCCGGCCGACACCGATGTCAGGGCCCGCATGGACGGCGACCGCACACTCAGGTTTCGGGAACCTCTCGAAAAGGCCGTCGGCGATCATCCTTTTCGCCCCGGCGACGATCTCCTCCGCGGGTTGGCCGACGAAGAGGACGGTCCCCTTCCAGCACTCCCGGCAGGACACAAGGATGCGGGCCGCCCCGACGAGAGACGTCATGTGCAGGTCGTGGCCGCAGGCATGCATGACGCCAGGCCGCTTGCTGGCGTATGGGAGGCCTGTCTCCTCCTGGATGGGGAGGGCGTCCATATCGGCCCTGAGCATCACCACCGGCCCGTCGCCGTTTTCAAGCACCCCGACGAGGCCGTGGCCCCCGATACCGCGGGTGACGGTGCAGCCAGCGGCTTCCAGCGCCCCGGCAAGTCTCCCGGCCGTCTCCTCCTCCGCTCCGGAGAGTTCAGGGGAGGCGTGAAATTCCCTGTACAGACCGAGGAGGGCGTGGGCCTCCCTGTCTGTCAGGGCGAGGATGCGCTCCCTGCATATGGTTCCGGATCGTGTAGACACATATTCTCCTCTGAGTCCTCGCCTATTATGCATATCGTCGGCCGTCACCCCCCCGAACCCAGCCTTTTCACCACCTCCGCGATGGAAAGGGGCCTGACTTCCCCCTCTTCGAAGGCATAGGCCGTTCCCCCGACGGTGCAGAGGGAGTCTCCGGGCGTGACCGTGAGGACGACGCCCTCCTTTCCCGCCCTGGCCACAATTTCGGGCGGCCTGATGACAAGACTCCGCCTGACCATTCTTCCGGCCGCGTCTATCGGTCCTGTCCGCACGACCGGTACCGGCACGACCGTCTCGACCGCCTCCGCGATCTCTTGTGCCGCTCTTTCGGGATCGCCGCGGAGCACTACCTCCCCGCCGCCGCTGTTTGCAAGAGCCGCGATAGTGCGGGCGAGTTCATGCTCTGTCCTCCCCTCAGGCAGTCCGACTCTGATGCCCATGCATCCCATGCCATTCAGGAAGGGAAAGAGTTGGGGGTCGGTCCGACGCAGGGTTGAATAGTCATGTTTTTATAGACACTCGATATTCTATCCTTCCATACCCCCATGATCCAGATCCTCCTTGTCGACGACGAACCCTTCCTCCTCAATCTGGCCTGTGCCTTTCTGGAAGATGAGAAGGACTTCCTCGTGACGCCGGTTGCATCGGCCGAAGAAGCGCTGGGCCTGCTTGGCGCCTCTCCCTATGACGCGGTCGTCTCCGACTACCAGATGCCCTCCATGAATGGCATCGAACTCCTGCGGACAGTCCGGGCAGGGCATCCTGACCTCCCCTTCATTCTCTTTACCGGCAAGGGGCGGGAACAGGTCGTCATTGAGGCACTGAACTGCGGCGCCGATTTCTACATCCAGAAAGGAGGGGACCCTGTCGCGCAGTTCACCGAACTGGTCTCCAAGATCCGCCATGCCGTCGGGCGCAGGCGTGCCGAGGATGCTCTCAGGGAGAGCGACGAGCGTTTCCGCAGCGTCGTCGAGAATGCTCACGAAGGGATCATGATGACGGACGACGAAGGACGGGTCGTCCTCTGGAACCGGGCGGCAGAAGAGATCTTTGGGTACCGTTTCGACGAGATCGCGGGCCGCCCTTTTTATCAGTACTTCCTGCCAGAAAAGACCCACAAGGATATTCGTGATGCCCTCGGCGAGTTCAGGATGAAGGGGGCGATCCGGCGGATCCTCTTTGGGCGCCGGTTCACCGGTCGGGCCGTCAGAAAAGGGGGAGAGGTCTTTGTTGCCGAGTGTACCCTCTCCCCTGTGCAGTACCGCGGCGCCTGGCACAGTATCACCATCATACGCGACGTCACCGGGAGAGAAGAGGCCTCGGCCGCCCTTCAGGAGAGTGAAAGGCAGTACAGGCACATATTCGAGCATTCGAAGGACGCGATCATCGTCAGGACAGATGAGGGAGTGATCCTGAAGGTCAACCGTGCGACATGCGATTTGCTCGGTTATCCCCCCGAAGCTCTTGTCGGGAGAAGAGTGACAGACTTTGCAGCCGATGGGATCGTGGAAAGAGGAAGAAGAGCCATGCAGATGGTTGCCAAGAAGGGGAAGGGAACCTTCAGGACGCAGTGGGTCAGGTCTGACGGGCAGGTGATCGACGTCGAGATCACATCTCAGAGTACCTGTCCAGAGCGGGGTATAGGGCAGGCCATTGTGCGCGACATCAGTCTGAGCAAACAGATGGCGTCGGCCCTCAGGCGTCGCGACGTCATCCTCGATGCGGTGGTCCGCGCCGCCGCTCTCCTCCTCCGGGACCGCAGTGCGTTCGGTGGGATCGACGCCGCCCTTGCGGAGATCGGAATGTCTGCAGGAGCAGAAGGGGTCTATGTCCTGGAGAGGCAGGGTGAGGAGAGTGATGCGTGGAAGGTGATGCATGCGTGGGTGAACAACGGATTTTCCCTGCCGTGTCACCCTGTTATAGTGTCAGAAGGCGCAGACAGCGGCGGTATCCTCAGGTTCCGTGGGTCTGACGGTCAAAGACGGTCGTGCATCCTTCTGCCTCTTCAGGCGGTCGACGGGCGATCCTGCTCTCTTGGCCTTGAAGCACCCTTCTCGGAAGCGGAATGGTCCGCCTATGAACGTGAAGCCCTGAAGGCGGCGGCACAGATCATCGGTGCGGCCCTGACGCAATAGAAAACGCGCCGTCCTGGTTTGTCGGTTGGTTAAGATCAGAAGAGATTCATGCCTCCTGTCTCAACAGATCCATATCTGGCCGAGGGTTATCTGATCTCTATCGGAGGAGTTTCCCTCGATATTTTTCTGATCTTTATCTTTGCCTTCGTCGCCTCACTCTTCCTCGGGAACTTTGTCTACCTTGTTGTCAGGCAGGGATTGGAAGGCCGTGTTTCGCGGAGTACCGCCAAGTGGGTCTTGGCTATCCTCCCGTACGGGGTGATATTTGCCGGGATCTATGCGAACGCCCGTTATATCCTCGCCTTCGACCTGACGGCCTTCACCACATCCCTCGGCATCCTCGGCATCGTCATTGCTTTCTCATCGAGCCAGATCATCCAGACCGTCCTTGCAGGTGTCCTGATCACGATCAACCGGCCTATCCTGAAGAGTTGGTGGTCGTCGGCGGATTGCCGACAACCGTCTGTGCCGTGTCCGGGACGTCTCCTTCACGACGACGATCCTGCAGGACCTTGACGGTGGCCTCGTCCTCCTCCCAAACTCCCAGTTCGTCTCCTCGCAGGTGATCATATGTCTCTGACAAGGCCATGACAAACTGACGGGCCTCAACCACTACCAGGCAATCGCACAGGCGTTCACCCCTCAAGAAATCGCCGAGATAAAACACCGCCTGACGGGTTGGATTGTCTAAGAGAGATGTGAACAAAAATAAGGACGCTGAGGGGGAGATTTGAACTCCCGAGAGACTTGCGCCTCACGGGCTTTCCAGGCCCGCGCCCTACCGCTAGACTACCTCAGCACTCGCCTTATACTATAGGCCCCCCCGTTTTTTAATCCTATCTATTCGGTCGGCCCGCGGGGGTGCGTCGTCCAGGCCCGCGGATAGGTGCCGGCGGCCATCATCACCGCCCGCGGGGCGAGCACAAGTCCGGTCTTCCCTGGCTCATAGGCCGAAGAATCGGTGAGCGCTTCGCCGAGGCAGATGAGTTCGTCCTTCTCCGAGAGCACGGCCAAAAGGTCGCCCTTCTGGTACTTCGTCCGCGAGAGGACCCCGACCCCCGCGAGCGCTGCGCCGTGGCAGAGGGCATCGATCGCTGTCTCCCGCACGACGATCCGCGGGAGGTCGCCGATGCCCTGGATCGGCGGGAGAATGATGGCTGTAAGGGGCGCGGTGTCGCCCGCCCGTGCGGCGACGACGGCGTCCCTGACCTCGTGGAGGGTGTGGGTGTCGTTCTCGCCGACACTCCCTGAGCGGGTCCGGCGGAGTTCCTGCATGTGGGCCCCGACGCCGAGGGCGAGGCCGAGGTGGTGACAGAGCGACCTGATATAGGTGCCCGCGTCGCAGACCACCCTGAAGAGGACGAGACGTCCGTCCACGTCCAGTATCTCCAGTTCATAGATCCGCCTGATCCGGAGGTTCCGCTTCACCGCGCTCCGGCGGGGCGGTCTCTGGTAGATCCGACCGACGAACTCCCGCGCTGTCTCTTCGATCTCCTCCCTGCGTGCGTCCCCGTGGAGGCGCATCAGGCAGACGTACTCCTTCCGCTCCTTCAGGAGGACCGGGGCGAGGCGGACGGCAGGACCGATCATGACGACGAGGACGCCGGTGACCATGGGGTCGAGGGTGCCGGCATGGCCGACAGGCACGCCAAGCATCTCCCCCACCCATGCGGCGACCTGGTGACTCGACGGACCCCGCGGCTTGTCCACGGCGATGAGTCCTGCCTGCGGGACGCCTGGCACCCGGTGTTCAGGCATGGTCCTCTCCCTCCCTCCTGTTCAGGGCGTCGAGAGTCCCGACAAGGGACCCGTCCCCGACGACGTCTGGCACGCCGCCTGCCTTTTCCATCGCGGCCGCGGTGACCGTGCCGATGGCGGCGACGATCTGCCCTGCCCTCCGTGTCCAGTGCGCCTTGGTGAAGGACGATGCGCTCGTGAAGAGGACGACGTCGGCACGCGCCGTGTCGAGGTCCTCCCCGGTCGGGACGAGGGTGTAGGCCGGGCACTCACAGGCCTCTCCTCCCAGATCCCTGATCGCCTGAAGAAGGTCGGGGTTCGGCACCGCCGCCCGCGGGATGCCGACCTTCCTGCCCTTCAGCCAGTCCCCGAGATAGGGCGCGAAGTCGGCCGAATAATAGGAGGGGAGGGTCTCGGGTTCGAGGCCGCAGGCCCTCAGCGTCCGTGCCGTCTGGGGCCCGATGGCGACGATGCGTGCGCCGGTGTCAGGGCCCAGACGCGGGGCGATGACCTCGGCGGGCAGGGCGCTCGTGAAGAAGATGGCGTCGAATTTCCCGGCATTTGCTTCGGCCACGAACCGGTCGATGTTCTCCTCCAGGAGTTCGGCCCGCAGGGGCGAGACCGTGTAGCAGGTATGCCCGTATTGGGCGCAGAGGGCGGCGTCCCTTCCCGCCTTCTCAGCAAGACGGGTGATCGCAATCAACATTGTGCAATTGTTCGGTGCGGGTGGGATATGACGGTTTCCCCACCCGGCCGGATGATATATATGGGGCGGTTTCAGAATCTCGGGTGTGATAGCGGCCCTCGTCGCCGGCACCCTCCTCGGCGTCGCCCTCGGCACGGTCAGCGGCCTGGTACCGGGCGTGCACGTCAACACGATGGCAGGGCTTCTCCTCTCCCTCTCCCCGATCCTCGTGGCGAGCCTCGGCACTCCCGTGCTGGCCGCGGCCCTTGTCGCCGCCCTCGTCACCCACACCTTCCTGGACTGCGTCCCCTCGACTTTTCTCGGTGTGCCCGACGCCGACACGGCGGTGATGGTCCTCCCCGCCCATGCGCTCTGCCTGGAGGGGAGAGGCAGGGAGGCGGTGCGCCTCTCTGCCCTCGGGAGCGCTGCCGCCGTCGTCTGGGCCCTGCCCTTCTCCTTCCTCTTTCTCACTCTCCTCCCCGCTTTCCAGTCCTTCATCGACCTCTGGATCGGGGTACTCCTCCTCGCGGTCGCCTGCTACCTCGTCGTCTTCTCCGAGTCTCCCGAATGGGCGGCAGGGGTCTTTCTCGTCTCCGGTTTCCTCGGCCTCTTCACTTTCAGGTACTCCTTCCTCGCCTGGAACGGCGGCACCGGTGTCCTGATGCCTCTCCTGTCCGGTCTTTTCGGAGTCTCCGTCCTTCTCTCTGCCTCCGGTGGGAGGATGCCCCCGCAGTCGGCTGCGGTCACCTATCCTGACGGAAGAGAACTCTTCAGGTGCTCGTGTGCCGGGTCTCTCGCCGGCGCCGTCGTCGGCTGGCTCCCCGGCCTCTCGAACGCCACCGCGAACGCCGTCCTCGCCTCGGCCATCGACTACGGCGAGGACAGGCTGGGCTACATCGTCGCCACAAGCGCCGCCAACACGGCGAACGCCTTCCTCGGCCTCGCCGCCCTCTATGCTGTCGGGCGGACGAGAAACGGCGTCATGGTGGCGCTCGACACCCTCGACACCCCACCCTTCACCGCCTTGCTCTCTGTCGCTGCCCTCGCCGCCGCTCTTGCCTATGCCGCCACCGTTCTCTTCTCCGGCACGGCGGGCGTCTTCTCCCGCGTCCCCCTGCGCCCCCTGAACGCCGCCGTGATCCTCTTCGTCACCTTCCTTTCCTTCCTCCTCTGCGGCCCCTTTGGTCTCTTCGTCCTCGCCGCTGCCACCCTTGTCGGCATCGTGCCGACCCTCGTCGAGGTCCGCCGGGTCTTCTGCATGGGGGCGGTGATGGTCCCGGTGTTCCTCTCGTCCCTCGGGATGGCGGTGCTGTAGGGGTCATCTCGACCTCATTTCGGTCGTCCCAAAAAATCAGGAGGCTATCCCAGAACTACTCAGGAAGTTTTCCATGTCGATGGAATAACCCACATTCAATCAACGCTGTAAAAATCCTGTTCAGGTGCCTGTTCTGGGGGAATCGCCCCCAGACCCCCGTTCAGGATAGGGGCGGGATGGTTGTCGCCCTTCCTGGGATTGCCTGTCTGTCTTCCCGGAGCCAATCCTAAGTGGGGGTCCGGGGGTGAAACCCCTGGTTCAGATTGTGGGGAAGGCGGTCAATCCGGGCTCTCTCACTGCGGCGTCAAAAAGTCACCCCCCTGTGGAGAGTGAGCGATTCTCACCACCTCTTCAGTCCGGAGAATTCTGGCGGAGAACCACTCATTCCCTTAGATCTTCACCTTCCGGGCCCTCGACCCCCGGCGCCCTCACACGATCCCGAAGATCAGGGCCATATAGCCCGCATAAGCGGCGATGAGGAGGAGCGACCACGCCCGCGTGAACCGATCGCCTCCCATGAAGAGGGGGACGACGGCGAGGGCGAATGCGGCGGTGATCAGGGTGTCGGAGAGGTTGCCGATCGGCACCGGTCTGATGAGGGCGCCGATGCCCATCACGAAGAGGAGGTTGAAGATGTTGCTCCCGAGGATGTTCCCGACCGAGATGCCGCCCTCGCCCCTGACGATCGCCATGAGGGAGGTCGCGAGTTCGGGCAGGGAGGTGCCCACCGCCACGATCGAGAGCCCGATCACGAGGGTCGGGACGCCGAGCGCGCCGGCGATCGCCACCGCCCCGTTGACGACGAACTGGGCGCCGATGATGACGGCGGCAAGTCCTGCGATGGTGAGGAGCACGTCCCTGTTCCCGTGGCTCTCGACCCCGGACGCCTCCTCTCCCTTCCCGTGCCGCCAGAGGAGGGCGAGGATGACGGCGAATGCGATCAGCATCCCGGCGCCGGCGAGAAGATCGAGTGTGCCCCGCAGGGCGAAGAGGACGAAGACCGCCGTCGCCGCGAGCATCAGACCTGTCTCCCAGAGGGTGGAGTTGTGGCCGTCGCCGTTTCTGCCGACAAGTTGCGGCCTGATGAAGGCGCAGAGTGCAAGGACAAGGGCGATATTGGCGATGTTGCTCCCGAGGACGTTCCCGAGGGCGATCCCGGCGTCGTCGGCGGCGACGGCGTTCACGCTCACCACGAACTCGGGGAGAGAGGTGCCGAAGGCGATGACTGTAAACCCGACCGTCGCCGCCGAGACCCCGAAACGCGCCGCAAGTCCGCTCCCCCCGCCGACAAAGAAGTCCGCACCCTTGACGAGGAGGGCGATGCCGACGAGAAAGAGGATACCTTCTATGATCATGGTGAATTCAGCCTGTATGATCTGGGCGGTGCGCCATATGTTAATGCTCCCTGCATCCCCATCCATATCTGATGGAGCGCTACTGGTTTGGGGACGTCGAAGGGGGCGTCTGTCGCCCTGCTGAGGCCGGCCCCGCAGCCCTTGCCCGGCGAATAGAGACGTTCGGGTCAGAATTCGGGAGGCCCGACTGGAGACAGGCGCAGGCCTGCGGCGCGGTCAGGGATCGTGCCGACTATATCGCCGTCCTGCAGGCAGGATGCATGGAGCGGGCGCGGGCGCGGGTGGCGACAGAACTCTCCGGCAAGGACGTCGAACTCCTCCAGATGGTCAGGACCCTCGACGAGATCGATCATGTCGCAAACCTCCTGCTTGAGCGGGCCGTCGACTGGCAGGCCGTTCTCGACCCGGCTTTCACCAGGAAGTACAAAAGGGGCGGCAAGGCCCTTGCCGGGCGGATACAGAGGAGTCCCTCACCTGCCCTGAGAATGGTCGGGGGCGAGATCGAGAACCTCGGTGAACTGCGGAACCGCCTGATGCGCGAGGTCTCCCGGCGTGCCGACGCCGTCCTCCCGAACACGAGTGCCCTCGTCGGCGGCCTCGTGGCGGCGCGGCTCATGGCCGAGGCCGGCGGCCTCTCCCCTCTTGCCCGGATGCCCGCGGCGACCATCCAGGTGCTGGGGGCGCGGACCGCCATCTTCTCCCATATCCGCGGCAGCGCCCCTTCCCCGAAGCACGGCGTCATCTTCCAGCACCGTCGGGTGCACAATGCCCCGAAAGAGGTGCGGGGCCGGGTGGCGCGGGTGCTTGCGGCGAAACTTGCGATTGGCGCGCGCATCGACTACTTCAGGGGCGAACTCGACCCGGCGTTTGTCGAAGAGGCGCAGAAGCGGATCGACGCCGCAGGGGTGAGCCCATGATCCGTATCGGCGGCGTCCTTGTCTCGCCCGGTGAGGGCGGGGTCTATGGCGAGAGGATGATCGACGGCTACCGCGTCTGGGACCCGTACCGCTCGAAGCTTGCGGCCTATGCCCTCCTCGGCGGGGAGATGGATCTTGCCCCGGAGATGCGGGTGCTCTATCTCGGTGCGGCGAACGGCACCACCGTCTCCCATGTCGCCGACTATGTCGAGGTGGTCTATGCGGTGGAGTTCGCGCCGCGGCCGATGCAGGACCTCATCGAGGTCTGCCGCCACCGGCGGAACATCGTCCCGATCATGGCCGACGCCGGTCGGCCAGAACTCTATGCCGGCATCATCGAGGAGACCGACCTCCTGTACCAGGACGTCGCCCAGCCCGACCAGGTGGCGATCGCCCTGCGGAACGTCCCCCTGCTCAGGGAGGGCGGCACCCTGATGCTGATGCTCAAGACGAGGAGCGTGGACATCAGAAAGAGCCCGCAGGACGTCGCCGACGAGGCGGTCAGCGCCCTCGAGGAGGGCGGGATGCGCGTGAGGGAGGTGCTCTGGCTCGAACCCTACCACCGCGACCACGCGGCGATCGTCTGCGAAGCCATCAAATAAGATCTCCCCCTTCTCTTCTTCATGGGCAGATACCTCTTCAACCCCTTCAGCATCCTCATGGTGGCGTTTCTCGTCGTCGCCCTGCTGCTGCTGATCCCCCTCCTTTTCCTGAGCCTCATCGGTTCGGCATTCGCAAAACTCGGTTTCCCGCCAGGCACCGTCATCCTGCTCCTCCTCCTCACCCTTGTCGGCAGTCTCGTCAATATCCCGGTGACGAAGGTGCAGGGCGGGCCGGTGCGGATGGAGAAGGAGTTCAGCCCCTTCTACGGCTGGGTCTACCGCATCCCCGAGGTGGCGCCGGAGACGGTCGTCGCCATCAATGTCGGCGGGGCCCTGATCCCCCTCCTGATCTCACTGTACCTGCTGTACGAGTCGGTGGTCGTCTCAGGGGGCTACACGGTCCTCATCCTCGCCCTGATCGGGGTAGCGGTCGTCACCGCCGTCACGCACCATGTGGCCCGCCCCGTCCCCGGCCTTGGTATCGCCACTCCCTTCTTCGTCCCGCCCCTTGCCGCGCTCGTGACGGCCCTCGTCCTTGCCGGTTTTGCCGGGAGTCCCGAGGCGGCGGTGATCGCCGCCCCGGTCATCGCCTATATCTCGGGTACCCTCGGCACCCTCCTCGGCGCCGACCTCCTCAACCTCGGCCGCCTCGGCGAACTGGGCGCACCCATGGTGAGCATTGGCGGCGCCGGCACCTTTGACGGCGTCTTCCTCTCGGGAGTGCTCGCGGCCTTCCTGGCATGAGGAGGATTGGTTTTTTCTATTTTCTGGCTTTTTAGAAACCCTCGCGTCGAGTGATCACTTCACGAAGAGAACTCTGGAGATTCTCTGGTCTGCAGTGCCTGTGCCGGGGGACTACAGCGAAGACCTAACGGCCTTCCTGACCTCACTTCGTTCGCAGCCACTGAACTCCAGGATAGGGGAGTACATCAGCCCGAGCATGAGGGTCTTTCCAGAGCCTTTTTCTGATCGATATTTCACGGCCGGTACTTCTGGAACAGTGCGTCGAAGACAGGCACCTGCTCCGCATAGAGCCGCGGGTCGTTCTCCTTGTATTCGAGACTTGTCTCGACCGCCGGGTGCGCCGAGATGAAGGGGATGACGGTGGCGAAGTCCAGTCCGCCTTCGGGGTGGTTGATGGGGAGGTGCTCGTCGGTGACCGATCCCTTCCTGCTGTTCGAGAGGTGAAAGAGACGGAGAGGAAGGTTGTCGAAGGGGGCGAGGAGGTCGGCATAGGGTGCGCCGAGGAAGTTTGCCGTGCAGAAGAGGTGGGCGAAGTCCAGGCAGAACCCCCTGACCCTGCCGCCGGCAAGGGCACGGAGTTCTTCCCCCGTGTTTCCGAGGAGGGGGTAGCCCGCATAGACCGCGGGGAGGTTTTCGAGGATGAACCGCGGGTCGAAGTGACAGTCGAGGAAGGCGGCGAAGGTCTCCTCCGCCTCCTCCCTCCTGCCCGGCAGGTGTCGCCCCGCGTGGAGGACGATGTGTCTGGCGCCGGTGACATCCGCCGCCTCTGCTGTCAGGCCAAGGGCCTCCTCCGTCCACCTCTCGATCTCCGCGGGAGGTCTGTCGTCGTAGGCCGCCGGTGCGCAGGGGTTCACCCCGTGGCCGTGGTGCGGGGCGTGGATGACGATAGGGACGCCAGCATCTGCGATCCTCTCAATGTCGCGCCTGAACACCGCCCCGTCCCCGGGGATCATCTGGACCTGCACATGATCGATCCGCCCCTCCCTGTACATCGCGGCGAGCGCGGAGAATGTCTTTAGATCGTCGGAGCGCACCCCGGCGCCGATGCGGTACGGCCTTTCCATGCCTGATCATGGCATCCGCTCAGGGATGAGTGTTTTCAAAAAGGAGTAGCCCGGAGCAGATTCGAACTGCTGTCGGGGGATCCAGAGTCCCCCATGATTGACCGCTACACTACCGGGCTATGCGCCTTATTCTGTTTTTCTTCGGGATAGAAAAAGGTGACGGTCTGGTTCAGACCGACCGTGCCCGGGGGCACTTCCCGCAGGCCCGGCAGACCTCGGGTATCGGAGATATTTCCGTGCCTTTATTGCAGAACGGAGTGATGTCGTTGCTGTCCCTGACGAAGTAGATGTGCGGCACCAGGGAGATGTGGGTGTAGGCCCCGCAGGGGAGGCCGAGTGCGTCCGCGATCATCTTCTGGAGGTGCGCGAGCGCGAACATATTCGCCCCGGCCGCGGAGAGCATGTCGTTGCTCCTGAAGACCACCTTCATCAGGAGTTTTCCGTCCCGCACCACGCACTGGATCAACTGGAGGCAGGGGCAGTCATGCAGCTCCTCGTCCACCGGCGGGTTCCAGGTGACGGCGACGGCACGCCTGCTCTCCGGGGCCTCCCTGAGTTTCTGTATGATGTACCCGATCTGGTCGGCATGGACGTCGGCTCCCTCCTTCGCCAGGCCCTGCCCCCAGTCGCAGAGACGGCTGTGATAGTCGTACTCGAAGACCGCGTCGGACCCGTGGAGAAGGGCGTTGGCATAGGAGTCCAGGAACCGGCGCTGAAAACGCGAGTGCCCGCTCGCCATCGGTTCGGTGAAGGGATCCTCGACGGTGATCGCCGTCTCCTCGAACTCCACCGTCGCCTCGCCGTCCTCGGTATCGAGCACGTATCCTTTTTCCAGGATCATCTTCACCACCAGTTCATGCGCCCGCCCCAGGGTGGGGGCCCTGATCACTCTCATGGAGAAGAGTAGGCAGGCAGGGTTACTGAAGATTGTGTCTTTGCTCCCTGACCTGCCTGCATTGCGTGTGGAGCGGTTGGCTTTTGCGGGCCCGATGATGCGATTCCTGAGGATTCGCAAAGAATTTGAAATTACGGCCTGTTCAGGGCGTCTGACAGGCGTCACCCGTCCCGTGCAACCACAAAGGATATATTAAGTGTTACACTAATAATGTCGTATATTCCGGCAATCGGAGTATTGGGCATGGTGAACCCGTATTCGACGCGTGTCGAACTAGGTTTGTTGTGCTCACCACGTTTACGTTAAAGGAGGAATTGCATGAAGAGTACATCTAAGATGATGGTCGTTGCCGCCGTCTTCCTTGTAGCCGCCGCCATGCTTGTCATGCCGGCCGCCGCGAGGACTGCGACCCAGATCAACAGCGGAGACACCATCTTTCTGTATGAAGAGAACCTGAACCTGTCGTCAATCAATGACGACACACCGTTCACGACGCTTGTTCACTATACGAACGATGACACCAGTGTTGGTTTCGACACGACCCTCACGGTCGCCAACTCCAATGATTTCAGCCTTTTGGAGGACGTCGCAGCGACTATCAATGGCAAATACGGTCGTTACTTCGTAACCGATGCGTCGAGCGGGAAGTATGTCTACATCGAGAAGCCGACAGTCGAGATCAAGCCCGTTCTTGCCGATTCGCACTCCGACTCGATCGCAGGCAAGACCGTGACCTCGAACGCGAAGATTGCCTTCCAGCTGATCGCCCCTAAGGTCGGCGGTAGCGTTGTGAATGGCACTCCTGCTAACTATGCCACGGTCAACATCGAGGTCACCACCCCGACCGGCGGTACCGTCAAGACGCTCGGTGGCGTTGACCTCGGTGGCATCGAACTCACCTCATCCAACCAGTACACTGGCCCTATCGATCTCTCTGCTGAGGATCTCGACGCCGGCAAGTACGAGGCAGTGGCGAAGTGGGCAATGCCGACCGGCTTTGACCAGTATGCAGAAGACTCCAAGATTGTCAGCTTCAGCCTCACGACCGACAAGCTCTCCATCGCTGCCAGCAAAGAAAGCGTTGTCAGGGGCAAGTCCTTCACCGTGACTGTCACCGGTGACAGCAAGAAGGAGTACTTCCTGTACATCAAGGATGCCGGCGTTGCGGACTACAAGTACCCGCTCCTCGCCCCCAACCAGCCCGGTGTCAGCCCTGCTAGCGCCGGGATGCTTGACCTGACCAATGAAATGGCCAGCGCTCCGGGCACCAACGCGTCTGTCATGACCAAGGCCGACGGCACCCGGACTGTCGAGTTCAGGACCACCGCCGATACTGAAGACAAGACGTACACCTTCAAGGTGATGGAGAACAAGACGACCAACCCCAAGGACGACGATGTCAAGGTGAAGGTCGAGAAGGGTGCAGTCACCATTACCGCCGAGGGTGCGGGCGCCTACTACTTCGGTGAGGAGATCAAGCTCTCCGGTACCAACACCGAAGGCAAGAAGGTCTACCTCTTCCTCGTCGGCCCCAACCTGGGTGACGGCAATGGCGTGAGCCTCGTGGACGTCAGCAAGAAGTCCAGCGCTGGTATCGCAGGCTTTGTTGAGGAGTCTGTCGAGTCCGACGACACCTGGGCATACACCTGGAACACCGGCGATATCGAGGGCGGTGTCCTCAGTGAGGGCAGTTACACGGTTTACGCCGCTACTCAGCCCCGTGCAAAGGGCAACCTCTCCGGTGTCGAGTACGCGACCATGTCCGTCAACCTGAGAAAGGGCTTCATCACCGGTGCCACCAACGTCAACACCCTCGCGAAGGGTGACGACCTGAAGATCACCGGTACCGCGGAAGGCAAGCCGTCCAACATCTATGTCTGGATCTTCGGCAAGAACTTCTACGGTCAGGACTCCAACAACCCCCAGGCCTCTGAGTCTGTCGAGGACGACGGCACCTTCGAGTACAAGCTCGAGGACACCGACAACCTCGCAGCCGGCCAGTACTTCGTCATCCTCCAGCACCCGATGGCCAAGACCGGACCGGGTAACGATGTCTACTGGGATACCACCGACCAGGTCCTGGTGGCTCCGGGTCAGACTGATGTCAACCTGAAGAACCTGCAGGCCTCCGACGCGGCGACCGCGCTCATCAACGCGATGGACTCGTCCAATGTCGACGACACCTACACCAAGCTCACCTTCTCGGTTCAGGAAGCCTGGATCAGGATCGACAGCATCGGCGACAAGGCCGTCGGTGAGAAGTTCACCATCACCGGCACCACTAACCTCGCTGTCGGCGACGAACTGAACGTTGACATTCAGTCTGTGGCTTTCGGCGCGACCAAGAAGACCGAGTCTTCCGGCTTCAGCGGCAGATCCGGCACCGTGAAGGTCGTCGAGGGCACTGACACCAACAAGTGGTCCTACGAGGTTGATGCAACCAACTACAAGCCTGACCAGTATCAGGTCAAGGTTGAAGGCATCGACGTCTCCGACGCCAGCACGAGCACGACCTTCAACATCGTTGAAGGCGTCCCGACCACTCCGGTCCAGCCGACCCAGAGCGTGACCACTGTCCCGCCGACTGGAACTGCAACCACCACCGTCCCGGCCACCACCCCGACTCAGCCCGGCTTCGGCGCGCTGATCTCCCTGATTGGCCTCGGTGCAGTTGCGTTCCTTGTCATGCGCAGGAACTAATCCCCCCTTTTTTTTGCGTCTCTCCTCTGATCCTTTCGCCTTCGTCTCTGTTCAATTCCGGCGCATTTTTCTGGCAGGAATGCCGATACCCTTTAAAGAAGACAGGAGCATCATTATCCATGAAACTCGTAACCAGGCTGATCGACATCGCCCATCGCGGTGTCCTCCTCCATGCCGCCGACGCACGGGAGGTCAGCGTGCGGGACGGCGACCGGGTCGAGGTAAAAAACCGGGTCACCGGCGAGTCGGTCTCCGCCTTTGTCGACACCACCGCCTCCCTCATAGACCAGGGCGTTATCGGCGTCTACCGGCAGACCCAGCAGCAGATCGATGTCCTTGACGGCGCCGAGGTCGAGGTGCGTGCGGCCGACCGTCCTGCCTCTCTCGACTACATCAGGAAGAAGATGGACGGCCAGCGTCTCTCCAAGGAAGAGACCTACGCTATCATCAGGGACGTCGTCGGCGACGTACTCTCCCCGAGCGAACTCACCGCCTACATCGTCTCCACCTACACCAATCCCCTGGACATGGACGAGGTGGAATACCTCACCCGGGCGATGGTGGACACGGGCGAGCACCTCCACTTCCCCTCGTATCCGATCGTGGACAAGCACTCGATCGGCGGGGTGCCGGGCAACAAGATCACCCTCCTTGTCGTCCCGATCGTCGCCGCCGCCGGCCTGAAGATCCCGAAGACAAGTTCGCGGGCGATCACAGGCGCCGCCGGCACGGCCGACCTCATGGAGGTGCTCGCCCCTGTGGAGTTCACCGCCGCCGAGGTCCAGCAGATGACCGAGAAGGTTGGTGCGGTGATCGTCTGGGGCGGGGCGACGAACATCGCCCCGGCCGACGACCGGTTCATCGCCGTCGAGTACCCCTTCAAGATCGATGCACGGGGCCAGATGCTCGCCTCGGTGATGGCGAAGAAGTTCGCCGTCGGCGCGAACCTTGTCGCAATCGACATCCCGGTCGGCGAGCACACCAAGGTCTCGACTGTCGAGGAGGGGAGAAAAATGGCGCGTGAGTTCATCGACCTCGGCGAACGCCTGGGCATGCGTGTGGAGTGCGCCCTCACCTATGGCGAGTCCCTTGTCGGCCACACCATTGGCCCGAAACTCGAAGTGAAGGAGGCGCTCTCCGTCCTCGAAGGTGCGACTGAGCCGAATTCTCTCATCCAGAAGAGTCTCTCCCTTGCCAGCATCCTCCTGGAGATGTCGGGGAAGGCGGCGCCTGGCCAGGGCTATGCAACGGCCCAGGAGGTCCTTGCCTCGGGAAAGGCCCTTGCAAAGATGAAGGAGATCATAAGGGTGCAGGGCGGCAACCCTGATGTGACTGCCGCGGAGATCACTCCCGGCGAGTTCCAGTTCGTGGTCAATGCCCCGACGAGCGGGTATGTGGTCGAACTGAACAACAAGGCCCTCATCAGCCTTGCCCGGGCCGCGGGCGCACCGCAGGATCCGGGCGCCGGGGTCTCTGTCCATGCAAAGAAGGGGACACAGGTTCGGGTCGGCGAACCTATCCTGACAGTCTATGCCGACCGGAAGTGGCGCCTCCAGAAGGCGCTCGAAGTCGGTCGCCAGTTGATGCCGGTCGTTGTCGAGGGGATGCTCCTCGACCGCGTCCCCGGGAGACACTGGGGACCTAGAGGTGAATTCCATGGTATGTAAACTACGTTTCCTGGTTATTGCCGTCCTTGCTCTCCTCCTCTGCGGCACTGCCGTGCAGGCGTCCACCCTCGTCGATGTGACGGTGAAGGACGCGGACGACGGCGCCGCCCTCAAAGGGGCGACGGTCTATGTCGACGGCAGCGACGAAGGCACCACGAACTCGCGCGGCGAAGTGTCCTACAGGCACTCGGAGTCCTCCCGCTATGACCTGAAGGTGACAAAGTCCGGCTACAAGGACTGGACTGAACGCATCGACGCCGACGACACCTCGGTGACCGTGCGGATGGACCGGAGTTCTCTTGACCTGAAGATCACCGTCTATGACGCCGACACCTTCCTCCCGGTCTCGGGCGTCTGGGTTGAGATCACCAGCAAGGAAGACGGTGAGAGAGACTCTGAAAAGACAGATTCGACAGGTCTTGCCACCTTCGAGGTGAAGGCGAACGAGGACTATTCTGTCGAGGTCGAGGCAAAGGGGTATGACCTGCTGCAGCGGGATATAGAGGTCGACGACGAGGCCGAACCCGTCCAGTTCTGGCTCTATCCCGAGGGCAGGTTCGCCTTTCGGGTGCTTGATGCCAAGGACCATCTTCCGGTCGTCAATGCCACGGTGAAGGTCGGCGGGACGGTGCGGGGGACAACAGGCAGCGACGGTTTCGTCACCACGGTCGTGGATACGGACAGGCGGTACCTCGTGGAGGTGACCCACCCGGCGTACAGCGACTACCGTCAGGAGGTGTCTCTCCAGGAGAATGCTGTCCGCACCGACATCTTCCTCTCGAAGTCCACGTACCCGGTCTTCATCTCGGTCTATGACGCCGCGAAGGCCCCGCTGGCCGGTGCGAGCGTCTCCGTCGACGGTAAAGACGTCGGTGTGACTGATAATTACGGACGGTTCAGCCTTGAGTCGGTGGTGGCGGGCACGCATGCCATCGAGGTCAGAGCTCCCGGCTATGTCTCCTGGCAGGGGTCGTGCAACTCCCGTGACCAGAAGACCGACCTTGTCGCCGAACTGGTGCCTGTCTCTGTTCCTGTTGCGGTCATCGTCGGGAGTCCCGACCACAAAGCCCTTGCCGGTGTGGCAATTGGCGTGGATGGGGCGGCCCGGGGCGTCACCGGGGCGGACGGGATCCTGAAACTCGACCTTGCGCCCGGCAGTTACAATATTTCTGGGACGCTGGACGGCTACAAACTCACATATCTGGTGCAGCAGGTCCCGATCGGTTCTCTGGGTGAGTCCTGCTCCCTCACGATGCAGCCTTCCGGCCTTCCCCTCGGCATCATTGGTGTGGTCGCGGTCATCCTTGTCCTGGTGGCGGTCGCCGGTGTGGCCGTGGCCGGGAAGATAGAGAGGCCTGCCCGCCGCAATCACAGGCCCGGGCGGCGTGGCGGTTTCTAAACCCTATTATCTTATTTTTGAGTGTTCTGGAGCATTTATTGGTGTCCCTGCACCTGCTCAGGTAACTGCAGGTAGTGAATTATATTATTTTCGATTTCTTAATCCTGCATTTCTTTTGATCATCTTAATTATGGCAATATTAATCTATTTTTTTGAATATTAGGTGATATTTTCAAGATAATATGAATCGTCCTGTTTTATATGGGGATCAGGTCTGTACATACCTGAGGGAGAAGATATGTCGATACAACGTTTCGGAATACTCCTTTTTGGCGTGCTGTTCCTCTTCTGTGCCGGAACCGCTGCCGCGGAGCCCCAGATGCACCTTCAGGCCGACACTGCATGGCTTGTCGCCGGTGGTGACGGCACTTCGGCGGTCACGGTGATGGTGACCGACGACGGAGGGGTACCTCGTGCAGGGCAGAGCATCGTCCTCTCCTGTGATCCCGCACAGGGTACGGTGTCCCCGTCCACGCTGACGACAGGTGCTGACGGCACCGCCACGGCGACATTCAGGGCCGGGACGCGGAGCGGCACGGCGACGATCACGGCAACGTCCGAGTACCGTGACGAAAACGATGTTCTCCAGACCGTTTCGTCGTCCTGCGACCAGATGATAGACCACGCCGCCCCGTACAAACTTGCAGCCCTCGAGTACGAGAGCGAGATCACCGTCGGGTCCACGACGCCGATCGTCCTTGCCATGGAGGACCGGTACGGCAACCGCGTCGACGCCCGCAAGGAGGCAGAGACCGTCCGCTTCCAGGTCGGGTCGCCGGGTGGTCTGGCCGGAATATCCGACGGCAGTGGCTACCGTGATGATGTTGTCCTCCCTGTGGACGGGAACGGGGACGTGAGGGCCGACTTCAGGGCCGACCAGACGGCCGGCGAGAACATCATATACGTCTCCTTCCCGGGCACAGTCGCCGCCACCACACTCACTATCTATGGCCTCGGCAATGCCGTCCCAGCCTCGATCGCGTGCTCTGTCGCACCGTACGCCGACCCCATCCCCTGGGTCCCTGCCGACGGTAGGAGCACATTCACCCTCACCTATACCCTGAAGGACACCCATGGCAACCCTGCCGGGGCCCGATCGATCACTGTGGTCACCGACGATGAAGACGACAAACCGACGACCCTGACCTCGAACTCCGACGGCCAGGTCATGTTCACCTATGGGCCGCGGGATTCCATCCGCGTCGTGACGATCACGGCGACCTCGGCGGACGACCTCTCTGTGACCTGCTCGCAGACAGTCGAGTTCACGAGTACCGCCCCGGTGAACATGGTTCTTTCGGCAAATCCCCAGTCCATGCCAAGCCGGGACGTGAAAGATGACATGACTGCCGAGGTCAGGGCGAAGGTCCTGGACGAGAAAGGCAACCCTGTCGAGGGGGAAATGGTCACCTTTTCCCTTTCCAGTATCAATACGGCCGGCTATACTGCCACTGCATCCCCTGAACTGGTGGAGACGTCGGCGACCACGGATAAGAACGGTTATGCCGTCGTCCATTTCCGGCCGGGCGCCTTCACCCGCGATCACAATGACCCCGCCTACAGCGGCACGGCCACGGGGACATGCGACGTCGCCGCCGTGTGGGGTGACGTCAGCCACACCCTCTCTCTCACCTGGAAGAACTACCCCTATCTCTCGGTCTCCACATCTGTCGATCCCGAGACCGTCGAGGTGAATGGGACGGTGAACGTCACCCTCGCCCTCAAGGGCGATGGCTGGGCGTTGCAGCCCGACCCGATCGACGTGGTGCTCGTCGTCGACCGTTCGGGAAGCATGGCCCGGACGGACAGTTCGGGAAACGTCCGGATCACGAGTGCGAAGGCCGCTGCGTCCACTTTCATCGACCAGATGAACCCGGGCCGCGACCGCGTCGGCCTCGTCTCCTTCTCTTCGTCCACGACGCTGGACAATTATCTGACCGATGACTTCGCGTCGGTGAAGAGTCGCCTCCAGTCCCTTCAGCCGAATGGTGCCACCCAGCTGCGGCGGGCCATCTACGAGGCCGTACGGATGCAGCAACAACAGGGGCGGCCCGGGGCGGTGAAGGCGATAATCATCATGACCGACGGCGACTGGAACTATGACGGCAGCCCCATCGGCCATGGTACCGGCTACCCTGAGAGCTCGTCGTGGGCCTATACGTTCAGCGGCAGCAACCTTGAGCCCGACCACTACCGGTATTATGACGGCCTCGGCGGCACTCTCCTGACCGGGCAGAAATATGTACGGACATGGTCGGGCGGTTATTACGCCGACTATCAGTACTGCATCGACGGTGAATCGACCAACCAGAACATGTCGAGGTTCGCCTCTTCCAACGACGTGAAACTGTACGCCATCACCTTTGCCTACGACCCGAGCAGCACGGTCACCGAGACGATGACGACCATGTCCACCTCGACGGGTGGGTTCTACGAGCACGCCCCCGGCGGCGACGAACTCGCCGAGATCTACAAACGGATCGCCGGCGACCTCAAGACCGAGGCCGGCGTCGACACCATGATGGACCTCTCCTTCGAGAACGTCCAGGTGAACGACGCCCCTGTGCCGGGCGATGACGTCTTCGCCTACCAGTATATCCCCGGCGTCTCGACGAACATCGCGAGCTGGATCGAGAACGAGAGTGGCCACTATCAGGTCATCCCCCTCCACACCGAGGACCAGACGACCGACTGGGAGGACGACCGGAGCCTCCACTTCGATATCGGGACGGTCAAACTGAACCAGACCTGGACGACCTCATACACTCTCAAGGTGCTCAGCGGTGGGAACATCAATGTCTTCGGTTCGGGTTCGACGATCTCTTTCAATGGCGGTGCCGAGACTCTCACCCTTCCCGACACGTTCATCACCGCCATTCCCGACCTGAACAAAACAGGTGTCAAGAACGCGACTCTGGACCTCGGCATCCCCTACCAGATCGGTTCCAGGCCGGTCACCGACTTCCTGAAGGTGGGGTGGCACCTGAACTACACAGGCAACTATACGGCCACCCAGCGTCTCTCCTACTCCACCGACAGGGGGAAGACCTGGACTCCCTTCCTGACGATGGTGCCCCGGTCTACGGGGGAGTATGACGAGCAGGCGAGCCTCGATGTCCGCTCCCTTGCCGTCGGCTGGTACAAGATCCGTGTCCATGCGACGGCGCCCGACGCCCCCGACTGCATAGAGTACTACCCCGGTGAGATCCAGGTGGGCGACATCCAGTCCAACAAGATCAGGCTGGAATAACCCTTTCTTTTTTTCCGATCATTTTTGCCGGGACTGTCTCCTCCATCGCGGCCTGTTTGTACTAATAATTAAAAAAATTCTATATTTTTCCGTTTAATCATTTTATTGTGTTTTATTTTACGTTTTAAAATCTATGGATCTCTTCTGAATATATCTGTGGCATATCAGTATCTACATTATACCGGAACATTAATCTTGCATGGAATATTTTATGGATCCACGGTGGCGAGGATATGCAGATATCATATTCCTGGATCATGTTGCTCGGCGTCCTGATGCTCTGTTCGGCATCGGCCGCTGCGGATACACAGATTTCTCTTAATACCGATAAAGACTGGCTTGTCGCTGGCAGCGGGGGCACCTCGACGGTCACGGTGACGGCGACCGGTGCGACGACGGTCGTGCTCTCCTGCGATCCCGCAATGGGTACGGTCACGCCGTCCACGCTGGATTTCACCGCCGGTGGACTGAAGACGGCGACGTTCACTGTAGGGGAGAAGAGCGGGGACGCGACGATCACGGGAAAGACGCTGAATGCAACCGGTGCGGTGGTGGCGGAGAACACGGTCGTCCAGAAGGTCGACCATGCGGCGCCGTACAAACTCGCCCTCACGGACTACAGGAGTGAGGCGACGGTGGGATCAGAGGTGCCGATCGTCCTTGCACTGGTGGACTACTACGGCAACCGCATCGATAACCGGTGGGAGTCGGCGACCGGTAGGGATGCCGAGTCAGTCACCTTCTCTGTCGGGTCTCCGGGAGACTCCGCTGTCTTCCTTGTCAACGGCAGTGTAACCGGCGATACCGCTGTCTGCCCGGTGGATGGGGACGGAAATGTGACGGTGACCCTCAGACTCGGGAGAAAAGCCGGGGAGAACATCGTATTCGTAAACCTGCCATCTCCAATCTCTGATACGTATTTCACCTTCTACGGCCTCAGTGACGCCCCTCCCGCTTCGATCACCTGTGCTGTCTCTCCAGACGGCACACCCTTCCCATGGGTTTATGCAGACGGCAAGAGTACGTTCACCATCACCTGCACCCTGATGGATGCCGACGGTAACCCCTCGGTCAACCGTTCGGTCCATGTGAGTACCTCCCTCCCCGGTGAGGAGAAGACTCTCCGTTCCAATAACGACGGTCTGGTCATGTTCACCTACGGGCCGAAGGATAAGATCGGGAAGGTGACGATCACGGCAACCTCGGCGGACAACTCTTCGGTGACCTGTTCGCAGACTGTCGAGTTCACGAGTACAGATCCTGTAGACATGATCCTCACCGCCTCTCCGCAGACCATGCCGAGCCGCGATGTGAAGGACGACATGACCGCCGAGATCAGGGCGAAGGTCGTGGATGTGAAGGGCAACCCTGTCAAGGGGCAGACGGTCACGTTTTCACTCTCCAATATCGATACGGAAGGGTATACTGCTACGGCACCACCCGAACTGGTGGAGACGTCGGCGGTCACGAAATATAATGAATCTGCGATTGTGCATTTCAGGCCCGGGGCCTTTGTTCAAGACCGCAAAAATAAAACTTCGGCAACCGGCACCTGCAAAGTCATAGCCCGGTGGGGTGACGACGTTGAAGACCTCACTCTCACCTGGAAGAACTATCCCTACCTCTCGGTCTCCACTGCGGTCGACAATGAGACCGTCACAGTGAACCAGACGGTGAACGTCACCGTCTGTCTCAGGGGAGATGGCTACGCCCTCCAGCCCGACCCGATCAACGTGATACTGGCGATCGACCGGTCGGGGAGTATGCTTGAGGATGATCCCGATCGCATGCACTCGGTGAGGGAGGCGGCAAAGAAGTTTGTCGACAGGATGACCACGAAGGATAAGGTGGGGCTCGTCACCTTCGGGAGAAATACAGGTTCATGGTATCGGATCAATAAACCTGGAGAATCTTCTTTTGATAATCCTGACAGATATATCGACAACGCTTACCATACTCCCAAACGATATCTCGACTATGCGACCGTCGACCTGCTGCTCACCGATGCTCTCCCTTCGGTGAAAACAGAACTCGACAATATTGTCCCGGACTCTGGAACGCCCATGCGTGCGGGACTGTATAAGTCAATAAAAGAACTTACTGATTCTGGAAGTTCAAATCCTGATCCAGATGCCATCAAAGCGATCATCGTCCTTTCGGATGGGGACTACAACTGGTATGGCGACCCCCTGGCACGGGGCGATGCTGGCGGTTATTGGGGCAAAAAAAGGGTTTGGGATGGAGAGCATTGGCATTATGAAGATGTTTGGGTTTCAGACGATCCCGAGGATTTTGGGGATCTCACCCAGAAGTATTATCGTTTTACTGACCTCTCCGATGAAGAGCAGGATCTCTCTGTCTATGCCAAAAATCACAATATTAAGATATACTCAATCGGGTATGCGGACACCATCTCAGCTGACGGCAAAAAGACCCTGAAAAAACTTGCCGAGTCCACGGGTGGGAAATACTATGATGGAAGTGCCGCCAACATCGGTGCCATCTATACGGCCATCGCCGGCGAACTCAAGACCGAGGCCGGCGTGAACACCAAGATGGACATCTCCTTCAAGGACGTCGAGGTGAACAACGAGATTATAGACGGTGACGCGGTCTTTACCTACCTCCACATCCCCGGAAAATCCACCTATATCGACACCTGGATCGACAACACGACACCTCCGTATGTCCCTCCCCATAATCCATCGTACCCCTACACGGAGGACCAGACTACCGACTGGAACGACGACCACAACCTCCACTTCAACATCGGCACCATCCACCTGAACCAGACCTGGACAGCCACCTACACCCTCACAGTGCTCAGGGACGGGAACATCAACATCTTTGGTCAGGGGTCGACGATCTCCTTCGACAACGGTACTGAAACCCTCGACCTTCCGAGAACCTTTATCACCGCTCTCCCCGGCCTGAACAATACTGGCATTAACGCTTCGTACCTCTGGGTCGGTGAACCCTCCCGTGTTGAGTCGGGCCCGATCACCGATTTCCTGCGGATGAAATGGAACCTCAACTACACCGGCAACCAGACGGCCACGCAGAAACTCTTCTATTCCATCGACGGGAAAAAAACGTGGATCCTCTTCGAGAAAATGGACCCGGAGAAACGGACACATGGCCTGAAGCAGGAAGTGGCAGTGCTTGATGTCCGTGACCGTCCGGCGGCGCAGTACTGGATACGGGTCAGGGCCACCGCCCCCGATGCGCCACCAGCAGGAAATGAAACGTCAGTATCTTTCTTCATCGGCAACGCCACCAATGCGAAGATCAGACTGCAATAATCTTTTTTTGAAAATCTCAAAAACGGACCCAGCGGGAATCGAACCCGCGTCCCTGGGTTCGAAGCCCAGAAGGATGTCCTCTACCCCATGGGTCCAGAGCAACCGGAGCGTCGGCGTCGTCCATTCACGGGCCGCAAAACTCCCGATTTAGAAGGAAATGGATGAATTGTACAGTGGTATATATCATATCACAAGTTATTAAGCATTTTCGAGAACCATCCCTATAGAATATGATCCTCTCTTCCGCTGAGATCCGGTCCCGCCTCGGAGCAGACAATACAGAGACGCGGCTTGTCATCACCCCCTTCGGCGACGCCTCCCTCCAGCCCGCCTCGTACGACCTCCGGGCAGGCGCCGACATCTCCCTCCCTCCCGGAAAGTGCACCCTCGTCCCGAGCCTTGAGCACGTGGAGATCCCGGCGGACGTCGCCGCCACCCTCAGGTGCCGGTCCAGCTACGCGCGCCGCGGCCTCCTCCTCGGCGGTGGCTTCGTCGACCCCGGCTTCCGGGGCCAGCTCACCCTCTGCCTCACGAACATGGGCGAGGAACCGGTCCAGCTTGCGGTCGGCGACCGCGTCGTCCAGATGATCCTCCATGACGTCGGCGACGGCGCAGGCACCTACAATGGACGGTACCAGGACAGCACCGGGGTGGTCAGGGCACGATGAGCGGGATCAGGACAGAGAGGAAGTGCATCGAAATCCTCAGGCTCCTCAAGGAACACCCCGAGCCGATGGGGGCGAAACGCCTCTCCGAACTCATGGCCGAGCATGGCTTTGTCCTCTCCGACCGTGCCGTCCAGTACTACCTCCGCTCCCTCGACGAGATGGGCTTTACCGAGAAGATCGGAAACCGGGGGCGTATCCTCACGCAGAGCGGCATCGCCGAGATAGAGAACGCCCTCGTCGGCGAACGCATCGGCTTCGTCATCTCCAAACTCGAAAGACTCGCCGTCAGGACGACCTTCGACCCCCGGAGCGGCACCGGCGACGTCGCCTACAACCTTTCCATCGTCCCTGACGCCGAAGTCGACCGGGTCAGGAAAGCCTTCGACGCCGTCATCGCCGCAGGGTGTGGGTTCTTCGACGCCTACGGCATCACCAACAGTGACCCCCGCATACCCGCCGGCCATACAGGCTTCATGACCGTCTGCTCGGTCACGATGGACGGCGTCTTCCAGAGACAGGGCATCCCCGTCGAGATGAAATACGGCGGCAGGATCGCAATCAGCAAGGACGAACCGACGCAGTTCCTCGACCTCCTCGCGTATCGCGGCACAAGCATCGACCCCCTCCAGCTCTTCATCGCCGCCGGCCTCACCTCGGTCCACGCCTATGTCACGGCCGGCGACGGCATCGCCCTTGCCAACATCAGGCAGGTACCCCTCCCCGCACAGGACAAAGTGGAGGAGATCGTCGCGACCATGCGGTCGGTCGGGTTCGTTTTCCCTCTCACGACCGGAGAAAAGATCTTTAACCTTCAGAGAGACCCGTATCGCCTCTCCATCGCCTCGTTTTCCGGCATGAACCTCATCGCCCATGCCGTCGAGGAGGGTTGTTCCATCAGGACCGAAATCGGGGCCGGGAACATCCCCTTCTCCCGGATCACGTCTATGTGATCCAGTCGATGCTGTCCTGACTCTCTTCTTCTTCCTCGTCCTGTTTTTTGGTCTCCGGGCCCGTGATCTTTCCACGCCCGGGCTCGATCTCCTTCGGCGTCTGCTTCGGGGCCAGGTGCATCCCGCCCCTCAGGACATCGTCGATCGGCCGGGTGCCCGGATCATTCAGGAGCACCGCATCCTTCCCCAGGAGGTCGTCCTTCGCCTTCTTCACGACCCATTTCAGGCTGACCTTCTCACCGGAGAGGACATCGTCCTTTGCCGCCGGGATCGCCTCGACCCTGAAACCGGTCTCCTCGATCTCCTTCGGTTTTTTCACGGCAGAAAACGTCCCCCCGATCCCGAGAGCGGAGTCCTTCGGAGCCTGGGGAAGACCGACCGAGGTCATCCTGGTCATATCCCCGGGAGTCTGTTTCTTCGCGCCGGGCACCACCACGGCCCCCTCGTCGCCTCCGGTTTTTTTCAGATGATCGCTGGAGAGGTGGATCCGGAGTTTCCCGTCTTCTCTTTCCTTCTTCCTCTTCTGTCCCGCGATCGCGATCATGTCGTCCTTTTCTTCGGTCATCTCCATCCCACCTCCTCCCGGTGCAAGAGGATCTTTTCCGGAGTACCCCGTGAAAAAAGCTGCCTCCGCTTCAGCATCTTCATCGAAGTCCGCGGGCCTCTGCCCCCTGGCCTCGACCGCCGCTTCCCTGGCCGCTTCTTCCTCCAGTTCCTGCCTGTACTCTTCCCTGTGGACCTTCAACTCGTCGATCCGGGGTACATTATGCACGCCTGACAGCACGATGATGATCCCGACGAAGCGGGTGTTTTTGATCGGGTAGTCACCCGAACGCATCTCAAGGCCGGCGATGCTCCGGTCGATCCACTTCCTGACCGTGACAAATCCCCTGATGCTCAGCTCTCTGTCAGGCCCGGCAATGAGGACCAGCGCCTTTTCGGCACTCGTGAGGTCGCACGGCACGGATATTTCCTCATATACCGCTTTCTTTGCGAGGGAGACGATCCTTGCCGCCCTCTTCTTGGACCCCTCCATATAATTGCGGGCCGAGCTCCACCGTGTCAGAAATTCGAGAGGGCCGAGGGGGAGACGCTCGGCAGCGTAGCCGACGGCCACGATCCCCATACCACTAAGGGTGTTGAGCACCTCCCCGGCGTCAAGGACGAGTTCGCCCACATCAAGGCCTGTTTCATTGAACTCCCCTGCACGCAGAAGGAGCCCGATCCTCCGGGCGACCTCGTCGTTCAGCAGGGAGTACATCATGCGGGGGTTCATGAAGGAGCCCCTCCTTCCTGCGATCTTCGACGATAACCCGGTCCGGCCCGACTCGTCCCCAGAGCGGATCCGTCCCGCCCAGGTCTCGTTGTCGAAGACGATCGTGCCGTCCACCAATCCGGCGATCATTTCCAGATCGTCTGCGGCCTTGGCGGCCCGTTTTATTCCCTCATCCCTGCACGGCAGGGTGACCACAGCAAATATCGGCTCGACGAAGGACTGGCGTAACTGCGGGATGATCTGAGGGAGGGTATCGATCATTGTCCCCCCAAGACCCGTGATCACCATGATGGCATCGATCTCGACGGTGTCCACCTTCTGGATGCAGGTCATCACCTCTTCGATGTCGACGACCGTCTCGACATCGAAAGTGAAGGACGGATCGATCGGCGGGAAGAATAACTTGGACTCCTCGGGAAGGTGCTCAAGCTGGATAAGCGTATTGGAGTCGTAATCGATCACGAGTGCGTTCATGCAGAGGACCTTGCTCCTCCGGTCGTGATCGTAGAGCCTGTCCACGATCCTGCTGCCTGCACCCCCCAGTCCTATTGCCAAGACCCGCATGTATTCTCTCTCCACCCCGTTTCGGGCGGGCGGCACCCTCCGTCACCGGTCGGTCTGCCCTGTGCCTGACCCGCATACCGGGAACACGTTTTCCCCCCCTCTGCATCGCACCTTTCTGGAAAAAGAATGGATGCCTGATGCGTGCCCCCGGATCATTCGCGGACGGCGGCCGGGTTCCGGTTGCGTACTCTCTTGGGTATTTGTGCTGATGATCATAAATACTTCTCTTTTGGCATTTCGCCCGCTCCTCCGCGATAAGGAAACAGTTGAGGCACTATATCCGTTTGATACCCCAATCTCTGGTAAGAAGGGTTTATTTCCCTCTCTTCTCAGGGCAAATGATAATACTTTTATCTTTGTGCGATAACTACTCTCTCTGAGGTGAAATGCCTTGAGTTATGGAATTGAATTTGTGCCAGGCAACATTAACGTCAAGCAGGTCGTGAACTACGTCAAGCTTGCCGAGTCCAAGGACATCGACTACGCGTGGATCACCAACCACTATAACAACCGTCACTGCTACCCGACCCTCGCCATGATCGCCGCGAACACCGACTCGATCAAGATGGGCCCGGGTATCATGAACACCTTCACCGACACCCCGGCGGCCATTGCATCCTTCATGTGCACGCTGGACGAGATCTCCGACGGCCGTGCAGTCCTCGGTATCGGCCCCGGCGACCTTTCGACCCTTCCGAAGCTCGCGATCGCAGGTGGAAAGCCGGTCGCCCGCCTGAGAGAGGGTGTCACCCAGATCCGCCGCCTCTGCAGCGGTGAGGAGATCAAGAAGACCGGTGAGATGGAGTTCTTCGACTACGACGGTGCCAAGCTCACCGGCGTCCAGCTCCCCGGCAAGAAGGGTATCCCCGTCTACATCGGTGCTCAGGGCCCCAAGATGCTCGAGCTCGCCGGTGAGATGGGCGAAGGTTCCCTGATCAACGCCTCCAACCCGAAGGACTTCGAGATCGCCATCCCGATCATCAAGAAGGCTCAGGAAGCCGCAGGCCGGAAGAAGCACGATGTCGGTGCGTACACCGCCATGTCCATCGACCAGAACGAGAAGAAGGCCCGCAACGCCGCAAAGATCGTCGCCGCCTTCATCGCCGCGGGCTCCCCGCCGGCACTTCTCCAGCGCCACGGACTTGACCTGAACAACGTCGCCAAGATCAAGGACGCCCTCGGACGCTTTGACTTCAAGGCGGTCGGCGGCCTCGTCGGCGACGCCGAGATCGACGCCTTCACCATCGCCGGTACCCCGGACATGGTCAGGCAGAAGTGCGACGACCTCAAGGCGGCCGGTGTCACCCAGATCATCTTCGGGTCCCCGCTCGGCCCCGACATGACCAACTCGATCCGCCTCCTCGGCAAGTACGTTGTCTGAACCCGACTGCAGGTCTCCTGCAGCAATATTTTTTGGGGGATATCCCTATCCTCCATTTTCCATCCACCGCTAACGCCTCAAAGAGGTGCTTTTATCACGTCCTCACCCCTACCGGAGGATGGAGGTATGTTTTCCGTCGACGAGTATGCGGGTGGCAGGATTCAGGTCCGCCGGGAGGCCCTGACCGGAATCGCGTCGCGCATCTCCCCCGAGCGGATCGGCCGGAACCTCGACCTGCCCTATGCCGGTGCGCCTTCTGGAGACTGTCCCTTCTGTCCTGATCGTGTGGAACGCGAGACCCCCACCTTTACCGACGGCACCCGGATCCTCCGGGGCGAGAGTGTCACCTTTCCGAACCTCTACCCTTTTGCCGACTGGCACCTCGTGACCGTCATCACCCGTGCCCATACCGTCGAGCGCTTTACCGTCGACCAGGTCGCCGATGCCCTCTCTGGCCTGCTGGACGGGGTGAAGGGACGGGGAGGTTACATGTCGCTGAACTGGAATTATCTCCCCTCTGCCGGTGCGAGCATCGCCCACCCCCATCTCCAGGGCATCGCCGACCCCTGCCCCACCTCCCTCCAGGGCCGGTACCTCGCGGCGAGCCGGGCATACTGTCGGGAGCACGGCCGGTCGTACTGGGCCGACTTCATCGAAGAGGAGGCCGCCACCGATCGTTTCCTCTTTGAAGACGCGTTCCCCTGGTTTGCAAGTGCCGTGCCGATTGGAGAGCGCGAGGTGCGGGGCATCCTGCCGGCCTCCTCCCCCGCCGATATCGGGCCCTGCATCCGCCCTCTGGCGCGGGGGATCCTGCGGGTCATCGACTGTTATCGCTCCCTCGGCACGCGCGCCTTCAATATGGCCCTGTACTGCGGGACACCCGACGATGCCGACTCTTTCTCCGCCGTCTGCTCCATCATCGCGCGGCTCAACCCGAACCCGTCTTCAATGACAGACTCGGCCTTCATGGAACGCCTCCACTTCGAGCCGGTGGTGATGACCCTCCCCGAGGAGTTCGGCCGGTACTTCCGGGAGAATGGGTGCTGAGGGGGATGCCCGACGGCGAGGCGCAAAACCCTCTGGCTTTCGAGATATCCGGGGGCTGCGACCGAAGGGAGCATGAGAAGACCATCAGGTCTTCGAGGTGCGAGTGTCAGCGAGTTTGAGAAAGTCGAAGACTTTCGATGCAGTCCCCCGGCTCAGATTGTGGGGAAGGCAGTAGGTCGGCGCTCTTCACTGAGGAACTACTCGAAGATCTGCCGTCCGTGGCAGTTCGGAGATCTGCTCGAACAGGATATCTCTGATATCCTGTGTTAGACCTCGATCTCGATAGAGAGAAATGTCCTGCCCCCTGGTCCCTGCGCGCCGACCCTCCGGTCACCCGTCTGGCCGCGAAAAAAAGGAGAAAAAAGATTTTGTGAGTATTCACTCGGGCTTGGAGATGAGTGTGGTCTTGGAGACGATGACGCCGTCCTTCTTGTGCGGCTTGCGGATCACAGCGTCGGTGGCCTTCTCCATCTCGCGCGCCTCGTCGCAGAGGACTGCGGCCTGGCGCATCATTTCGTGGGCAGAGCAGACGATCGGGACGTAGTTCTCGAATCCCTTCGTCATGAAGCAGCCCTTGACGTTGACGCCGGCGACCGCCTGAGCGATCTCGTAGGCTGCGCGGGCCTTTGCGAGGGCGTACGGGTTCGAGAACTCGCCGTCGACCGCCTTGTCGGAGTTCATGACAACCTTCGGGAGGACGAGGTCTGCACCCTTCTTGCCTTCCTTGACCTGGTCGATGACCTTGTCAAGCTCCATCTGGAGCTTGCGGAACGCGCCGGTAAGGGCGAGGACCTTGACGAGGTTGCCGTTGTAGTCAGCCATCTCGATGGGGTCGAGGAACTCGCGGCGGGCACCGATCATGGAGTCGGCCTTCATGATGATGTAACCGAAGGCGCTCTCCTTGAGTGCGGCGAAGTCGTCCTTCTTCGTGGTGATGTCGTCGGTGATGACAATGCACGGAATACCTGCCTCAGCGAGGGACTCGCGGGCACCTTTCGGACCCGGAAGGACACCGTTCGGGGAAACGACAATGCAAAAGTCAGGGACCCACGCCTTCATGGTGCTGACGACACGGTCGATGTCCTCGGGCTGGAGCTTGGTGCCGGAGGTGGCCATAAAGGTCTGCATGTCTTCACGGTCTGCACGCTCATCAAGGAGCAGTTCTGCCATCACGCCGCTGGCAATGTTGCCCAGTTTTGCAATTCCTACTTTAACTACCATCTATACACCTCTCAAATTAGAGAACAGACATAGTATCGGCGAAATCTGATATAAAGATTGTGAAAGCCTGTCTGTTCCGGTCGTGCGATGTTAAATGATAGTGTTTAAGTCATAGTATGTTAAGTTATATCCAATGAAACAGGGGCTCCTCACCGACAGACAGAAGGAAGTACTCCGGTACCGCAAGACCGGCCTCACCCAGCAGCAGGTCGCCGACATCATCCAGACCTCGAAGGCAAACGTCTGCACCATCGAAAAAGCGGCGTATGAAAACATCGAAAGGGCAAAAGAAACGCTTGAGTTTCTCTATACCCTCGACTCCGAACATCTCTGCACCATCAAATCCGGTACCGACCTCATCGAAGCGACCACCCTCATCTTCCAGGAAGCCGAAAAACTCGGGATCAAGGTGAAGTACAACACCCTCGAACTGATCAACAGGATCCACGACTCCAACCCGAGCCGGTTCAGGGCCAGGTACGTCCGCGAGGACGTCGAGGTTTACATCAATAGAGAGGGCGACCTCTTCTTTGGCTGACCCCTGGACCTCCCCACGTCCCGGAGAATACGGGAAGATTTATATTCGTTTCCGGGGAATAATTAGAGAACCGGAGACGATGGTATCCTGCGCAACCGGGCACAGAATAATGGCCACATGGTGGTAGAGTGGCCATTCTGTAACCGTTTGGCGGATAATACTGCCGGTCCCCCCGACAGGGGACGGGCATGATGCCCCGGCTGCCCCTCCAGGGGGCATAACCGAGAAGGACTAGAGCAGTCCCAAGGAGAAGACAGACGCTGGATCTGATCCGTGCGCCGGGCCTCCGTCAGTGCAGACGAGCCCTGCCGGCATATGCCGGCGTGCACAAGATCAGGATCTCTTCGCGAGACGAGGTATTCTGGTGCACACCAGAATGATCTCCACACTGGAGACCACACGCGGCACATCACTCCCGACACCACCACAGCAGGAGCAATACCTGTTGTGCGGAGAGCGTGCCTGATCGTCATCCCCCCGGGGATACGGGCGTTGTGGTCCCGTTCGCAAGTGTTTGTACAGTCCTGGCGGAAACCTGGGAATCTCGGAGAGAACCAAACGCAGAGGATTGATTAGAACATGCCGAACGTACACAGACCACGCAGGGGTTCGCTTGCCTACAGCCCGCGCAAGCGGGCAAAGAGCCAGGTACCGAAGTACCAGGCCTGGCCCAGGCACGATGGCGAGCCCATGCTGCAGGGTATTGCAGGGTATAAAGTAGGTATGACGCACGTCATCATGGTGGATGACCACAAGAGCAGCCCGACTGAGGGACGGGAGATCATGGTCCCCGTCACCATCGTCGAGGTGCCGAAGGTGAAGGTCGCCGCCGTGCGCGCATACGCCACTGACAGCTATGGTCGGCACCCGCTGACCGAGGCCTGGGCCGAGGAACTCGACCCCGCCCTTGCGAAGCGGATCACCATGCCGAAGGAACACGACCGTGAGGCCGTACTCAAGGCGATCCAGGACGGCGTCGCCACAGGCAAGGTCACCGAGATCTTCGCCCTCGTGTACACGCAGCCCGCCGCAGTCACCAGTATCCCCAAGAAGGCTCCCGAACTGATGGAAGCCCGGATCGACGGTGGCTCCATGGCAGAGCGCCTCGCCCTCGCCACATCACTCCTCGGCAAAGAGGTCGACCCCCTGACCCTCGTCAGCGAAGGGCAGTATGTCGACGTCACCGCCGTTACCAAGGGTAAGGGCACCGAGGGCCCGGTCAAGCGCTGGGGCATCATGGTCAGGAAGAGGAAGCACTCCCGTGGCGGCAAGAAGCGCCACATCGGCAACCTCGGCCCCTGGAACCCGCACCACGTCCGGTGGCAGGTCCCGCAGATGGGTCAGATGGGCTACCAGCAGAGGACCGAATTCAACAAGCGGATCCTCAAAGTCGGCACCGACGGTTCCGAAGTCGTGCCGGAAGGTGGTTTCCTCCACTACGGCTTCGTCAAGAACCCGTATGTCATGATCAAGGGTTCGATCCCGGGTCCGGTCAAGCGTCTCGTGCGCATCCGCCCGGCGATCCGGCAGGGCGAACACGCTGTCAGGGCACCGTCTGTGAACTATGTCAGCCTTGAGAGCAAGCAGGGGTGAAGAGCGGATGAAAGCAAATGTCAGATCAATCGACGGTTCCGTCGTCCGTGAAATCGAACTCCCGTCTGTCTTCGACGAATATTACCGGCCCGACCTCATCAAGAGGGCCGTGCTCTCTATCCAGAGCAAGCGGTTCCAGCCCCATGGCACCGACCCGCTTGCCGGCATCAGGAGTTCCGCGGTCGGCTGGGGATCAGGACGCGGCGTATCGCATGTGCCCCGTCTCAAGAACGGTTCGAGAGCAGCAAAGGTCCCGCAGGCCAAGGGTGGCCGTGCAGCACACCCGCCAGTCGTCGCGAAGATCCTCGCGCTGAAGATCAACAAGCAGGAGAAGTGGATGGCCCTGCGGTCGGCAATCGCCGCAACCGCGATCTCCGACCTCGTTGAGATGCGTGGTCACCTCTTTGACGGTGAAGCCCCGTTCGTCGTGGATGAGAGTTTCGAGGCAATCGAAAAGACTGCCGACGTCATCAAAGCCCTCTCCGTGCTCGGAGTCTACGCCGATGTCGAGCGTGCAAAGGACAGCAAGAAGGTCCGTGCAGGCCGCGGCAAGACGCGTGGCCGCCGGTACAAGAGCCGCAAGAGTGTCCTGATCGTCACCGGTGACGAACCCCTGCGTGCAGCGCAGAACCTTGCCGGTGTTGAAGCCGTCAGCATCTACGACCTCGACGTCGAAATGCTCGCGCCGGGTACCCATGCCGGTCGCCTGACCATCTGGTCCGAAAGCGCTCTCAAGAGGATGGAGGACTAAATATGGTGCTCAGAAATCCGTATGTTACGGAAAAGGCGATGATGATGCTCGAGAACGAGAACAAGATCCAGGTTCTCGTGCACAACAACGCCTCCAAGGACGATATCAGGCGCGCCATAGAGAAGACCTTCGACCAGAAGGTTGCCTCTGTGCGGACCGTCATGACGATGAAGGGCCAGAAGAAGGCTATCGTCGGATTTGAGAGTGAAAAGGCCGCCGAGGAGATCCTCAGCCGGCTCGGCGTCATGTAAGGTGGTGGAGATGGGACATAGAATTATCCAGCAGAACCGCGGTCGCGGAGGCCCAACCTACCGGGCACCGTCTCACAAGTACAAGGCCGAGCTGAAGCACGCGTGCGGGTGCACCGAGAACGTGAACGGACGGATCCTCGACATCGAGCACGACCCGGCACGTCACGCCCCGATCGCCCTCGTCGAACTCGCTGAAGGGAAGAAGATGTACATGCTCGTTACCGAGGGCATGGGTATCGGCGACGAGGTCGCATGGGGTGCCGAAGCCAAGATCCAGAACGGCAACACCCTCTCCCTGAGAGACATCCCGATCGGTGCCTTCGTCTGTAATATCGAAGCCCGGCCGAGCGACGGCGGCAAGTTCGTCCGTGCGAGCGGTGTCCAGGCAATGCTCGCGGCAAAGTCCGGCGGCAGGGTCGCCGTGCAGATGCCGAGCGGCAAGCAGAAGTGGTTTAACGAACTGTGCATGGCCACTATCGGCATCGTTGCCGGCGGCGGCCGCAGCGAGAAGCCCTTCGTCAAGGCCGGTAACAAATATCATAAGATGAAGTCGCAGGCCCAGAAGTGGCCCAGGTCGTCCGGCCTGAAGATGAACGTCATCGACCACCCGTTTGGTGGCGGTGGTCACCAGCACTGTGGCAGACCAAAGACGGTTGCTCGCGGCACATCTCCGGGACGCAAGGTCGGAAGTATCGCTGCCCGCAGGACTGGCAGGACAAAGAAGTGAGGGGATTGAATGGCAAAGAAAACGCAGAAGCGGCTGCCAAGACGGCGTGAGGAATTCACCTACCGGGGCTACACGATCGAGCAGCTCCAGCAGATGGGAACAAGCGAGCTTGTCCCCCTCATGCCGGCCAGGGCACGCCGGAAGGTTAACCGCGGGCTTGCACGGGACCATGAGGGCCTCCTTGCGAAGGTGCGGGCAGGCGACGAGGGTATCCGCACGCACCTGCGCGACATGATCATCATGCCCGAGATGATCGGAAAGACGATTGAGATCCACAACGGCAAGGAATTTGTCGCCGTCGAACTCCAGCCAGAGTCGGTATTCCACTACCTCGGTGAGTTCTCGCTCACCAGAAGGAGAGTATCCCACGGCACGGCCGGTATCGGTGCGACCAGGTCCTCCAAGTACGTACCCCTGAAGTGATGGCAATGGCACGAATCGGATATTCAATGCAGATCGAGGGTGAAAACCTCGCCCGCTCCAAAGCGAACGAGGTTTCCGTCTCTCCGAAGCACTCCATTGAGATTGCCCACTTTATCAGGGGCATGAAGGCGGATGCGGCCCTCGAGTACCTCGAGGCCGTCGTCGCGAAGAAGAAGGCGATCCCGTTCAAGCGCTTCAACATGGACGTGGCGCACAAGAAGGGTCTTGTCGGCTGGGACGCCGGCCGGTACCCGGTCAAGGCAGCCGGCGAGTTCATCACCCTGATCAAGGCGGCACAGAAGAACGGCGAGTATGCCGGGCTTGACGCCAGAAAACTCGTCATCATCCATGCCATGGCCAACCGCGGCCGTAGCACGCGCGGTGTCTTCCCCCGTGCAATGGGCAGGGCAACGCCGAAGATACGCGAGAGCGTCAACATCGAACTGATCCTCAGGGAGGTGGAGTAAGATGGCAATTGAGCGGAAATTCGTCAGTGAAGGTGTCACCAGGGCCCGTATCGAGCAGTTCCTCGCCCGAGAACTGAAGCGCGCCGGCTACGGCGGCATGGACATCGTCCGCACCCCTCTCGGCACGCAGATCACCATCTTCGCCGAGAAGCCGGGTATCGTCATCGGCAAGGGCGGCAAGCTGGTACGCCAGCTCACCCAGGACCTTGCCACCAACTTCAACATTGAGTCCCCGCAGGTCGAAGTCCAGCAGGTGGCAAACCCGAGCCTGAACGCTCAGATCATGGCCGAACGCCTTGCCACCGCCCTTGAGCGTGGCTGGTACTTCAGGAAGGCCGGGCAGAGCACCATCCGCCGGATCATGGATTCCGGTGCACTTGGTTGCGAGGTCATCCTCGCCGGCAAGCTGACCGGTGCTCGTTCCCGTGTCCAGAAGTTTATTCAGGGCTACATCAAGCACTGCGGTGAACCCTCAGAAACGATCGTCGAGAAGGGCTACGCCGTTGCGATCAAGAAACTTGGCATCATCGGTGTCCGGGTCATGATCGTTCCGGGCGACGCCAAGCTCCCCGACAGTTTCGAAGTCCTTGAGCCGAAGGTCGTTCCGAAGGCCGCGGCAGAAGAGGTCGAAGCACTCGCCGATCTCGGCGACGACGTCGATGCAGAACTTGCTGAGTTCCCCGAGGCTCCTGAAGCCGAATTTAAGGAGGAACAGTAATGGCGATCTTCCGGGCACATGAGGTCCACCAGCTCTCCGACGTGGAGCTGGCCGAGCAGCTCTCAAAGCTGCAGCTCGATCTGATGCAGGGCCGCGGCAAGGTCAGTGCGGGCGGCGCCCCGGAAAACCCGGGGCACATCCGCGAGGTGCGGCGGACCATCGCCCGCATCCAGACCGAGCAGAACGCACGGGGGGCCGGTAAACAGGCATGATCACAGCGCAGACCCTCCTCTGGCACGAACTGATCGGGCTTGCAGTCTCTGTGGTGAAGGCCGGGAACCCCGCATATGTAGGGATCTCCGGCCCGATTATGGATGAGACTCGCAATATGCTGGTGATCCTCACCCCGTCGGGAACCAAAAGGGTGGAGAAGAAAGGCTGTGTCTTTCTCTTCACCCTCCCCGGGGGAGTTCGCGCCGAAGTGGACGGGTCTGCCCTTGTGGCACGACCTGAAAAACGGATCAGCATGCGCAACAAGAGATAGAGGATAGAGAATGGCGAGAGATATTGGGTTAAACGTCCCTGTTCCTGAGAAGGAATGCAGCGACGTAAATTGTCCGTTTCACGGCACCCTGCCGGTGCACGGCCAGGTGATCACCGGCAAGGTCGTGAGCGACCGTATGAATGGGACGGTGGTCGTCGGACGTGAGTACCTCCACTATGTGCGGAAGTACAACCGTTACGAGAAGAGGTCCTCCAAGTACCACGCCCACCTGCCCCCGTGCCTCACCCTTGCGGTGGGCGATACGGTAAAGATCGCCGAGTGCAGGCCCCTTTCCAAGACAACCAACTTCGTCGTGGTCGAGGTGATCTGAGATGAAGGCCAAGTTGTCCAAGATCCCGCGCTCGGTCGCAACCGGAACCAAGCTCGTCTGTGCCGACAACACCGGTGCACGCGTCGTCGAGATCGTCTCGGTCGATGGCTACCACGGTGTTCGGAGGAGACAGCCGAAGCTCGGTGTCGGCGATGTGGCGACTGTTTCAGTCAAGAAGGGCACGCCCGACATGCGGCGCAAGCTCCTCAAGGCAGTCGTCATCAGACAGAGAAAGGAGATACGCCGGCCAAGTGGCCTGCGTGTTGGATTTGATGACAATGCCGTCGTGATCGTCGACGAACGCGGCGAACCGAAGGGCACCGATATCAAGGGTCCGGTCGCCCGTGAGGTCGCCGAGCGTTTCCCGAAGATCGGCTCGACGGCAACGATCATCGTGTGAGGTGTTGTGTAATGGTACGGATTGCAAGTAAGCAGCCCAGGAAGCAGCGCAAGGCGCGCTACAACGCACCCTCACACCAGATGAGCATGTTCCTCTCGGCACCCCTTGCGAAGGAACTGCGTGAGGTGTACAAGAAGCGCACCGTCCGCGTCGTCACCGGTGACACCGTGAAGGTGCTCCGCGGCGACCACGCGGGGACCGAAGGTGTCGTTGACAGCGTGCACGCGAAGACTGGAGCCCTCCAGGTCCATGGCGTGACGGTCACCAAGACCGATGGGACCGAAGTCCCGCGGCCGGTGAACGCCTCGAATGTCATGGTGACAAAGCTGAACACCAAAGACCCGCGCCGGGTGGCGAAGCTGGAGGAGAGGAAGTAAATGTCATATCACCTGAAGAGACTGACAGCGCCGACGTCCTGGCAGATCGCAAAGAAAGAGGAGACGTTCATCACCAAGACCTGTCCGGGCCCGCACCGTTCCGGTGCTCTCCCGGTCGCCGTCTGGCTCCGTGACAAGATGGGGCTTGCCGGCAACATGAAAGAGGTCAAGCGGATCCTCGGCCAGCGCCAGATCATCGTCAACGGCAAGGCAGTCACCAACCCGAAGATCGGCCTCGGGATCTTTGATATCATCTCCATCCCGAAGATGGACAAGCACTACCGGATCCTGATGAACAAGGCCGGCCGCCTGGTCTCGATCGAGATCGACGCCGAAGCCGCAAAGACCCGGCTCTGCAAGATCGCGGACAAGACCACCGTCAAGGGTGGAAAGGTCCAGCTGAACCTCCTGTACGGTGCAAATGTCCTTGCCGACAACACCTACAAGCCGAAGGACTCGATCGTCCTCACCCTCGAGGGCGAAGAGCGCTTCACGATCGTCGACCACTACCCCTTCGCCGTCGGCAACATGGCGATGGTCATCGGCGGTCAGCACTCCGGCAGGATCGGCAAGATCACCGAGATCCGGGTCTCCCCGGGCAGCACGCCGAACCGCATCGCCCTTGAGGACGAGAATGCGGTTGCATTCGAGACGATCGAAGAGAACGTCTTCATGATCGGTCGCGAGACCTCTGCAGTTGCTGAATGGGGGATTGAGGCCTGATGACGAACCCGATGCAGGAACTTCACATCGCCAAAGTTGTCGTCCACATGGGCGTCGGCGAAAGTGGTGACCGGCTCGTCAAGGGCGAGACCATCCTCACGGAGATCACCGGCGGAAAACCGGTCCGCTCCATTGCGAAGATGACCCAGCCGGCTTTCGGAGTCAGGAAGGGCGCACCTATCGGTACGAAGGTGACCCTGAGAGGCAAGAAGGCTGTTGACTTCGTCGAGACCGCTTTCGGGATCATCGAGAAGAAGATCGCGGGCCGCGCCTTCGACAAGGGGGGCAACTTCTCCTTTGGTATCGAAGAGCACACCGATTTCCCGGGTCAGTCCTATGACCCGCAGATCGGCATCTATGGCATGGACGTCAATGTCGTCCTTGAGAAGCCCGGTGTCCGGATCGCCCGCAGGCGCGTCGCATCGCGTAAGCTCCCCTCAGGCCAGCGTGTCTCCCGTGAAGAGGCGATGACCTTTGTGCAGGAGCACTACGGAATGGAGGTGCAGTGATGGCAGACGAGGAAAGTAAGAAGAAATTCGGACGCGGCGCAAACAAGTGCCAGATCTGTGGCCGGAAGCAAGGCCTTGTCAGCAGGTACAACATCATGTTCTGCCGGCAGTGCTTCCGTGAGTGGGCGTCGAAGATGGGCTTTAAGAAGATGAACTGAGGTGGAAAAAATGGCACGATTGAATTCGATAGCAGATACGATGAGCGCCATCAAGAACGCCAGTGACGGCGGCAAGTCCTCAGTCATCGTCGAGCCCGCAAGCAAACTCGTCGGTGCCATGCTCGGGATCATGCAGGAATCCGGCTACATCGGCGAGTTCGAGTACGTCGAGGACGGCCGCGGCGGCCAGTTCAGGATCGGACTGGTCGGCAGGATCAACAAGTGTGGTGCGGTCACCCCCCGCTTCTCCACGGCCCTTGAGGAAATGGAAAAGTGGGAAAACCGGTATCTCCCGGCAAAGGGCTTTGGCATCCTGATCATGTCGACCTCGCAGGGCGTCATGTCACACGAGCAGGCCCGTCGCGCCGGTATCGGCGGTGAACTTCTGGGGTTCGTGTACTGAGGGATGACAATGGTTGTTGAGAGAAGAGTAACAATCCCGGACGGGGTTACGGCAACGCTTGCCGGGACCATCTTCACCGTGAAGGGTGCGAAGGGCGAGCTTGTGCGCGACCTCCGCTATCCGGGTGTCACCGTCGTCATCGAGGACGGCGAGGTTGTCATCACCACCGAATCGAGCCGGAAGCGGATCATTGCCATGGTCGGGACCCACGCAGCACATGTCCAGAACATGTTTGAAGGGGTCATCAACGGCTATGAGTACAGGATGAAAGTGGTCTACGCCCACTTCCCTATCCAGATCAAGCTCAAGGGCGATATCGTCGAGGTCAACAACTTCCTTGGCGAAAAGCAGGCGAGATATGCAAAGATCCTCCCGGGCGTGTCTGTCAAGGTCGGAAACGACGAACTGACCCTCACCGGGATCGACAAGGACGTCGTCGGATCGACTGCAGCGATGATCGAGCGGGCGACCAAGGTCCGCAACCGTGACTCGCGGGTCTTCCAGGACGGAATATACATTGTGCAGAAGGCGTGATGGAGATGGTGGACGATAAGAATCGGCTAATTCGCGTTCGCTCCCAGAGAAAGGGGTGTACGTTCCAGCGCCAGTGCCTTCACGCTAAAGCGAAGCTGAAGGACTCCTGGAGGAGACCCCGCGGCCTCACCAGCAAGCAGCGGAGGCAGTATAAGGCGAAGGGCGCACAGCCCCAGGCGGGTTACAACGCACCGCTCGCCGTGCGGTATATGCACCCGAGCGGCTACTATGAAGTGCTCGCCTACACCCCTGCCGACCTTGAGGGTGTCGAACCCGAATTCGAGGCAGTGAGGATCGCTGGCAGTGTCGGAATGAAGAAGCGCGCAGCTATCCAGCAGAAGGCCATGGAAGCCGGGATCAAGGTTCTTAATGCGAAGGATCTGACCCCGGTGGCGGCAGAAGCGGATGCAGGTGAAGAGGAGGAGGCGAAGGCAGAATGAGCGACCTTTCGACGCAGAAGCGGATCGCCGCCGCTGTCCTGAAGTGCGGTGTTAACCGTGTCTGGTTCGACCCGGCCCGTCTCACCGACATCGAAGGTGCGATCTCCCGCGAGGAGATCAGAAAACTCGCTGAAGAAGGCGTTGTCAAGGCGGCAACCGTCAAGGGCAACAGCCGCGGTCGTGTCCGTGCACGGACGGCAAACCGTTCGTACGGTCACCAGAAGGGCTACGGCAACCGGAAGGGCACGGCAGGCGCACGCACACCCTCCAAGAGACAGTGGATCCAGAGAATTCGGGCGATCAGGTCGTCGCTCCGCGAGATGCGGGAAGACGGCACTGTTGACCGCCACACCTACCGGAGACTGTACCGGCGGGCAGCAGGCGGCCAGTTCAGGAGCCGGGCGCACCTGAAGACCCATGTTGAAATGATGAAAGGGAGGATAGAATAAAATGGCGACCGGAGCACGATACTTTGTTCCGTTCCGAAGGAGAAAGGAGGGCCGGACCGACTACTACGCTCGGCTGAAACTCCTCCTCTCCGACACCCCCCGTATGGTCGTCCGCAAGACCAACCGCCAGGTCATCATTCAGCTCGTCGTTCCTGAAGTTGAGGGTGACCGGACGCTTGTGTCGGCATACTCGAAGGAACTTGTCGAACTGGGGTACCAGGGCTCGACTTCGAGCACCCCGGCGGCATACCTGACCGGGATGCTCTTTGCGAGGAAGGCTCTTGCAGCCGGATACGACGAGGCAGTCCTGGATATCGGGCTTGCACGGGCACAGAAGGGGGCCCGTGTCTTTGCCGCACTGAAGGGTGCGGTCGAGGCCGGACTTGAGGTGCCGCACGGTGAGACGATTCTCCCCGACGACGAGCGGACCAGCGGTGCGGTCATCGCAGAATACGCTCCTGAAAAGTCCGGGAATCTTGTAGAGAATGTTGAAGAAGTGGCGAAGGCCATCATGAAGGAGCTGGAGTGACATGGCGTACGAAGAGGCACCCTGGGTTCCGTTGACCGGCCTCGGCCAGGCGGTCGCCGCCGGCGAGATCGCAAGCATCGACGAGGTGCTTGAGAGTGGCAAGCCCATCCGCGAGCACCAGATCGTGGACACGTTCCTGCCTGATCTTGAGGACGAGGTCATCGACATTTCCATGGTTCAGAGGATGACCGACTCAGGGCGGCGTGTCAAGTTCAGGGCCGTGGTCATCGTCGGGAACCACAACGGATACATCGGCTTCGGGCAGGCAAAGGATGCCCAGGTCGGCAATGCGATCCGGAAGGCAATTGATAACGCAAAGACCAATATCATCAAGGTCCGCCGCGGGTGCGGGAGCTGGGAGTGCGGCTGCAACACCGCCCACTCCATCCCGATGCAGGTTCATGGTAAGGCGGGCAGTGTCCGCGTTACCCTGATGCCGGCACCGCAGGGTATCGGCCTTGTGACCGGTGAAGTCGGCAAGAAGGTTCTCGGCCTTGCAGGCGTGAAGGATGTCTGGGCGTCCACGAGCGGCAACACCCGGACGACCATTAACTATGCAAAGGCGACCTTCCACGCGCTGAAAGCCACCACCATGATCAGGTCCGGAGGTTCGGAGTAATGTTTGCAGTTGTGCAGGTCCGCGGCGTGGTCAACACCCGTTGGGATATCAAGGACACTCTTAAGATGCTCCGTCTCCACCACATCAACCACTGTGTCTTCGTCCCTGACACCCCGGCATACCTCGGTATGATCCGGAAAGTCAAGGACTATGTCGCATATGGCGAGGTGGACGGGAAGACCGTTTCAACGGTTCTCTCGACCCGCGGACGCCTGACCGGGAACGTGAAGCTCACCGACGAGTATGTCAGGGAGCACTCGACGTTTGCCGGTATCGAAGATTTCGCGGCTGCTCTCTGCCGGGGCGAGGCAACGGTGCAGGACATTCCGGAGTTGAAGCCGGTCCTCCGTCTCCACCCCCCCAGAAAGGGTTTCAAGACGATCAAGCGCACCTTCCAGCAGGGCGGTGCGCTCGGAAACTACGGTGAGGAGATCAACGACCTCCTCTACAGGATGAGGTGAATGCGATGCCCACGAACACACGCTCAAAGTTCCGCGGGTCCAGGACCTGCGGCGGCGGCACGCACAAGAACCGCCGTGGTGCAGGTAACCGCGGTGGCAGGGGTCGGGCAGGACACAGGGACCACCGCTGGAGCCACTTCCTCCTTGCGGGTCAGGTTCACAACGGCAAGAACGGCTTTGTGAACCAGATCCGGGAGAATGTCGAGGTGCTGGACATCGGGGAGATCGACCAGGTGGCCGAGTTCCTTGTCCAGGCCGGCATTGCCGAGCAGGAGGGCGATCTTATTGCGATCGACCTCTGTGACATCGGTGTCGAGAAGGTGCTCGGCGGCGGACAGGTTACCCATGCCCTGAAACTGACGGCACTGGCGTTTTCCGCACAGGCAAGAGAAAAGATTGAGGCGGCTGGCGGTCAGGCTCTGACCGAGTGAGCCCCTCATTTTTTGGTGGAACCATGGGGAATCTGCTGGATAGAATGGAGCCTTTGCTCGCGGCAATGCCTGCGGTGAAGTCTCCTGAGGGTCATGTCCACTTCAAGAACAAGTTGTTGTGGACTGTTGCGATCTTGCTGCTGTACTTTTTCCTGACAAACATACCTGTCTTCGGCCTCGACCCCAGTTCGCAGGATGCATTCCTGTACTTCCGGGCTCTTCTTGCCGGTGAAAGCGGGTCCATTGTGCACCTTGGTATCGGGCCGATCGTCACGGCGTCCATCGTGCTCCAGCTGCTCAAGGGTGCCGACCTGATCCCGATCGATACCTCGGAGACACGCGGACAGGTCATGTACATGGGGCTTCAGAAGCTGCTCATCCTTGTCATGATCGTCCTTGAGGCTGCGCCGAACCTCTTTGGCGGGTTTATGCGCCCGGACCTTGAGATAGCGCAGGCGCTCTTCGGAGGGAGCGCGTTTGCGGTCTCGCTCCTGATATTCCTCCAGATCTGTCTGGGCGGTGTCCTGATCTTCCTCATGGATGAGGTGGTCACGAAGTGGGGCCTTGGTTCGGGTGTCGGTCTCTTCATCGTCGCCGGGATCTCACAGAGCCTGATCAACGGTTTCCTCAACTGGGAAGCGGTTGCTGACCCCTATCCGGTAGGTTTCTTCCCCAGGCTCTTTGCTATCGGCCTTTCAGGCGGGAATTATCTCCAGTACTTCGGGACTGACATGCTCGCCTTCGTGACGACGATTGCAATCTTCCTCATCGTCGTCTATGTGGAGTCGACGAGGATCGAGATCCCTCTCGCTCATGCACGTGTCAGGGGCGCTCGCGCCCGTTTCCCGGTGAAGCTCATCTATGCAAGTGTCCTGCCGATGATCCTGGTCCGTGTGCTCCAGGCGAACGTCCAGATGTTCGGAATGTTCCTCTCCAATATCGGGATCACGATCTTCGGGACGTTTGACGGCCAGACACCGGTGAGCGGGTTGATGTACTTCCTTGCCCCGGTGAATGGTCCGCAGGACTGGATGTGGTGGGTGCACGACCTCGGTCATGCCCCCTGGGAGGTGCTCCTCCGTCTCGGGATCGATACGACGTTTATGATCGTCGGCGGTGCTATCTTCGCCCTGTTCTGGGTCAAGACGGCCGGTCTCGACTCGAGCCGTGTTGCACGGCAGATCCAGATGTCGGGTATGCAGATTCCGGGCTACCGCCGGAACACTCAGGTGCTGGAGCGGTACCTTGACCGGTACATTCCGCGCGTGACGGTCATCGGCGGTGTGCTGGTCGGCCTTCTGAGTGTATTTGCAAACCTCTTTGGTGTGATAGGCGCAGTTACTGGTACAGGGCTGCTGCTGACGGTGAGCATCACGTACCGCCTCTATGAGGAGGTGGCAAGTGAACAGATCATGGAGATGTATCCGTTCATGCGCCAGTTCTTTGGGAGAGAGTAAATGTCCGGAAAGAGAGTTGTGATTACCGGGGTTCCCGGCGTCGGGAAGACCACGGTTATCGAAGCGTCAATGAAGCGCCTTGCAGAGGAGAACATCCCCTACAAGGCTGTCAATTTTGGCAGCTGCATGTTTGATACGGCGAAGGCCGAGGGTTTTGTCGAGGACCGCGACCAGATGCGGACCCTTGACAAGGACATCCAGAAAAAACTGCAGAAACTTGCCGCACAGCGTATCGGTGCGATGGAAGGGAATATTATCGTTGATACCCATGCCTCGGTGAAGACCCCGGCCGGATATCTTCCGGGCCTGCCCGAGTGGGTGCTCACCGAGCTCCACCCCGACACCATCGTGCTCGTCGAGACCGACGAGGACCAGATCCTGTTGCGGAGGATAGGCGACGAGAGTCGCAAGCGTGATGCTGAGGGTAGTCGGTCTATCGTCGAGCACCAGCAGATGAACCGCGCCTTCGCTGCGGCATATGCAATGATGACCGGGTGCACGGTCCAGATCGTGAGGAACGAGAACTTCCTTCTCGACCACGCCATCGACGCGATGGTTACTGTTCTGAGGTGACAATGGCGCTCAAGGATCATGGCGGCACGATTGCAATCCTGTTCACCTTCCTGCTGATGCTCTCCTATGGCATCCCTGAGGTGCGGGACGGTGTGGGCGGGGCGATGGACCTGATATTCGGGCCTCTTGTGGAAACTATCCCGTTCTTTGTGCTGATTATGATCCTTTCCGCGATCACGGCCCTGTATTCGTCGCTGATCCAGAAATATACGATCGATTACGAGAAGATGCAGCGTGTCCAGGAGACGATGCGGGAGTTCCAGAAGGATTTCCGGGAGGCTCAACTGGGTGGGGATGAGAAGAAGCTGAAGAAACTGGAGGCGAAGAGGGACCGGATGATGCAGGACCAGATGGAGATCTCGAAGCAGCAGTTCCAGCCGATGGCCTATATTCTCCTCCTGTCGGTGCCGATCTTCTTCTGGCTCCTGTACCGTATCCCCCATATTTCCCAGACGATGGTGCTTCCTTTTGTCGGGATGCTCACTTTCCAGGATATTCTTCTCTGGTTCATCCCTCTCTGGATGCTGTGGTATATGATCTGCTCCCTGACGATCAGCCAGGTGATCCGGAAAGCGCTCAATATCGGAGGGCTCTAAATGCGCATGACAATCAGCGGGCCGCCGGGGAGCGGCACGACGTCCCTTGCAAAATATCTTGCACAAAAACATGAATTACGGGTAATTTCGGCCGGGGAGATGTTCCGGTCTCTTGCGAAGGAACGGGAGATGTCCCTTGCCGATTTCGGAAAACTTGCGGAGTCTGACGCTGCCGTAGACAAACTTATTGATGCACGCCAGAAGGAGACTGCAGAAGGCGAGGACAACATCATCGCTGAGGGGAGGTTGTCCGGCTGGATGGTCTCGAATGCGGATCTCCGTATCTGGCTGAGCGCTTCGCTGGACTGTCGGACGAAGAGGATATCGTCCCGGGACAGCGAGGACGAGACACATGCCCGGGAGCATACTGAGGAAAGGCAGGAATGCGAACGGAAGCGATATCTGGGCTATTATAATATAGATATCAATGATCTGTCGGTATATGATATTGTGCTCAGTTCTGAGCGCTGGGATGTCGAGGGTCTTGGTGCGATCGTCGACGCGGCGATCGCCACTCTCCGTTCCTGAACTTTTTGTGTGCGTCCTGTCTGAGGGGGCAGGACTGTAACACGGTTTTTTTTCTGCCCGGTTGGTTTTTTCTGGTTGTGCCCTTTATTTTCTGTCTCGCTCCTCACCACCGAGAGTGTGGTTGTCTGGGAAAATCCTGATCTGGGCCTTTTCAGGGAGGGTGCCGCCCTTCGCTCTCGAAAGTCCAAGGCTTTTTCATGCTCGCTTCGCTCGCACCCCCCAGAGGATAGGGGGTGAAAGGCAGAACGCTTCTGATTACCGGGTTTATCCTTCCCCAGCCCAATCTTGAGTTTGGGGTCCGGGGGAACGAGCGTCAGCGAGTTCGAGAAAATCTTTGATTTTCGAGTGACGACCGGAGTGAGTCGAGAAGACCATCAGGTCTTCGAGGTAGTCCCCCGGTGACCTGTATGGAGAAGGCGGTGGGTTGGTGCTTCTTTCCGGGGGCTGCCCTTGAAAACCTGCGGTCCGTGGCACATCAAAGATATGCACGCACAGGAAAATCTTCGGTATCCTGTGTTCTCAAGTTCGCTGACGCTTGCACCCTGCCATTAGGATCGGTGGTGGGCTGGCAATTTCCTTCTTGTCAGTTAGTATCCATCCCCTGAAACAATCCTGAGAGGGTAAATACACAGAGTCAAAGATTCGCTGAGAGGGAAAATGCAAGACATTTTCCCCGCACACCTTCCTTGAAACAGAGGGGTATCCCTCTACGGGTGTGCCGTGAAAAAAGCGTCAGGATACTGGATGTGCCCGTCGCCCATGAAGGGCGCGGGCAAGAGGTGAGTCAGAGTGTGGAGAGGTGTCTCCCTCTCCGGGGGTGTATGGGTCTGTGTGGGGTAATTTTTTTTATCTGGCCCGGACCGGGGTGCCGATCACGGAACGGATCTGTTCGCGCAGGAGCGGGTGGACCATGGGTGCGCCGGCAAGGTCTTCCAGGGCCCTGAACGCTTCGGTGTTTCCGTTCTGTGCCATCCCGGTGAGGAGGTCGACAGCGTCGCGCTGGACCTCGTTCACCATTGGTTCGTTACTGTCCTTGATGGAGAGATAAAGTTGGAGGATGGTTTCATCGTCATAATGGTGCATAGCAATCACCAGAGATCTGTCAACGTCAGTGCATATATAATCTGTTGCAGTTAATCTCTTCAATTGAACCTTCCCTGTGGGCGCAAATGGTATATGGGAACAGAAAAAATAGTTATGGACACTGCACCACGGTATGCCTCGCCCTCATTCTTCTTTTTCCTGATCATCTGGAAGAACCATGAGGGCAGGTATCCCGGAATACGCTGTCTATGTCGGGCGCATCTGATAATGATGGCTCCCGGTGGCAGAGAGGCGAATAATGGACTTTGTTAGTGTCTTCAATCAGATTGTAATCCTTTTCCTTCTCATCCTGACCGGATATGCGGCCCGGAGAATGGGTGTGTTCGACGACCATACGACGAGCGGGGCATGCAGTTTCCTCGTCCGGGTCGCCCTTCCGGCCCTGATAATCTCATCGATGATGGTGCCCTTCAGTGCTGACCTTCTCTCGGCCTGCGAGGGGATGCTCCTGATCTCGGTGGTCTTCTATGCGATCTCCCTGGTCGTCGCCTGGTACCTCCCCAAAATGCTCGGGTCTTCTGAGGAAGAAAAGGGAGTTTATGGCTTTCTGCTGATGTTCTCGAACACGGCGTTCATGGGTTTCCCTGTCATCGATGCTATCTTCGGAAAAGATGCGCTCTTTTACACGGCGATCTTCAACCTTCCCTTCAACCTGCTGGTCTTCTCGATCGGGATCCTCATGCTCACTCGATACAAGAACGGTGCCGGTGCCAGGTTCGACCCGAAGATCCTCCTGAACCCGGGTATTATCGCCGTCTTTATAGGCTTCCTCTTCTTCCTGCTCTCGGTGAAACTGCCGGTGCCGGTTGAGGGGGCGATCTCGGCCCTCGGGTCCCTGACGACTCCTCTCTCGATGATCGTCATCGGTGCGATGCTCGCGAGGATCGCACCGTCCGAGATCTTTGCAGGGTGGCGGGTCTATGTGGTCACGGCGGCCCGCCTCCTCCTCCTCCCCCTCATCGTGTGGGCGGTGCTCTCGCCCTTCATCTCCGACCCCTATCTGCTGGGGGTGCCGGTGATCATGGCAGCGATGCCGGCGGCCGCGAATGCGGCTATTCTTGCCGAGGAGTACGAGGCGAACACACGTCTTGCGTCACAGGGGGTCTTTATCTCGACCCTCTTCTGTACCCTGACCATACCCTGCATTGCCGTGCTGGTCGTCTGAGGGTCCAGAGATAATCTCCTGGACCCTCCCTACCTTCCCGTCCTTCAGCCGCACCTTGATCCCGTGGGGGTGAAAGGCCGAGTTGGTGAGGATCTCCGCAACGATGCCGCGGGTCCTCTTTCCTGTCCTCTGGTCCGCTTTGAGGACGATATCAACGAGGATTCCGGGGCGTATATCTTTTCTGTGTTGTCCGTTCATGGGAGTACTCAGATTCATTGAATAACGCTTTTAATGTTGTCAGGGGAATAGGTACTGAGAGTGGATTTATAATGGGTGCATGTAAAGAGGCTGTTTATAATACTGTTGAGCGCGACCTCAAGAAAGTGTACAGAGCCGAAGAGGGCTGGCGCCTTGAGCGCTGCGCCGGGGTTGGCGATGCTCCCGCGTATATGCTGGTCCAGAGGCGGCCCGGGAAAATGGAGCGGATTCTGGTAAGTGTCAGGATCGCATCGACGGTCGGCGCTGCTGAGTTCGGCCGCGTCAGGGCGATGGCGGCGCGCAGTGCGGAGCAGGGGATGCCGGTGAGCAAGGCGGTTCTTGTCGTCCCGCAGAACATCGCGGCCCCTGCAGACACCGGGAGCGTCGAACTCTTCTATCTCAACTCCTACGCTGTCAGGAACGGCGCGGTGATCTGGTCGAGGAGCAACCTCTGGACATCTGAGGGCAAGCCGGTCCTTGAAAAAGCGTGATTCTCTTACAATCCCTTTTTCGGGATGAACAATTCTTTTCTCCCCTTAAAAAAAGGGGAGTTTCAGTGCCAGAAACTGAGCCTGAAGTTGATGCTGCCCTATGGTGCGCCTCAAACTCCGGCAATTATCCCGTCGTCGCCCCGCCTATTAAATCTATCTCTTTAACTTTGTGAGCGAGTCAACAAGCTTCTTTCATCGCCTGTCCACGAGTCTCTTCGGCCGCCCTTTCACTGCGGCGAGTTCCAGGCCGCCGGGCGGGGTGAAGTTGAAGATGACCCTGAACCTCTCCTCCTCATAGGCTTCCCGCAGGTCGGGTCTGTCCGAGAAGAGTGCGGCGATAAAGGCCTGTTCTATTTTTTTCCGGTCTGCATGGGCGGGGTCGTCGCACTCCATGCTCACCCTGAGGACTGTCTCGTCCTCGTCGCCGTACACGAAGGCCTCGTACTCCCCGGTGATGCTGTTCAGGTTGTCAGGCTGAAAGACGGCGCGCTCGATTTCGATCCTGTTGACCGCGCAGCCCTGGATGACCACGGTTTCGGCCTCGCGCCAGGGGGGCAGGACCTTCAGGTGTGTCCTGCCGCACGCGCACCTCTCCCTGGTGACAACCCTGCTCCAATCTTCGGTGTCGTAATTGAGGAGGAGGGTGCCGGCCTTCCCGCCGGGCGGGAGGAGGGTGGTCAGGACAAGCCGCCCGTCCTCGCCGTCCTTCACGAAACGGCCCATCGCCGGGTCGTAGAGGTCGACATGGACGAGGTCTTCGGGGCAGTGAAGGCCCTGCTTCACGCTGCACTCGCCGCACATCGTCCCTTCGGTCGAGCCGTAGGTGTTGTAGGCCTCAGAGCCCCAGACCTTCTCCAGGTAGACCCGAGACTCCTCTGCAAAGCCCTCCCCGCCGATGATGAGGCGGCGCACTCCCGACTCCGCGGGGTCGATGCCGTCCGCCCTGAGTCTCCGCGCGAGCCTGAGAAGTTTGAAGACGCTCCCGACGATGACCGTCGGCCGGTAGTGCCGGATCACCCTGACAGGGAAGGTGCACTTCCCCTCGGGGACGACAGAGAGGCCCACCAGGTGTGCGGCGAGGGTCATCGTGTTCGCCCCGATGTTCATGCCATAGGACGCGCAGACGACGAGGCGGTCGCCGGGGACAAGCCCCTCCATCGTGAAGGCGCGGGCGTACTTCTCGGCGTAGCGTTCCCAGTCTTCCCAGGTGAGAAAGAAGGACTTGGGGATGCCGCTCGTGCCGGTCGTCTCGTGGACGGTGAAGACGTCCTTATTCTTGACGGAGAGGAAGGCGAAGTCGGGCGTGGTCGGCGGCTGGTTCTCCCGGATGGTGTTGCCCCCGACGATCGGGAGTTCGAGAAGGTCTTCGTGGGAGGTGACGGACGCCGGGTCGATCCGGTGTTCGGCGAACCACCTCCTGTAGAAGGGGGAGTGTTCCGCGGCGTAGCGCACGGTGTACTTCACCCTCTCGTCGATGAGGGCGTCGAGGTCGCCGCGCTCCATCGTCTCGATCTTCTCGTTCCAGTACAGCTCCGGGGCCATGTGCTGGAGGAGGTGTGGGGGATTATATTTGTTCGGTTATGGAGAATCACTTCTGGAGGGGAAGCGGGGATCCCCTGCCTTCCCCGCAATCGAGACCCGGGGAATAACGCCGAACATCAGAGATTCACGGGAAATGCAAAGCATTTCCCTGTCAAGAAAATCTTCGATTTTCTGTGTTCTTGTGCTCACCCCGTTCGCAGCCACTGGATCCCCGAAATTAGGATATGCCCCGGGAAGAGCGAGCAGGATATCCCGAAAAGGGGATCCCGTCCCTATCCTGAGCGGGGACGACCGAAGGGAGTCGAGAAGACCGGAGGTCTTCGAGGTAGTCCCCCGGCACTAGAGACACCCCCGGGGGATCAGGGGATGCATCGACCCGAGCAGGATGGTTTTCCATGAAAAACATTTCATGTGGTATGCCCGAGGCATGCTCTCGAATCGCACCCGATTATACAAAGCAATTCATTCCTTCATCCGAAGGTATCTGTCGATGATTGCCCGGGTGTTCCTGGAGACATTGATGTGACTCCCCGGTTGGTACCATCCAATCTTTTTGATCTCATTGCACGGTCGCGGCGTCCCTTTCACCTTCATCCCAAAGACTTTTGCTTTGAGATGGGTGAAGAGATATCTTACTTCGATGGGATAGAGTCCTGTTTCCTCCTTTAACTCCCTGATCGCAGCTATGATCTGGAGTTCATCCTCTCTTGCACCTCCGCCAGGGAGGAGATAGACCCCTCCGTCACCATGAGTAACAACGAGGATCCCTCTTCGATTCTCGATGATTGCCGTCCCCCTCCGCCGGTCGTATGCGCCTGCCATCGAAGAAGGGTTATGGCCTCATCGATGCAAAGAGGTTCTGATAGAGATGCATGACCTGAGGCGAAACCAACCTTACGTGAGAGTGAAGATCTGCGGGGTGACGCGCGTGGAGGACGCCCTCGTGGCCGAAGAGGCGGGTGCCGATGCCGTTGGCGTGGTGATGTACTCCGACTCGCCCCGTTCCATCGGCCCGGAGAAGGCGGAGGAGATCTTCGCCGCGCTCGGCCCCTTTACGGCGCGGGTGGTGGTGACCCACACGACGTCTCCGGCCGACCTCGACCGGGTGCTTGCCCTCCACCCGACGGCCGTGCAGGTCTCCTATCCCCATGAGGTGCCGCCGGCTGCGGGTGCACGGGTGATCAGGGTGGTCGAAGGCGTCCCCCTCCCGCCCCGTGCCGATGCCTATATCGTGGACAGGAGTTGCGGGACAGGCAGGCCCTTCGACGCGTCGGCGGTGCGTGCGGTCATGCGGGCGAGCAATGTGCCGGTGGTCCTCGCGGGAGGGCTCGGTCCCCGGAATGTCAGGGCCGCGGTGGAGGCCCTCCGCCCCTATGCCGTGGACGTCTGTTCTGGGGTGGAGCAGGAACCGGGCGTAAAGGATCCTGCCCTGATCAGGGCATTTGTGGCAGCGGCACGCGGCTTTTCGCCTGAGGAAAACGGTAGACCTGCCTGATCGCGCACCCTTCTTTTTTGAATACGGCATTGAGGTACTCGGCCTTGAGGGGCGTGATCCTGATGACGTTCATCTCGATTGTGAGGCCTGCAAGCCTCTCCATGTCGATGCCCCTGAGAGTGAGGGCCTCCCTGTGACCCGGGCTCTCCGGCCTGAGGACATCGGCCCGGCCCATGAGTTGGAGCCCCCTGATCTCCTCCGGTGAGGTATCGTCATTGTAGATGGCGAGGGCGGCCGCGGGGTTCTGGATGAGGTGGGCGAACTTCTCCCCCCCTTCGCTGTAGATGTAGACCATGCCGTTGGCATAGAGATAGTCGATAGGTGTCGCCCTCACCCGGTCCCCGTGGCCGGTCGCGAGGACACCGGTCCGGTGGGCCCGGAGGAAGGTCTCGATCCCGGCGAGGAGTTCCTCCTCAGGCACCCGGCCCTCCAGGCACTCGTTCTTCTCCCGCAGGGCCAGGGCAAAGGCGGCGACCGCCCCCATGTCTGTGAGGTCGCGGTCTTCGAGGACGAATCCGGTCTTCCGGGCATAGAGGGTGAGGGCGGTCAGGTCGTCCCTGTCGAGTCGTGCGGTATCGAGACGGCCGCCGAAGGCGACGGCAGGCACCTCCCTCCCGAGATGGTCCCTGAGCTCGGCAAGGTAGGCCCGGCCCTTCGGGATGTTCAGGCAGGTGCAGAAGAGGGCGACCGGCTTTTTCTTCAGCCAGCCTGCATTGGTCTCGACAAAGCGCCGGATCGAGGGGGCGATGTCGCCGTTGTAGATGGGCGTGCCGATCACGAAGAGGTCGAAGGACATGAGGTCGCCCGTGAATTCATCGGGCCTGCAGGTCCGTGCCGGCCCGAGGACAAGTGCGATCGCCCCGGCAATCTCCTTTGTCGCCCCGTACTTGCTCTCGTAGATGACACATGTCCGCTGCATGTGCTCCCCTCTGGCATGCATACTATTAAATATCTGGTGATCGGGGCCGGACCCCGGACAGAGACCCGGGTGAATCCGCCGTTATTTCTCTCTCGGCTCTCCGTAATGATACGTTCTCGGGTCAGGGAAGAACGAAAACGGCTTCTGAAGAGGGTGATTGCCCTCCCTCCCCCTATCCGAATGAGGGGTTCGTCAAGAATACATAAGGTTCAGAGTTGAAAATTCTCAGAGTCAAAAAAAGATAGTGTGGCCGTCGGGATTTTATCTCCCGCCGACGCCACCTCCGCCGAAACCTCCGCCTCCGCCAAAGCCGCCTCCACCGCCGAAACCGCCTCCGCCACCGCCGCTTGACGGCGGGGAGAAGGCGACGATCGGAATGAAGGCAAGGTGCATATTGGAATAGAGGGGCATGCCCGCCTCTTCAAAGCTGATGTTCAGGCCCTTCATCGCCTCCTCGACCTTGTCGCCGACGCCGAGGGCGGTGCCGTAGACCAGCCACTCGCCCCACATCGAGACGTCTTCAGGGGTGTACTTCCTGATCTGCGCGAGGTCGGAGAGGAAATGGGCGAAGGCGTCCCACTCCAGTTTTTCCTTGTAGTGGTCGTCCTTCCAGTGACCGAAGAGAGTGGAGGGGAAGACGAGGGCGATGATCACCTGGACGACGGCCGCCACCGCGAGGAGGATCGCAGGGATGGCGATGTACTCCGTCGCCGGAGCGAGGACGATGATCAGGATACCAAGGCCGAGGACGAGAAGGCCGGGGAAGAGGAGCGGGGCGACAAAGCCCCGGCCGTCCACCGCATATTTCCCGGAGAGCGAGGTGTCCACGCTGCTCTGGAGGGCCTTCAGGCTGCTCTGGAACTGGGTAAGCGTCGTCTCCACCGTCCTGTCGTGTGCGGCCCTTGCCGAGAGGGCTTCGAGAGTGGCGCTGTCGAAGGTCCCGCCTTTCGTGAGGTTGGAAAGATAGGTGAGCACTCTCTGCTCGTACCTGTCGTCCGAACTTGTCCTGTTGACGGTGATCAGCACGCCCTTCCCGTCTGTTTTCTCCTTGACCGTCACCGCGCCCTTCCTGTGGAGGTCGAGCACGGTCGCATAGAAACCGTTCTCGTCGAACTCGTTCACGTCGCCCTTGAAGAGGAGGTTTACCTGCCAGGGCTTGAGGGAGGTGTTCGGCGTGACACTGAGGTACTCGGGGACAGTGTAGCCGTTCTCCTGGCCGTACCGGCGGTACAGCCAGAAGAAGACGAGGGGGAGCGCGAGGACCAGCAGGACGGCAAGGGTGTGCAGCCCTGACGCCGCCTGGTACGGGAGGTTGTACCAGAACGCGCCGGACTCGGTCTGTCCCCTGACATCGTCCACCTGCCGCGGGAAGCCGTCGATCCGATCCTTCGCACCGGCAGGCAGGAGGAGTTCCACCGCGACGGGGTCGTTCCCTGCGGCTGTCCCTGTGATCGTCACGGTGTTGCCGTCCTGCTCCACCGCGAGGCCTGGAGGATAGGCGTACACGGCCTCGATCCCCTGCCAGTCAGGGAGGGTGATCGAGAGGTGGCGGTACGGGATGTGCTCTCTCACGAGTTTGATGTTCATGTGGGTGGCGGTGCTGTCGTACTCGACCGGCGGCCTGACCTGAAAGGTGTATTCGACGGTGTACGTCCCTGCGTCGAAGTACCCGGGGTTATAGATGCCGACCTCGTTCGGGTTTGCCGCGTTCCTGATGAACTCCTTCTCAGACTCCGATGCACCCGGGGTTACGGTGATCCCGCCTGATTTGTCCTTCGCGTAGCCGATGACCCCCGCGGGTACGTCCATGCCGACGTACCTGATGTGCGGCATAGATCCGTCATAGAAGAGGAGGGGGTCGTCGAAGTACCGGAAGAGCATTCTGTACTCTCCGTCCGCACTCACCTCGTAGGTGTATCTCTCTATCAGGGTACCATTCTCGAAGAGGGTCGCCTGGTAGTCGTCGACGACGAGGTCGCCTTTGAGGAGAGAGGGCAGGACGACTGCGGCACCGGCGGCGAGAACACCAACAAAAAGGGTGATGAGGACGAGGGCAGCGATCTGCCTGTTTTCACTCAACCTCTGTCACCTCAGAACTCGATCTTCGGCGCCTTCTCGATCTCTTCCTCGAACTCCAGGTACTCGAGTTTCTTCATGTGGATGAGGGAGGCGACGATGTTTGAGGGGATCGTCTCGGTCATCGTGTTGAGCTGCTGGGCGATGTTGTTGTAGGTGTAGCGCTGGCGGGCGATCTCGTCCTCGATATTCCTGATGGAGGACATCAGTTCAGAGACGGTCGCCTGGGTCTTGAGGTCGGGGTAGGCCTCGGCGACGGCAAAGAGCCTGCCGATGATCGACCTGGACTGCTTCTCGACCTCGTTGAGGTCGCCGGGGTCGGCCTTGCCGACGCCTGCCCGCATCGCGGTGACCTGTGTGAGGGTTTCCTTCTCGAAGGAGGCGTAACTCTTCACCGAGCCGAGGAGTTGCTCGATCTGGTCGAGCCTCTTCTTCATGGCAACGCGGATCTGGCCGAGGGTCGCCTCGCCCGAGTTCTTTAGGTTCATGAACCTGTTGTAGATGCTGATAAACCAGCCGACAATGACGATCAGGACGATCGCGATGACGGCGATGAGGATGATAGTACCAAAATCCATATATTCACCTTGCTGAAAGGTCGCTTTCCCGGGATATGAAGATATATGTCAGATGGTCCGGCATGCGTGTCTCTGTCACCCTCACCCTCCTCTCTGCCCGGCAGCCCCTCTTGACGGGGTGGGCGTCAGGGTCTTTGTCCGGCCCCCCGTCTCGTTGCGTCCCTCCCTGCCGACCTCTGGTGTGAAGATCGTCGGCAGGCTTGTGGCGGCGCGGCCGGTCATTGACGTGAGCGCTGCGCCGTCTGCGTCAGGAACTGCCCGGCCCATGGGGGGGACCCGCGCTCTGGCGGGTTCTGATATAAAATATCAGTCCCGCCGCATGGCGTACATCGCGGCGAAAAGAGATATGATGACAGAAAACGCCCCGAGAGGGGAGCGGGCAGCCTCTGACTCTGCCGGTCTCGTCTCATCGGGGGCGGTCAGGGCAGGTGCTGTCGGCGTGGTCGCGGTTTCTCTGGCAGGCATCTCCTCCCGGGCCTGATAGAGAGTCACTCTTTTTCCTTCGCCTGCTGCCACGATCCTCTTTCCGTTGCCGGAGATCGCAAGGGCATGCGCCGGAGTGTCGACGACAGTGCCGATGATCTCGCCCCCTGGCGAGCGGAGGACGATCCCCTCGCCGCCCACGGCGATCAGGGTCCCCTCCTCTGCAATCCCAACTCCCGGGAGTCTGTCTCCTGAAACCGTTGTCCAGAGAAGATTGCCGTTCCTGTTGATGCAGGAGGCCACGCCGTGGTCGGCACCAACGGCGATATATGACCCGTCGCCTGTGACCGAGCAGGAGAGACTGCTGCTTCCGGTGTCATAGCGCCACAGCACCTTTCCGTTGCCCGCGTATCTCAGCACCATCCCGTTTTTCGCTCCTGCCACGATAGATGTGGCGTTGTCGGCGAGGTCCAGAGTGACGATGTCATCGTCGGTCTGAACCGACCATGGCGGCAGAAAGACCCCGGTGGCGTTTTCCCTGAAGAGCACCAGGCTTTCATTGTCAAAGCCCCCGGCAATGCAGGAACCGTCCGGGGAAACGCCGACACCGAGGGCAAAATAACCGTTCGCGTGCCTGAAGATCCTGCTGCCGGTGCCATCATATGCCCTGAGGTCTTCCCCACCGGTGACAACAAGAGAACCGTCCCCTGATATCCCGACAGTCCGGGCGTGGCTGCCAGGTACCTCCCAGAGCAGTGCGCCGCCGACAGAGCAGCAGGAAAGAGTGGAGTCGGTAAGGACGGCAACTGTCGATCCGTCTGCCGAGATGGCGACGTCTTTGACGGTATCTGCAGATGTTTTTTCCCATATGGGTTCAAAGGACGGCCCGGCATGTGCAGGAGCCGCTGTCATGGAAAAAAAGAGGATGACGACGAGGAGCAACTGTGGCGTTCTCATCCCGTCCTCCGGAGAAGAATGCAGGCCCCGAGGAGTGAGATCATACCGGCGACGGCGCCGAATCCTGGTGACGGTGCGGCGGTGGCGGATGCGGCCGCCGACGCTGTCGGGAAGAGTTCGGGGTGAATGTCGGCGGCGACCTCTTCGAGGGCGTCGACGATCCGCGGACCGCCGCGGTCGATGATGTCTGAACTGACAATATACACTTTATCATCCTTGATGGCCTTCATCTTTGCAAAGCGGGGCTCGTCCATGAAGTACCGGTAAATAAGATTGTTTCCGCTCTCTCCCATTCCTGTCCCCGAGTTCACCAGGACGATGTCGGGATTGGTGGTGATGAATCGTTCGAGGGTGACGATCTGCCAGCCTTCAACATCGGAAAATGCATTCTTCCCGCCGGCAAGGGTGATGAGCTCGTTCTGGAAGGTGGCATTGCCGCTCACCCAGATGGGGTCGTACCAGACGGCATGCATCACGCTCGGGCGCTCGGTGGTCGTCCCGACGGCTGCGGTCACGGCATCGATCCGTGTCTGCATGGATTTCTTCAGGTCGGCCGCCTCTGCTGTGCGTCCTGTCGCCTCTCCGGCGAGGGTGATGTCGCGGAGCGTCCCCTGCATGGAGTCGGGGTTGAGGGCGACGACAGTCAGGCCCAGGTCCCTGAGGTGGTTGACAACTTCCTCGGTGTTGCCGTATGCCGCAAGGACAAGGTCGGGCTTTGCCGCCACCACCCGTTCGATGTTCACGGTGGAGAACCCGCCGACCTTTGGTTTATCCTCTGCCTCGGCAGGATAGTTGCAGTAATCGGTCACGCCGACCACCCGGTCGCCGAGACCGAGGGCAAAGAGGATCTCGGTGTTTGCCGGGGCAAGGGAGACGATGCGCCTGGGCTCCTGCGCGATGACAACCCTCTCCCCGAAGTCGTCGGTGAGGGTCACCGGCTGCCACAAAGACGAGGCTGCGGCCGGAGTCGTCTGTGCTGTCGGTGTCGTGACGGCCTCTGTCATTGCGGCCTCCGCCGGAGTGAAGAGGGAAGGCGCCTCCTGGCCAGGGAGGATGGGATAGGGCCTTCCAAGCAGGGCCGGGATAGCCCGTGCCGTCATACCACAGGGGTTCTCTGCGGTATATGCCGTCCATGTGAAGGATCCGTCGGGCTGCTGGAGACTCTGGAGATAGGAGACTGCGTCTTTGCCGTTCTTCGACCACTTCGATGGGTCTTCGCCCGCGGCGGTGGCGGCCTGGACCACCCATGCCGCGGATGCTGCGTTCGACGAGGACGAACCGCCGTAGTTGAAACCGCCGTCGTCCATCTGGTGCTGCCTGAGATAGTCGAGGGCCTTTGCAACGGCAGGGGAGTTCTTCGGTTCGCCCGCCGCTATGAGCGCCATGACCACAGCTGCGGTATCGTCCGAATCGCTCTCGGCACCGGGCATCCAGCCGTAGCCGCCGTCCTCGTTCTGCTGCTTCTTCAGCCAGGTGGCGGTTTTTTCTGTCTCTTCGCCCGTGGCGGCAAGGCCGAGCAGGCCCCAGTAGGTGGTGTAGACGAAATCGCCGAACTGACCGTCGGGTTTCATCCGCCCCTTCAGGTCGGCGAGATGGTCGTGCCCACCGAAGGCGTGCGGGTCGTCGCCTGCGGCGGCGATCAGTGTCACCATCTTCCCGAGTTCGGCCGTTCCTTCGGGTTGCGCGGCCTCGTCGGAATTTTTCCAGTAGTCGACCGCCGATGTGCCGTTCACTGTCCATGCATGTGGGTCCTCGCCGCTGGCGACGATCGCCATCACGGCAAACCACGAGGTACCCGGGTTTGTCTCTCTCCCCGGTTCGGCGAACCCGCCGTCGGCCTGCTGGCAGGATCTGATATAGTCCATGCTCTTCTGGATGGCCGGGTCCGTTGCGTCCGTCGGGTAGGCGGCACCGAGGGCGCAGCAGGCGGTGCAGAGAAGGATAAGGATAGGAAGTGTCAGTCTCATTTCAGTCATCCCTTTTCCTGATCACGTACGCTGTACATCCGATAAGGACACCGGAAACGATGGCGAGGGTGCTGAGAGGCGCCTTTTGTGGTGCGGTCGTTTCAGGCGGTGCCTCTGTGGAAGGTGCGGCGGCGTCTGTCGTGTTCATCGTTGCCTCTCTTTCACCGAGGGTGAGGAGTGCGAACCCGGATAGCCCCTCCGGGGAGTCTGCCTCAAAGATCAGGTTGCCTGCACTGTCCGTCACGGCCGGCCGCGTCTCCAGGAATGTGACCGTCCCGTTGTCGGCACAATGTGCGATCCTCACGGCACCGGCGCCCCCGTGCGCCTCCACCCATGCAGGGGGGACGGAGATCCTGATGGTGGCGCCGAGGATGTCCTCACCATTGGCGATGCCGGTCTTCTCCACGTGCATCACACAGGCCACCGCACGAATGGCCTTTTCCTCATCGACTGCGAGCAGGGCAATCGCCGACTGTGCCGCCGGCGCGAGTCCGGGTTCATAGGTCACGTTCACCCCTGCCTCGGCAGGCAGTCCCCTGAGCAAGAGGTTGATCCTTCCCCTGACATCCCCGACCCCCTCGATCGCCCCGGTGACCGGGTCCAGTTCCGCTGTGACGCTCTTGATAAAGCCGTTTGCGATACCGTTCTTCTCCATGATGTCGCCGGTCAGCACGGTCATCAGGAGGCCGGGGCGCTCGATGATGATGCGGTCCCCCCGTACCGTCACCCGCACGCCTTTCTGTCCGGCACTCGTATTGACCGTGATCCGCGACCTGCCCCCCTCGGTGGTGATGGAAACGCCTGCCGGGAGGCCGAGTGATATCCCCGGCCCTGTGGCCGGCCCGAGGCCGGGCGTCGTGCCCCTGCTGGCGGCACCCGAACTCCCGCTGTCCGAACTCCCGCTGTCCGAACTCCCGCTCCCGAAGACCACCCTGAGATAGATGGTGTCTTTTGATGTCGCCGGGGTGTCGCTCATGCTTTCGCTGTAGTAGAAGACGACTTTGTCACCGTTATTCACATGGTAGGAATTGGCACCGACGGCCGGGGAGACTCCGTTGACCTGGTACATCCACCCGGCCATCCCCTCTCCTGCTCTGCCATTGACGGAGGTGAGGTACAGGGTGCCGTAGGCGGCGTACCATGTGTCTTTCACTGTATATGAGGTGTCGGAGGCGTCGAGCGTACCGAGAGCGGTCCTGCGGTCGACGGTATAGGGCTTCCCGCTCTCTGCGGTCACGTTGAAGGTGCCCGATCCAAGGGTCACGTCTCTCCAGACGATCGAATCGTCGTCACCGCTGTCGCCACCGCCTCCTCCTCCGCTCTTCGTGATGGCGACCGACCGTGTGGTGGTCTCACCGCCTGCAGTGGCGGTGATGGTGAGGGTACCGGTGGTGTGGGGGATGAACTTCACCGTCGTTCCATGTGCATAATATGGCGTTCCACCGTTCATCTGGAAGGTCACGTCTGCCTCTGTATCCAGGGTGATCATGACGGCCGAGTCCGGTGACGACCCTGAGACGTCCATGGTGAGCGCTGTTCCGGGTGCTGCGAGCAGGAGAAGGAGGAGGAAAAGAACCTTCATCATGTCACGATGCATTCGATACCCCCACTCTGAGAGATGCAGTTCTGTGGGTAATCCCCGAGGCGGTAGACGCCAGCACGAAGGGTGTACGTGCCGGTTTCTGCCTGTAAAGGCACGGCTACAAGGACGGGAATGTCCTCCAGAGTTTCCCCTGCTGACAATCTAACGGTTGTTGTTCCTGCCAGGGATTCTCCCTTATCATTGATGCCGCTGGCGGTGACAATGTACCAACCGTCGGTATTTGTGTGAAACGTGGCATTCACCTGTATCCATTTGCCTCGCGGGGCCGATTGTCCGCTTTCCAGCGAAACAGAGAGATCGGGCACCAGGACGGTGATGTTGACGACCGCGTCCGACTCACTCAGGGGTGACGGTGCGTAGTCAGGTGCTCCGCCCCAGGTGCCATTGTAGAGGGTGATCAGGTCGCCGTCTGTGCAACGGTAGTTCCCTATGCCGAGGGATGCCTGCTCTCCATTGACCAGGAAGATCCAGCTACCTTCGATGCCGCCGATGTCGGTGAGATAGTGCCCCCATGCGCCGTATGATGCATTGTAGGTGAACGTCCCGGATTTCGAGGCTGCGTCCAGTGCGGCAAACGCCGAGTCTCCCCACGCCTCATGGTCGCTAACGGTGACGTTTGTTCCTGGATTGAGGGTGACTGTTCCCTCCCAGCCTGTGAAAGACCCTTCCCCCTCTGGTGCGAAGATGTGAAGTTTCCCATCATCACCGCCAATGTAGAGATTTCCTCTGGCGATTGCCGGCGATGACATAATGTTGTAGAATTTTCCTTCTGGCGGACGGAGCGTGTGGTGCCACATCTCGGTGCCGGTGGCGGCATCAGCCGCGTAGACCGTGCCCTCGGCCACGTTGGTCGCGAAGTAGACGGTGGAGTTGGTCACCACGGGAGACGATTTGACCTCGCCGTTTGCGGGGAAAGACCACTTTTCAGACCCATCGACGGTGCTAAGACAATACAGGGCAGTGGATGATCCTGCATAGAGCGAATCCCCTTTCACAGCCGGTGTACAGAGTGCATTGCCTCCAAAGGGCACGCTCCACTGCAGGGTCCCGTCGGAACAGGCGATCGCGGAGAGGGTGGTTCGCGTTGTGATGTAGGCGGTGCCATCACTGATGGTGGTCGCCATCGACATGATGGGCCCGTCGACCGGGCATTCCCATACTTTTGTCCGGGTGGTGACATCCACGCAGAAGAGGGCATGGTCTGTCCCGTTATACGCCTGGAAGAAGACGCGTCCGTTGTCTGCCGAGGGAGAGGCATAGTATCCAACAGGATCGTCGATGGCGTGACCGGTCGTGACATTCCAGATTTCGGTACCCCCGGGGTTGAAGACGTGGAGGGTTCCGTCTGACCGGGAGATGACATAGACCTGGCCGTCATAGATGAGAGGAGAGGATGCGAGTCCCCAGTACTGCCCGTCGTTCTCCAGGTTTTTGTGCCACAGGACATGTCCGTCAAGGCTCAGCGCATAGAGGGAACCTCCGTATGACCCGACATAGAGGCGGTCGCCTGATACGGCTGCGGTGGAGTACCCTCCCCCATCGTCGAGGGGGGTGTGCCATTCGACCGCCATGGTCGTGGCATTGATGCAGTAGACATCTCCCATCGACGCGGTGATATACACACGACCGTTATCGATGACCGGGGACGCATAGGCCGGGCCGTTGAGGGAGATCTCCTGGACGTTACCCGCTGTTTCCGGCCCTTCGCCACTGACACAACCGTCCCGTGATGCACAGGAATGGAACATCGGATACTCGCCGGTCGGCTGCGGGCCTGGGATGTAGGGGATCTGTGTGGTGATGTTGACGACTGCGTTCGACTCACTCAGGGGTGACGATGCATAATCTGGTGCTCCGCCCCATGTACCGTTGTAGAGAGTGATGAGGTCACCGTCCAGACAGCGGTAGTTCCCTATGCCGAGGTTTGCCTGCTCGCCGTTGACCAGAAAGATCCAGGTGCCTTCGATGCCGCCGATGTCTGTGAGGTAGTGTCCCCATGCACCGCATGACGCATTGTAGGAGTACTCCCCGTATGCTGCTGCTGCTGCATCCAGTGCGGCAAGTGCCGAGTCTCCCCATGCCTCATGGCCACTGACGGTGACGTTTGTCGCCGGGTCGAGGGTGACTGTCCCCTCCCAACCGGTGAACTCTGCAGCGGCCGCGGGCGCGGCCAGTATCATCAGGAATATGCAGCATATCCCTATACCATAGAAATTATCAACCATTCCGACCTCATCCATTTTAACTGTATTATGTCAAAACAAATTTATAAAATATCGTGGTCTTATATCAAATATATTTTGTTTTACGCGGCACCAACGAGTGTACGCCCCTTATGCTCACCGGGATACAGACTTCAGGCAGAGGAGACGGGTTTTCCAGGATACAGGAGGCAGAAAAATAGTGAATGCTGGATATGCACGGGATGTGGACGTTTTTTTCAGGCCAGACAGAGAAGATAAAACGACTCTCACTCTTCGCGTATGAGGTACCATGACATCTTGACTCATATCTGAGAGTATTGGCTGATGCCATCGTATGGGAGAGACAAAACCGAGACGTGCAGGACCGCTGGTGCATATGCCCGGTTGATGACAGGGCGTGCCGCCGTCACTTGAGTAAATTTATTTGCTTTAAGATAACATAATTTGATGACTGCTTCATGCAAAGAAAGAACTGGACGATGCTGATTCCCCTATTCTTTTTCCTTCTCCTGAGTATCGTCCTGTCCACCGCAATCGGGGCGAGCGGTTTTGCCCTCCTCCAGATGGACCCTGAAACCGTCTCCATGCTCCTCTTTGACGTGCGCCTGCCGCGGGTGCTGGCCGCCCTCCTTGTCGGTGCCGGCCTTGCCGTTGCCGGTACGGCAATGCAGGGCCTCTTCAAGAACTCGATGGCCGACCCCTATATTATCGGCACCTCTTCTGGCGGCGCTCTCGGCGCTGCCATAGCGATCGTCTTCTTTGCGGGTGTGGGCCTGCCGGTCTTCGCGTTTATCGGTGCCACCGCGTCCACCGCCATCGTCTTCCTCATCTCCCGCCGGGACGGCCGGGTTGCGGTGGAGACCCTCCTCCTCTCCGGGATTGCGATGTCGATGTTCCTCTCCGCCATACTCTCCTTTATCATGTATCTTTCCGGGAGCAGCCTGCACCAGATCATGTTATGGCTGATGGGCGGTTTCTGGAATATCTCGTGGAGCAATGTCTGGCTGGCCCTTTCCATCCCTGCAGCGTGCCTCATCCTCTTCGTCTTTGCACGCGACCTGAACGTCATCTCCCTCGGTGAGGAAGATGCGGTCCACCTCGGCGTCGATGTCGAGAGGCTGAAGGTCGTCCTCCTCCTCCTCTCTTCCTTCATCACCGGGATCGCCGTCTCAGTCGCCGGCTCCATAGGCTTTATCGGGCTCATCACACCGCACGTGATGCGCCTTCTTGTCGGCCCCGACCACCGGATCCTCGTCCCCGCCTCCATGATGGCCGGCGCCATTCTCCTCCTCTGGGCAGACACCCTCGCCCGCACCATGCCGAGCGAGATCCCGGTCGGTATCGTCACGTCGCTCTTTGGCGCACCCTTCTTCATCTATCTCTTACGGAGCAGGACACGGACATGACAGAGATAATGGTCAGAACCGAGGACCTTGGCGTCGCCTATGGCGACACCCCGGTGCTGCAGGCGGTCTCGCTCGCCGTGACCGAGGGGTCCTTCATCGGGATCCTGGGGCCGAACGGTTCAGGGAAGACCACCTTTCTGCGTGCTCTCTCCCGGATCCTCAAACCCGCAGCCGGGACAGTCTCTATCGAGCAGAAAGAGATATCGGAATATTCCATCAGGGAACTTGCCACGCGGGTCGGCGCCGTCCCGCAGGAGACTGGCATCACCTTCGCATTCACCGTCGAGGAGATCGTGCAGATGGGCCGCCACCCCTATCTCGGCCCTCTCTCCTCGATGAAAGAGGAGGACTATCTGATCTGCCGGGAGGCGATGGAGCAGACCAACACCGCCCACCTTGCCGACCGTCTCATCACCGAGATCAGCGGGGGCGAACGCCAGCGGGTGCTCATCGCCCGCGCCCTCGCCCAGCAACCGAAGGTCCTCCTCCTCGACGAACCCACCTCCCACCTCGACATCAGCCACCAGATCGAGATCCTCTCCATCATCAGGGAACTGACCCCCCGTGTCACGGTCATCGGCGTCTTCCACGACCTCAACCTTGCGGCCTGCTTCTGCGACAGGATCGTCCTGATGGAGAAGGGCCGGGTCGTCGCCGCCGGTGTACCGGCAGAGGTGCTCACCGACGAGACCATCCGCAGGGTCTTCGGGGTCGGGATGATGGTCAGGACGCATCCCCTCACCGGCCGGCCGTACCTCGTCCCGCGGTATGAACCTGCCCTGACCGGGGATGGCGGCGGTCTGCACATCCATGTCGTCTGCGGCGGGGCCACCGGGGCCGAGACGATGTACGCCCTCTCCGCCCGGGGACATCATCTTACGGCAGGCGTTCTTTCGGCCAACGACTCAGACTGTATCGCCGCCGAGGCCCTCGGCATCGACGTCGTGAAGGAATCCCCCTTCGCCCCCGTCTCGTCTGCTTCCCTTGCGTCCCTTGCCGATATCCTCAGGACCGCCGACGCCGTCGTCGTCACCGAGATGCCGGTGGGGCCCGGGAATATCGCCAATCTCAGGGCCCTCACCGGACGGCAGGGCCTTCCCATCTTCGTGCTCTCCGCTTCGGGGACGCCCTTTTCTGTGCGTGACTATACGGGGGGCGAGGCGACCTCCATCTTCATGACCCTCTGCCGGGACGGCGCCTTGATGGTCAGGAGCGTGCCCGAACTCCTCGAAAAACTGGGAGACCTGGTGGCGGCCCGGGAATGACCGTCCCTGTCGGTGCCTCGACGTACTGCCTGATGGACAGACCCCTCGGCGAGGCTCTGGAGACTCTTGCCCGTGCCGTCCCCCTCGTCGAAATTCTTTCCGACTCCTCACACTCACTCTTCTCCTGTGCCGACGTCTGCACATCCTTCGATCTCAGGTACATCGTCCATGCCCCCACCTCCGACCTCAACATCGCCACCCCCAACGAGAGGATGCGAGAGGCGTCTGTGCAGATCATCGCCGACCTCGCCGTCATCTGCGACGAGATCGGGGCGGAGAGGCTTGTCATCCATCCGGGCTTCTGCATGGAGAGAGGAGTATGGGCGGCTTCGGAGGCGGCGCTCCTCTCCTCCCTCCGCGATCTTTCTCGCCTCCAGGAGGGCGCCGCGGTCACCTTTGCTATCGAGAACATGGGCTCATGGAGTTGCTGCCACTTCAGGGACCCCGGCCTCCTGCCCGTTCTTGACGACCTCGGTCTCGGCTTCGCCCTCGACGTCGGCCACGCCTGCCTCACCGGCACTCTCGATGCCTTCCTCAGGGAAGGACGACCTGTCCACCTCCACCTCCACGACAACCGCGGCACGATGGACGAGCACGCCGCCTGCGGTTCCGGATGCATCGACTTTTCGGCCGTCAGGTCTGCCCTCTCCCCGTCGGCGACCGCCGTTATCGAGGTGCTGAAACCAGCGGCCGTGGGGGAGAGCCTTGTATATCTGGATGGGATGTGGTGAGGGGAGGTTGAGGCTCTCCTCCGGGGGGCTTTTGCCCCCCCGGCCCCCCGCGTTAGGATATGCGGGGATGGCAATCCTCTCTTCAGCAGTTTCTGCTCTATCTTCCCCGTTCCAATCCTGAGTGGGGAACGAGCGATAGCAAACTCAAGAAGACCGTTAGGTCTTCGAGGTGCGAGCAGGAGCGAGCTTGAGAAAGCCATTCGATTTTCGAGTAGTCCTCTGTGAACTTTAGAGGGAAGGCAGAGGGCAAGCGCTCTTTCAGAGATCCGCCTGAAGCGTTTTTCCGGGCCTGATGTTCATCACACCCACGTACCAACAGAACCCACGCGAAGGTGCATACAAAGCCCGGCACTGCCGGGAACAAAAAGAAAAAAAGGAGATTGGATTTAGACGAGCATCTTGATCGGGTGCTTCTCGGCCTGAACTTCGCCGCCGAGCTCCTTGAGAGCCTCGGCAAGGACGATGTCGCTGAATGCGGCCGCGGTGGCGATGCCCTCCATGTTCTCGATAGGCCCGAACATGATCAGGTCCGCACCGAGGGTCATGGCCATGATGTTGCAGCCGATATCAGGGGATGCCCATGCCGTCTGCCTGATGCCTTCCATGCCACCGAAGTGGTGGTGGGACATCTGCTCGAGGAGGAGGTCCTTGCCCTCGTACTGGGAGGCGAGGACGCTCTTGCGCCAGCGCTTGAGCCAGGTCCAGGAGACGGTCATGTTGTGGTAGGCGCCGCCGGTCGGCATGCCGTGGATCGCCTTGCAGGCAAGGATCTCACGGAAGGAGCCGCCGGAACCGAGGCCGAGCGGAGTGGCCGCAGTGTCGAGGATCGGGCGGGTGATGCCGCATTCCTCGGCAATGGCGAGCATGGACTGTGCCTGGCCCGCAACACCGCCGTCCTGCAGCACCTTCTCACGGCCGGCGACCGACGGGTCACCGGGGTTGAAGGCGAGGACGATCGCCGAGTTGACGTCCGAGTTCTTCAGGGCCTCGATGCTCTCCGGGGTGATGGAGCCGTTGATCGAGTTGTAGATCGCGCGGTCCGCGATGCCGACCTCGGTGACGTACTTGCAGGCGTGAGCGAGTGCGTCCGGGGCCGAGGAGTCCATCAGGAACGGGGTCTTGTCATCGATCGAGCAGAACCAGTCGAAGTAGCTCTCGAACGCCTCGCCGTGCTCGGCGATGATCTGGATGAAGAACGGGTTCCCGGTCTGGTCATACAGTTCCTGGGTCCGGTTCCAGAGCGCCTCGGCCTTTGCCTTGTCGATCTTTCCAGTGTGGTCGTCGAGCACTACCTCATGCTTGTTGTAGAAGATGGATGCGCCAAGCACTCTCGGGTACTCACCCGGCTGGCCACCGATCTTGATGCCGTTAAAGTCCCAAACGGCCTGTTCCTTCTCAAACTTGAACATACTGATCTCGCCTCCTTACATCATCAGTTTCATTATTTTCGGGAGCAGGAACACGATCATCTCAAAGACGACCAGTCCGGCCACCAGTCCATAGAGAATGCCGATGTCACGGCCGATCTTACGACCGACACGCTGGGCGACCTCGGCATTTACGAACTCAATCTTCGTTTCGATGTCATCGAGTCTCTTCTCGATCTCGAGGAACTGCGGGTTTGCACCGGCGACCGCAGCACCTGCGGCACCGCCCTCAGCTTCCTTGACTTCGACGACAATC